>JBBSUX010000106.1:0-11105 GCA_038234045.1 Burkholderiales bacterium
CGAGCCGCGCAGGCTCAGTACTAGGAACACATCTGCCTCGATCTTCGGATGAAAGCGCTGCAGCGTTTCCAGCGGAAGTTCCGACAGATCGACGCCTTCGCCGATGGCGGTCTTCACCGCATGGGCGACGGCCTCGTGCGCATCGCGAAACGCAAGGCCCTTCTTCACCATGTAGTCGGCCAGATCGGTAGCGGTGGCGTAGCCGCGCAGGGCCGCGCGCTCCATCGCCTCGGGCTTGACGGTGATGCCGCCGACCATTTCGGCAAAGATGCGCAGTGTGTCCTTCACAGTATCGACCGTGTCGAAGAGCGGCTCCTTGTCTTCCTGGTTGTCCTTGTTGTAGGCCAGCGGCTGGCCCTTCATGAGGGTGATGAGGCCCATCAGGTGTCCGACGACGCGGCCGGTCTTGCCGCGCGCCAGTTCCGGCACATCGGGGTTTTTCTTCTGCGGCATGATCGACGAGCCGGTGCAGAAACGGTCGGCAATATCGATGAAGCCGAAGCTCTGACTCATCCACAGCACCAGCTCTTCCGAGAGCCGGCTGATGTGCACCATCGCGAGCGACGCGGCGGCGGTGAATTCAATGGCGAAATCACGGTCGCTCACGGCATCGAGGCTGTTCTGGCAGACGCAGGCCTTGCCGGCATCGTCCACCATGCCGAGGGTGCGGGCCACGCGCTCGCGGTCCAGCGGATAGCTGGTGCCGGCAAGCGCAGCGGCACCCAGCGGCAGCCGGTTGACGCGGCGGCGCACGTCCACCAGGCGCTCGGCATCGCGCGCGAACATCTCCACATAGGCCAGCATGTGGTGGCCAAAGCTCACCGGCTGCGCCACCTGCAAATGGGTAAAGCCGGGCAGGATGACCTCGACGTTTTTTTCCGCCAGATCGACCAGCGCAATCTGCAGCGCCTGCAGCAGTGTGGCGATGCTATCGATCTCGCCGCGCAGCCACAGCCGCACATCGGTCGCCACCTGGTCGTTGCGGGAGCGGCCGGTATGCAGGCGCTTACCGGCGTCCCCGGCCAGCTGCGTCAGACGCGCCTCGATGTTGAGGTGCACGTCTTCCAGATCCAGCTTCCAGTCGAACTGGCCGGCTTCGATTTCTTCTGTGATCTGCTGCAACCCGCGCTGGATAGCGGAATGGTCGGCGGCTGCCAGGATGCCTTGTGCCGCCAGCATTTCGGCATGCGCCAGCGACCCGGTGATGTCGGCCTGCCACAGGCGTTTGTCGAAGAATACGCTGCCGGTGTAGCGCTTGACCAAGTCGCTCATCGGCTCCGAGAAAAGCGCCGACCAAGCCTCGGCCTTGCGGTCGAGCTGGTTGACGGCGGAGCGACCTTCGGCTGGAGTGCCGGACGATGCGGAGGATGCGGACATGGCAAAAAAGTGGGCTGGCTTGCGTGAGCGTGAAGAATCCCGGACGAGAAGATCGCACCGGGCAGGGAGGCTGGCAGTTGTGCCGCGCATCGGGCGACATCGACATACCGGTTTGCGAGCGGCGGGCGGCCGGCTACATTCGCGGTTGCCACCATGCCAAAGACCACGATTTTATCGACCGGCTCCCCAGGGCCGCAGCGCAAAGTTTCGCGCGCCCAAGCCTTTGACGCTTGTCACGTGGGCGTAGTGCTGCGCGCGGTGCTGTTTGTGGAGGTAGTGGTGGGGGTGGGCGCGCTCTACACCACGCACGCGCTTACCGATTGGGTGGTACGTCTGGCGCTACTGACCAGTGGCGTTCTGCCCGCAACTCTGGCATGGCTGCTGCTGGCCTGCGCGATGAAGACATGGCTCGACCGATTGCCTCTTGCCGGTCAGTATTTGGCGGGCTCCGCCCTTGGCGCCTGTGCTGGATTGTTCGCCTGCGGTGTGCTGGCTGCTGGTCTGTTGGGCGAGCCGGCGGCCGCCCTGCCCTGGCTGGGTGCGGCAGTTACCGGCGCGCTGATGGCGCTGCTGCTGGTAGCGGCGCTGGTGCTGCGCGCACGCGGCCGCATGCCGGCAGCGGTGACGGCACAACTTGCGGAACTGCAGGCGCGCATCCGGCCGCACTTTCTTTTCAACACCCTCAACAGCGCGATCGCCCTGGTGCGGGCTGAGCCGGCGCGCGCAGAAGCTTTGCTGGAAGACCTGAGCGACCTGTTCCGCCATGCCTTGCTGGATCATGGTGAAACCACCACGCTGGATCAGGAAATTGCGCTCGCCCGGCATTACCTGGCGATCGAGCAGGTGCGATTCGGCGACCGTCTGCAGGTGCAGTGGTCGATCGACCCCGAAGCCGGCAGCGCGCGGCTGCCGCCCCTGCTGCTGCAGCCGCTGGTGGAAAACGCGGTGATTCACGGGGTCGAGCCGTGCGCCACACCGCAGGTAGTTCGCATCACCACCAAGCGACGCGGCGCGGTGGTGGGCATTGAGATCACCAACGGCATGGCCGATGCTGCGCACGCGGCTACGCCCGCGCCCACACCGCATCACACGCCCGGCCACGGAATGGCGCTGGCCAATGTGCGCGCGCGGCTCAAGCTCCTTCATGATGTGCAAGCCGAATTCGACGCCGGCGCGCGTAGCGACGGCAGCTTCCGCGTACGGATCCGCTTGCCGGCCTGAAACCGCTGCAATGTCGTGCCGGTACATCAACCTCTGCCCAACAAACCATGGCCCTGGACATCCTGATCGTCGATGACGAAGCGCTGGCCCGCCAGCGGCTCTTGAGCCTGCTGGCTGACTGCCCTGCGGCCGCAGGCGGTCACCATGCCGAGGCGCACGACGCGGCCAGTGCGCTCAGGTGCATTCGGCAGCGCCGCTTCGCGATGGTGCTGCTGGACATCCACATGCCGGGCACCGACGGCATGGCCTTGGCCGCCGCGTTGCGAGCTTTGCCCGATGCGCCGGCTATTGTCTTTGTGACGGCGCATGCCAGCCATGCGGTGGACGCGTTTGCGCTCGATGCAATTGACTACCTCACCAAGCCAGTGCGGCTGGAGCGCCTGCAGCAGGCGCTACAAAAGGTAGAGCTAATAGCGAAGGTACGGAAAGCGCAAGAACCACATTCCACTCATGATTTTCTGCTGATTCAGGATCGGGGCGGCAGCGAGCGCGTGCCGCTGTCCGAGGTGCTGTATCTGAAGGCCGAGCTGAAATACCTCACCGTGCGCACTGCTGCCCGCAGTTACATCCTCGACGGCGCCCTGCAGGATCTGGAAGAGCGCCATGCGCCGCGCTTTCTGCGTGTGCACCGCAATGCCATCGTCGCGCGCAATGCCATGCGTGCGCTGGTGCGACACCTTGATCCGACGGAGGGCGAAACCTGGGCCGTGCAGCTCGAAGGCGTGCCCGAACCGTTGACAGTATCGCGCCGGCAACTCGCTGCGGTACGCGAGGCGCTTACCGGGCGGGGCTGACCGGCGTTGCTGTTGCTGGCTGCGCCAAACGCTCTTGCGCGGGAGCCTGCGCATGCGCGTGGCCGCGATCACCGACGTGGTGCTCGCCGCGCTCAGCCAGATTGCTCACCACCGTAACCACGACCAGGCCCGTCAGCAGCCACGCCAGCTGCACCGCGGTCTCGCGCGCGCTCAGGCGCTGCTGCAGTTGCGGGATCAAATCGGCCAACGCCACATAGACAAAGCTGCTGGCGGCCACCACCAGAAAGTAAGGCAGCAAACCGTGCAACTGGTCCAGCAGCAGGAACCCCACGATACCGCCCAGCGCGGTAACGGAGCCGGCAAGCGACACCTTCAGCAGCGCCACCCGCCGCGTGCCACTGGTGCGCCGCAGCACCACCAGATCGCCCATGTGATGCGGCACCTCGTGCACCAGCACGGCGAGCGCCGCCACAGCGCCCAAGGCGGGCGCAGCGGCAAAAGCTGAAGCAATCAGGATGCCGTCACCGAAACAATGCACGCTGTCGCCGGTGAGCACCGTCCAGCCACCGCTGGCATTGCCGTGGTGATGGTGGTGGTGATCGTGATGCGCGTGATCGTGGTGCGCCGCAGGATCTTCCGTACCAAGGCCATGCTCATGTCCGTGGTGCCAGAGTTCGGCTTTGTCCATCAGAAAAAAGAACAACAACCCGGCGAGCAGCACCGCAAACAGCACCGATGGCTCGATGCCCGATTCGAAAGCTTCGGGCAACAGGTGGATAAACGCTGTCGCAAGCAAGGCGCCCGCGGCAAGGCTCAGAAGCTGCTGCGCGCCGACACCAAAGCGCTCTTCCAGACCGGAACGCATTAGCCATGCGGCCATCCAGACACTGCCGACGCCAGCGGCAACGGTCGCCAGGATAATTGCTATTAATAACATTGCTGGAGGCGCATCATTTGAATGCGCATGAGGGTGTTTTTATCAATTATTCCAGCAGATTTCCGGCACGCATCGCAGGTTGATCGATCAACCGCAGGTCGTCTGGACAGGAGGTGCGGCTTGAACCACAAGGCGGCGCGGTTCCAGCGTGGTGGCGCCGGGGCGCAGGGCATCAAAATCGCTTTGCAGATCGTCGTGGTGCATGGAAGCCTCGTCAATTTTTGGGGCTGTGGGATGCGTGAGTTCACACTGCGCCTCCCGCACCGCTGCGGCGATGGCCTACGGAGTCTAGCGGCGCAGAGGCCTTCGCGCGGCCGGGGGTCGCTTGACAATGGCAGAGTCGATGCCCAATAGGGAGACGCCGCTGCACACCTGGCTTGCGGCCTACTTCAGCCACCTTTCCAGCAACGAAAAAACGGGAGCCCCCATGAAGATTCTGGTTTGCGGAGCCAACGGTTTTGTCGGCAGCCACATTGCAGCCGCCTTGCGTCATAGCGGACATACGGTGGTCGAAGGCGTTTCGCCCAAGTCGGCGTCCGGCCGCGCCGGCACGGTCAAGACCGATTTCGTCCACGACACGCAGGCAGCCGCGTGGCTGCCGCGCCTCGCGGGCATAGACGCCGTGGTAAACGCGGTGGGCATGTTGCGCGACTCTTCTTCTCGCCCCATGTCGGCCGTGCAGGCCGCCACCCCCATTGCGCTGTTCGATGCCTGCGCGCAAGCCGGCGTTCGGCGCGTGCTGCAAGTGTCCGCTTTGGGCATCGATGGTGCCGACACGCCCTATGCGCGTACCAAGCGCGAGGCCGAGACCGCCCTGCTGGCACACGTCGATGCTGGCGCGCTCCAGGCCGTGGTGCTTCGGCCCAGCGTCATCTTCGGCAAGGGGGGCGACAGCACGGCGCTCTTCATGAACCTGGCCAAGCTGCCGCTGCTCGTGCTGCCCGGACCGGTGCTCGATGCCCAGGTGCAGCCGGTGGCGGTGGCCGAACTGGCAGAGGTCGCGGCGCGGCTTGTTACCGATCGAACGGACATCACCGGCCGCGTCGAATGCGTGGGCCCAGCTCCCGTGAAGATGGGTGATTTCATCGCCAGCCTGCGCGAGCAGAACGGCCGTAAGCCGGCGCCTGTTACCCGCCTGCCGCAGATATTGACGCACCTCAGCGCCCGCATGGGCGACGCGGTGCCGGCATCACCCTGGTGCAGCGAAACCCTCGCCATGCTCGGCGGTGACAACGTGGGCGACGCAGCAAAGTTTGCCGAGCTGCTTGGCCGACCGGCTACGCCGTATACCGAGCTGGTGCGTGTTGCCTGGACAGCGGCTTAGCAACTTGACGGGGGAGCAAAAAGCGAACGCGTCTAACGCGCTTATCGCCTCCGCTCAAATCGCCATCGACGACCGCTGGGCCAGCCCGGCCCGCCAGCGCATCAGCTCCGGGTGCTGGTCTTCGGTCGGTTTGCGCTTGACAATGCGGGCGAAATCCACCGCAACAACGGCCGTAATGTCGGCCACGCTGAGGCGGTCGGTGGCAATGAAATCGCGGCCCTTCAGTCTACCGTTGAGCATGTCGAAAAACTGATCCACGCGCGCCAGACCGCGCTGGGCCAGCGCCGGAATCTGCGCATAGTTCACCGGGCCAGGCAGCGCCCGGTTGGCCATTGCCGGCGCGCTGTTGCGCAGCGCATCGGCAACGGCCATCAGGCCTTCGAACTCCATGCGCCAGTTCCAGCTGGCAATTTCCGCTTTTTCCGCCGGGGTCACGCCGAACAGCGGCGGCTCGGAAAACCGCGCCTCAAGATAAGCGGCGATCGCAGCGTTGTCGGTCAGCAGCAGGCCGCCTTCATCATCGCTTCGCAGGGCAGGCACCGTGCACTGCGGATTGATCTGGCGATAGCCATCGCCCATGTGCTCGCCGCTGCGCAGGTCCACCTGAACGGTTTCATGCGCAATGCCTTTTTCGGCCAAAAAGATGCGGGCGCGGCGCGGGCTTGGAGCGGTAGCGCAGTCGTAGAGCGTGATCGTGGTCATGCAAGCTTGTCCTGCGTTTTGGTATCGAAATCGCTCGCGTCGTGCCGCTCGTGCAGCTGGCTCGCCGGATCGCCAAACGTGCGGTTGACCTTGCGTCCGCGCTGCACCGCAGGCCGCTTGGCGATCTGGTCGGTCCAACGGATCACATGCGTGTATTCCTGCACCTGCAAGAATTCGCCCGCCTCGTAAACCTGCCCTTTGGCCAGAGCGCCGTACCAGGGCCAGATGGCCATGTCGGCAATGGTGTAGTCGCCGCCAGCGATGTATTCATGTTCGGCCAGGCGTTTGTTCAGCACATCCATCTGGCGCTTGACTTCCATCGCGAAGCGATTGATCGGGTATTCGAACTTCTCGGGCGCGTAGGCATAGAAGTGCCCAAAGCCGCCGCCAAGGAATGGGCCGCTGCCCATCTGCCAGAACAACCAAGACAGACACTCGGCCCGTTTGGCGGGCTCGGTTGGCAAAAATGCGCCAAACTTTTCTGCAAGATGCATCAGGATCGCGCCGGATTCGAACACGCGAATGGGGTTGGCCGTATCGCTGAGGTCCATGAGCGCCGGGATCTTGGAATTGGGATTTGCCGAAACAAAGCCGCTACCGAACTGATCGCCGTCCTGAATCTTGATCAGCCAGGCGTCGTACTCCGCGCCCGTATAGCCGGCTGCCAGAAGCTCCTCCAGCATGACCGTTACCTTGACGCCGTTGGGCGTCGCGAGGGAGTAAAGCTGCAAGGGATGCTTGCCCACCGGCAGATCTTTGTCGTGCGTCGGGCCTGAAACGGGCCGGTTGATGCTGGCGAACTTGCCGCCGCTTTCTTTGTCCCAGGTCCAGATGGCAGGCGGTGTGTAAGGCGTATTCATAAAGCGAAGGCTCCGGGGCAATCTAAGGGGTGGCGGCTCTAAAGGACTGCTTGAAAGCCGGGAACGAATCAGTGTATCGACCAGCGGGATTGCTTGCTGAGCTGCTGCCGCGTCAACGCTTTTTTTGCACAGCCCAGCTATAGTGCTTACAGAAACATACGTTTACACGCATGGTCAGCCTGGGCTATCGACCAGTCGAAGCGTCCTCTGCGCACGATAGTCCGTACGGTGCATCGCACACCTACCCAGCAGCTGAGCTCGCGTTTGATCGGCACTGATTAAGAAAACATTGACCATATCCGACATAAGTGAGCCAGGCGGAAACAGCGTGGTGTACAAAACCCTTCTGGAATCAACCAAGGCCATCCCCTGGAAGATCGACTGGGCCACGATGAAGTTTGCGTACATCGGTCCGCAGATCGAAACGCTGCTGGGCTGGAGTCAGCAAAGCTGGCTCACCGTGGATGACTGGGCGACGCGTATGCACCCCGACGATCGTGACTTTGTCGTCAATTTTTGCGTGGCGCAGTCGCAGGCCGGCGTGGACCCCGAGGCCGACTATCGCGCGCTGACCAAAGACAACGGCTATGTCTGGATACGTGACGTGGTTCATGTGGTGCGCAATGCCAGCAGCGATGTCGAAGCGCTGATTGGCTTCATGTTCGACATTACCGAACGCAAGAAAGCAGAAGAAAAACTGCTCGTACTACAGAAAGAACTGGAGGCACTTTCGTTCCAGGACGGGCTTACCAAAATTGCCAACCGGCGCCGCTTCAATGACAACCTCGAGCTGGAGTGGGAGAGGGCGCGCAGCAATCGCCTACCGTTGTCCCTGCTGTTGTTCGACATTGATTTCTTCAAGCAGTTCAACGATTTGTACGGATATGTATCGGGTGACCAATGCTTGACGGACATCGCACAAACGCTCAGCTTGGCGCTTGACGGCCCGCGCGACCTTGTTGCGCGTTTTGGCGGTGAAGAATTTGTCGTCCTGCTGCCGGAAACGGATTCCACCGTGGCACTGAAGGTAGCCGAACGCTGCCAGCGCCTGATTGAACAAAGGGACATCGTCCACGCGCAATCACCGCATGGTCAGCGCCTCACCGTTAGCGTCGGTGCAGGCGCCACCATTCCAGGCGACCATTTGAAACCCTCCGCGTTCATCGAAGCGGTTGACAAACAACTGTATGCGGCCAAGAAGAACGGCAGAAACCGGATCGAGAGCGTGCAAATAGGAGCAGGGAGGCTTTGATTCCGGCTGTCCGCATGGCCCGCCAAATTGGTGCAGGCTAAGCCTTTTGCCGACCGTCACGCATCGAGCCGGCGGCTCTCTCCCGTAGTGAATTTCCGAAAGAGCATCCATGCGCATCCACGCAGATTTCTCGCGGCGCGCGATCGTCACGCCCGATCAGCGCCATTGGGTGCCCTCGCCGCGGGCCGGTGTCGAGCGCGTGATGCTCGACCGGTTGGGTGAGGAAAAAGCCCGCGCGACCAGCATCGTGCGGTACGCACCTGATTCGCAGTTTCCGCGTCACCTGCATCCAGGGGGTGAGGAGATCTTCGTCCTGTCTGGCACATTCTCTGACGATATTGGGCACTATCCAGCCGGCTGGTATCTGCGCAACCCGCCAGGCTCGTCGCACCAGCCTTTCAGCGTTGAAGGCGCGACCATTTTTGTGAAGCTGTGGCAGATGCAACCAAGCGATAGCCACACCGTACGCATCGATACGCGCGACCCCGCTTCCTGGCAGCGCCAAGACGGGCGCGAGGTTTGCCCGCTTTTCTCAGACGATATCGAGCAGGTTTGCCTACAACGTCTTGCGCCGGGTGAAACCGTATCCCCTGATTTGACCAACAGCGCCGAACTTCTGGTGCTGGATGGCAGGGTGATGATGGGCGACCAGCCCTACGAGCGCGGCAGCTGGATACGCCTGCCCGAAGGCGACTTTCCTGAAATTGCCGCGCAGGCACAGGGCTCCACTGTCTACCTCAAGACCGGTCACCTGACCAACATGGCGACGACGACGTAAGCATGCACACTGCGCGGATCGCCATCGTCGGCGCTGGCTTGAGCGGCTTGTACGCCGCCTATTTGCTGGAGCAGCGAGGCATCCACGATGCGTCGATGCCCGGCGGCAGTGCCGCATTGTTCGGCTTCTTTGGTGTGCCTGCTCACCTTCGCACAAGCGTGCCCGAAGCGGAACTGCGCGCGCATTGCCGCAAGCAACTCGCGCGCCTGTTCGGCAGCGAGGCGGCCATGCCCACGGCCGAATTCATCAAGGATTGGGCGCTGGACCCCTTTACGGCCACAACCGCCGATCTGGATGGCGTTGGCCAGCACGCCGAAGCGGCAGCCACGACGGCCACGACGGGTCCGTGGAGCGGTCGTTTGACGGGTATCGCCAGCGAGTGGTCGCCGCAGTTCCCGGGCTATATAGCCGGCGCCATCGAAGCGGCACGCCTGGGTTTGGAGACGTTGCGTTTATTGCCGGCGTGAAGGAGCGGGCCTTCATCCGTCCATGGCGTGCTCGGCGACGGCGGTGGTCGGCGCTTCGGCATGAGCGATTCGCACGACCTCTTTCGCGATGTCTTCCGGCGACAAGACGTAGTCGATACAACCGCTGGCAATGGCACTCTCCGGCATGTCAGGCTGGAGGGTTGTGGCAGACGTCTGGGCAATCGTGATGCCTCCCACCTCCTTGATTCCACACAGGGCGGCGGCGCCATCGCCGTCGTAGCCAGAAACAATCACGGCGATCAGCTTTCCGTTCCAGAACCGGGTGAGTGACTGCAGGAATACCGTGATCACATCAGGCCAGCCACGCGGTTTGGAGATCGGCGTCAGGTGGAACAACTCCCCATCGACATGGAGGTCACAGTTGGCGGGGATGATGTAGACACGGTCGGGCTCAATCAGCAGATCCTCCGTGATGAGTTCTACCGGCATTTGCGAAAACCGCGGTAGCACTTCATGCAGTCGCGTCGGCATCGTGGTGATGTGATTCACGATGATGATCGCCACCCCCATGTCAGCTGGCAGATGCTTCAGCAGGCGGACATACGCGTCAAGGCCCCCCGCGGAACCACCAACGCAAACCACCGGAAAGCTTTTTTTCATGGCGGTATCCGCTATTCAATAAGAGTTTTGGCTGATCATGCGTGGCATTGTTACGCCCCTCGAAGATTGGGAACCAATGGTGCGCAGTGTCGTGAACATTGCACCGTGCGCGCACCTCTCCGTCCGGTCTGTTCGCTGGCGAACAGACACTTCGGAACTGACGGGCCAAGCTTCTCCAGTGTGGTCAATGTGACATTGCGGATCCACAATCCAGACCGAAATTGCATCCGACTGACAGAACAAAGGTTGCTATGGACATGAAGCTGCGCCAAAGAGCGGAAAAACGGCTTGAAACGGGCACCGCACCCCCCACACAAGGATGGCACACCGGCCCGCAGGCGCTCACGCTGCTGTACCAACTTGCCAGCGAGCCCAAAACTGCAAGCGATGCGCTCAAGCTGCTGCACGAGTTGCAAGTACATCAGGTAGAACTGGACCTGCAGCACGAACAAGCCGAAGAAGAGTCCCGCCAACTCACCGAAGATCTGGCGCAATACACTGCGCTGTTTCACCTCGCGCCCTTTGCATACCTTCTGCTTGACCCCGAAGGTCTGGTGATCGCGGCCAACCGCATCGCCGCAGATTGGCTCGCACCCGGGTCGGGCGAAGTGCAAGAGTGGGCAGGTCGCCGCATCGAAGACTTGCTGGCGCCCGAATGCGGCGCAGCAGTCAGAGGCATGCTCGCAGCGCTCGGCAAGGGCGAGGACCGGCAAACATTCGAGGTGCTATCCAGGGCAGATGGCGACAGCGCACATGCCGTGGCGACTGCAACGTCGGCCGGCGGGCAGGTGTTCATGGTTTTTGTGCCCGC
>JBBSUX010000107.1:0-10986 GCA_038234045.1 Burkholderiales bacterium
GAGCGCAGTTTGTCGATGATGCAGAGGGCCGCGCATACATCGAAGAAGTGGTGCCGACAGGGCGGCTAGCGAGGCCGGAAGAAATAGGCGAATTGATTCGGTATTTGGCAACCATGCAGGGGAGCTTTCTCACTGGATCGATCATCGACTTTTCAGGTGGTTGGCCAGCGGCCCGGCCACGCCCCAAGTGAAGGCTTTCCGGTCTGACTGGCACGCCTGCAAGATCTGACAGGTGCTGACCGGGAGCTGAGGGCCAGCGGCGAGAGTCGTGAGTGGCAAAAAGTAGGATGAGCGCGCGTGTTGGCTCGGCGAGCACAGGTTTTTTTGAATTTGGGGGTTATCCCTGATGTCTGGCGATGAAAGCGCTCGGAGACTGTTTTTTTGACGAGTGGGGGCTCCCATTCGCCGCCGGTAACCGCTCATCACCGGAGGTCTCGTATGACGCATGCATTCATCGCCATGTGCGCCATATCGCGCGAGTCCCGTTCACTGCAACATCGGGGCCTTCGGCGGGCTGGTTTAGGGATAGCCCTGATCATGGCGGGGCTCGGTGGTTCTGCCCACGCTCAGACGAGCAGCGGCTTTACCGCCAGCCAGGCAAAGCGTGGAGGAGCGCTCTATGGCGAAGGCCGCAAAGGCGACAACCTGTACAGCGATTCGATCGTCGCGCTCAATGCGGATACCGGCAAGCTCGCGTGGTATCACCAGGAAATCAAGCACGACGTCTGGGACTACGATGCGGCCAGCAATGTGGTGCTCTTCGACGTGCAGCAAAACGCCGAAACGATTCCAGCCGCAGGAAACGCAGGCAAGGATGGCTGGTTTCATATCGTCCACCGCCGCGATGGCAAGCTGATTCGCAAGTCCGACCCGTTCGTCATGCAATCGAAAAACATGTTCAGCGCCCCGACCAAGGAAGGCGTTGAGCTGCTGCCGGGCGCCAATGGCGGTGCCGAGTGGTCACCGCCAGCATATTCACCGCAAACCGGCTATATGTACGTGATGGGCATGAACCAGCTGATGAGTTTTGCGACCGAGGACCCGGGCTACTCAAAAGGCACCATTCGACTCGGTAGCTCCTTTACCAATGTGAAGAAAGGCGCGATCCAGAATGGCGTGTTCTCGGCTATCGACGTCAACACCGGCAAGATCGCGTGGCACTACGACGCGCCGCAACCACTGATCGGGGGCGTGCTTGCAACGGCTGGCGGCTTGGTATTCATGGGAGAAGGCAACGGCTATTTCGATGCGTTCGATGCAAGGCTGGCAAGCAGTTGGGGCGCTTCAACCTCGGCGCCGGCGTCAATGCTCCAGCGGTCACCTACACGGTCAATGGCGAGCAGTACATTGCAGTTGCCGCCGGCGGCAACTTCCAGATGGGCTTTCCGTACGGCGACTTGGTGGCGATCTTCGAGGTGAAGAAGTAACCGACATTGCGGCTGCGGCGTGTGCTGACGACGCGCCGCAACGCTACGGCTCGCGGATTGGTGCAACACTTGTCTGCCATGCCGGCGAATTGAAGGAACCAAATCCATGACCACCAACGGCTTTGTCGCCTCCCACGAGAACGACGCTCGCTTTGAGCGTGGGCTCAGGTCGTTCTACGAGTACCGAGACCTGGGCATCAAGGCCGCCACGGATGGACGAGTGGACGCGCATGTCATTCGAGCTGCGCAAGGCAAGGAGTTCTCAAGCCAGCCACATCTGCATCGAGCAAGTTTTCAGCTGGTCTACATCCTCAAGGGATGGATTGAGTTCGAGTACGAAGGTCAGGGCGTCGTGCGGCTGGAGGCTGGCTCTTGTGTCCATCAGCCACCCGAAATCAGGCACCGTGAACTGGGCCACAGCGCTGACATCGAAATGCTGGAGATCGTTCTTCCAGCGGGCTTTGAGACCGAGGAAGTGACCTCCGTCAATTCATAGCCGAGACAGAGCCAAGTTTGATCCCGCACTCAGGAGTAGTCATGCAAAACATTGAACCCTACTTCCGGGAAGCAGGTGCCGGGCCGGGTGTCGTGTGCCTTCACTCCAATGCCAGCACCTCAGGCCAATGGCGCGGGCTGATGGAACTGTTGTCCACTGATCATCATGTCGTCACCCCGGATCTTTATGGTTCCGGCAAGAGTTCAGACTGGCATTCCGATCGGGAGATCGCACTTTCCGACGAAGTGCGTTTCATCGAGCCAGCTCTCGAGAAGGCAGGAGAATACTTTTCCCTCGTCGGCCATTCATACGGCGCAGCGGTTGCATTGCTCACTGCTCTCGCAAACCCGAAACGTGTGCGGTCTCTGGTGCTGTATGAGCCCACTCTTTTCTCGCTCGTGGAAAACGCAGAGCCTTCTTTCGGCAGCGTACAAGGGATTCAAAACGCAGTGCATGCAGCGTCCGCCGCGCTGGATCGGGGCGACCGAAATGCGGCAGCGGAGCGGTTCATTGATTTCTGGATGGGCGAAGGTAGCTGGCGTGCAACTCCTAGCGCGCGGCAGGTTCCGATCGCCGAGTCTGTCGTCAACATACGGCGCTGGGGTCACGCACTGTTTTCCGAGCCAACACCTGTGGCGGCTTTTGCAGCCCTCGATATGCCAATTCTGTATCTGCTTGGTGAAGATTCTCCAGAGTCGGCTCACGCCGTTGAGCGGGTTCTGTCGCCAACGCTGCCGAATGTCACCGTCGTCAAGGTGAAGGGTTGGGGCCACATGGCACCCATGACCCATGCAGAGGCGGTCAACGCCCGAATCGCTGAATTTGTGCGCGCGGCCTAACCCCTTAGGCGTCATCGAGACAAACCGTCTCCCGCGCACATGCTAATAGAGCCACGAGGACGCTTCCCCTTGCCTCTACTACGGAGTAGGATTTATTTGGCAAAACGCCAAGCCGACCCAAACCGACCTCTCTCCCCGAGGGAGCCTTACGCAAGGAGAAAACCATGTCAGATTCAGCGTCTTCGAACCCGCGCGAACTCGTCGTCCTGGTTACTCGTGGAACAGATCACGAGCTCTCATCTGTCGCCTTCACAGTCGCTTGTGGCGGCATCAGCTCAGGCATGAAGGTATACGCATTCCTGGTCAGTTCTGCCGTAGACCTGGTGCGGCGCAATGCAGTTGAAATTACGCACGTCCCGCCTCTCGACCCGTTGAAGACATTGATCGATGATTTCCTCGCGCGCGGCGGCACGATCTGGGCGTGTCCACCATGTGTCAAGGCTCGTAGTTACACAGAAACGGACTTGATTCCCGGGGTAACGATCCAGGGTGCCAGTGCCATGCACGAACGGCTCAAGGCAGGTGCCGCAAGCCTGAGCTTTTAGGGTGGCAAAGATGCGGCGGGCGCTGACACCTAACCACTCGCTCGGTGCGTCGGTAGGCGCAGCGTGAAGGTGGTGCCTTCTGTAGCCGACGAAACCATCTGCATTTCGCCGCCGTGGGCCTTTGCGATCTCCCGCACGATGTAGAGCCCCAACCCGACGCTGCGTACCGTATTGCTGCCGGTGACGCCTCGCACCATGGGTTCGAAGACGTTTGCAAGCATGGCAGGAGGAATGGGATCGCCTTCGTTGTGTATCGACACTGATGTGGTTGGCCCGTCAATGCTCGAGCGCACCAGGATTGGCGTGCCGCTCCGACCGTACGTGGCCGCATTGCTCACCAGATTGCTAATCAACTGTGCCAGCCTGTCCGCGTCGGCTACGCACTCGCCAGGTCCCTCGGTGACATGCCTGATGTTCTGGTCCGGGAACGCAAGCATGAGTTCGCCTAGCGTGCGCTCTGTGACCTGGTGGAGATCCATCGGGCGCAGGCTCACACTCAGGCCCGCGCCAACCCGCGCCTGTGTGAAGTCGAGCAACTCTTCTATCAAACGCTGCGCGCGCTCGGCGGAATTTCGCACATGCTCCAGTACCCGATCGCGGCGTTCGATCGCGGTCCGCCCGAGCAGTTGAATCCCCATGAGGATCGCAGAAAGCGGGTTGCGCAGATCGTGGCTCACGATGCCCACCATCTGCTCGGCGAATAGCGCCCGGTCCCTGAGTTGAAGCTGGGCTTCGCGTTCCTTCTCCAGCGAGGTATCGGCCTTCTTGCGGGCGTTCATCAGCTCACGCTCGTAACGGTTGCGGTCTTCCGCCACAAAGGCGGCGATCTCGTCGAACTCGCCCTCGGGGCGCTTGCGACGTCGCGCGTTAAGAATCATCGGGATCGACTGTCCGTCGCGATGGCGCACGTCGAACTTGACCTCGGCCAGCGAGCCCTGCATCTGCAGCGTTGGCACCCAGTGGGTCTGGTGGAAGATGCGCCCGCCAATGGTGAAGAGCTCCTGTAAGCGCTTCTTTCCGACCAGCTCTTCGCAGGCCATGCCGACCCAATTGCAAAAGGTGGCGTTCACCTTCAGGATGGTTCCGTCCAGCGTCGTAACAAGCAAGCCGCACGGCGCCTCGTCGAAGAGGTCGCTGGCATCCGGCAGGGATGGAGTCATCGCACCTTCACGGCTGGCCGAGCGAGCCAAGAAACTCTTCGATGGCTTCGCAGCTGGCGCAGGGCGCGCTCAGGTGCGGGCAATGGCCGATGTTGTCCACGATGCGCAGGGTGCCGCGTGGCAAGGTCCGGTGCATGTATTGACCCACCGCCATGGGTGCGATCAGGTCCTCCGAAGACTGAATCACAAGCGTTGGTGTCTGCAGTCTTGCGACGTCCTGACGGTGGTCGGACAGGAACGTGGCCTTGGCGAACTGCTTGACGATCTCCGGATCGGTGCGGCAGAAGCTGGCGGTAAGTTCATCGCCGAGCTCGGGGCGTTCGGGCACGCCCATGATGACAGGCGCCATGCTGCTGGCCCAGCCGAGGTAGTTGCTTTCCAGCGTGTCAAGCAGCGAATCGATGTCGTCGCGCGTGAAGCCGCCTACGTAGTCGCCCTCATTGATGTAGCACGGCGAAGGGCCGATCATCACGTGCGCTGCAAAGGTGTCGGGCGATTTCAGGTCTGCAAGCATCCCGATCGTGGCACCCACCGAATGGCCGACGAAGAGCACCGGGCCGGTCGCGTTCTCCTGCGCGATCTCCAGCAGGTCATCAGCGTAGCCGTGCAGGCTGGCGTATTTGGAAACTGTGTAGGCGCCCAGGTCGGAGTTGCCAGAGCCAACGAGGTCAAAAGTGACGACGCGGAAGCGCTGCGCAAAACGGGGTGCCATGAAGCGCCACATGTTCTGGTCGCAGCCAAAGCCGTGCGCAAAGACCATTGTCGCGGGCCCTGTACCTTGGACCTGGACGTTGTTGCGCTTCTGAATGTTCATATTGAGTATTGAAACGCTATCCTCACCAAATTGGAGCGGCTTAAGGCGCAGGAAAGGGCTATTCTGCCTTGACATCCCTCCCCGACGCGCACGGCAAGCAGCCACGGAGCCGGGAAGACCGAAGCGAGGGTGCAAGCTTCGCCAGATAAAATGAATAGCTAGAAGCGCCCGTAAACAATGCGCTGGGGCCCAATTATGTCGCTACTTTTTCGACGAGTCGTCACCCAACTGCGCCAGCGCCGCGTTGCCTCCCAGCGACAGCAAACCCGCATTCGCATAAATTCCCAGCTTGGCGCGCGTATCGACGATGTCGAGGTTGCGCATGGTCAGTTGGCCGATGCGGTCGAGCGGGGAGAACGGTGCGTCTTCTACTTTCTCCATCGACAGGCGCTCGGGAGCGTAGGTGAGGTTGGCAGATTCGGTATTGAGGATCGAATAGTCGTTGCCGCGCCGCAGCTCCAGCGTAACTTCGCCCGTAATGGCGCGCGCCACCCAGCGCTGAGCAGTCTCACGCAGCATGATGGCTTGCGGGTCAAACCAGCGGCCTTGATACAGCAGGCGGCCCAGCTTCAGGCCGTTCATGCGGTACTGCTCGATGGTGTCTTCGTTGTGGATGCCGGTCAACAGGCGCTCGTAGGCAGCAAACAGCAGCGCGAGGCCTGGTGCTTCATAGATGCCGCGGCTCTTGGCTTCGATAATGCGGTTCTCGATCTGGTCGCTCATGCCCAGGCCATGGCGGCCGCCGATGCGGTTGGCCTCGAGGATCAGCTCCACCAAGTCGTCGTACGTTTTTCCGTTGAGCGCGACCGGCCGGCCTTCCTCGAAGCGCACCGTGACTTCTTCGGCCAACACCCGCACATCGTCTTTCCAGAATGCCACGCCCATGATCGGGTTGACGATTCGCATGCTGGTGCCGAGGCTTTCAAGGTCTTTGGCCTCATGCGTGGCGCCCAGCATGTTGCTGTCGGTGCTGTAGGCTTTTTCAGCGCTCATCTTGTAGCCGAAGCCAGCGGCGGTCATGAACGCTGACATTTCGGCGCGACCACCCAGCTCGTCGATAAAGGCCTGATCCAGCCACGGCTTGTAGATCTTGAGCGCGGGGTTGGTAAGCAGACCGTAGCGGTAAAAGCGCTCGATGTCGTTGCCCTTGAAGGTGCTGCCGTCGCCCCAGATGTGGACGTCGTCCTCCTTCATCGCGGCGACCAGCATGGTGCCCGTTACGGCGCGGCCCAGCGGCGTGGTGTTGAAGTAGGTGATGCCAGCGGTGCTGATGTGGAAAGCGCCCGCTTGCAACGCTGCGATGCCTTCGGCAGCCAGCTGTTGTCGGCAATCGACGAGCCGCGCTTTCTCGGCGCCGTACTGCATCGCCTTCTTGGGGATTTCATCGTAATCGGGCTCGTCCGGCTGGCCGAGGTTGGCGGTGTAGGCATAGGGCAGGGCGCCCTTGCCTTTCATCCAGTGCAGTGCGGCGCTTGTGTCGAGGCCGCCCGAGAAGGCAATGCCGACTTTCTGGCCGACGGGAACGCTTTGAAGAATGTTGCTGGACATCGGCGGGAGCTTTCGTGATGTGCTGGTAAGTGGCTTGGGCATACTTCGAGCTTGGGGAGCTGGACCCCGAGGCGACTGATAAGGCGGCGAATCAGCCGAAATGGCAGATGTAGTGATATGGCTCGCAAGCGACCCGGATATCGAATTGCGAATTTGCGCCGATGCTGAACGATTGCCCCACGCTAGAAGCCTGCCAGGCATCACTCCCCGCAAGCCGGTATTCGCAGCCACCACCCGTGCATTCCATGATTTCGGCTGCGCCGGTCTTGAAGGTGAGCGTGGCGGGCAGCACTACGCCTACGGATTTCTTGGTGCCGTCGGCCAAGGTTACGGCATGGCTAACACATTTGCCCTCGAAGTAAACGCTGGCCTGGGTGCTGACGGTCACGCCGTCGAGAGAGGTTGTGGTCATGGTGGGATGGCCGGAGGCAGGGTCAATGGACGTTGAGAGGAGGGCAGCAGCAGCGAGTCGCGGGAATGCGACTTCGGATGGCCAAGCTGCTGGTGAGAACGCTTGCGGTGAATTCGCAAAGCTTTACCACCGGCAAACGGCGATTTTAGGCGACGCACCACAGGCGCCAGGGCGGTATTGGCGTTGTGGATGGACCCGCGACTGAGCCCGCGCAACGCATTGCAAATGCTGCAAATCCGCATCCAGACAGGGCTTGACCGCGTATTGGTTGCATACGCCACAATCGTGGTATGCCCATCGACCGCACTGACGAACACCTCATAACGCTGATGAACCGCATCGCTGTCCGGGACGCTGACGCTGCCCTTGCCCTCAAAGAGCTCTACGAGTCCTGCTCGTCGCGCTTGTACGGGCTGGCGGTTAAGGTCACCGGTAATCGCGAGTGGGCAGAAGACGTATTGCAGGAGGCGTTTCTCAACATCTGGCGCATCGCAGGCGATTACCGCGCAGCGATCAGTCCGCCGATGGCGTGGATGGGCGTGATCGTCCGCAGCCGCGGTCTGGATTTTTTGCGCCGGCGAACCAGTTCGCATGCCGACCAGCACTATGAGCTGGATGAATACATCCAGGAAACCGTTGCCGGCGACGCTGCCAACCCCATGGATAGCGCCGAAGCGGGCGAGCAGGCCGTCGCGTTGAGGCATTGCCTGCAGAAGCTCGAGTCGCGTCAGCGTGAAGTAGTGAGCCTTGCATATCTGCGTGATCTGAGTCACAGCGAGCTTGCAGAGCAACTCAAATTGCCGTTGGGTACGGTCAAGACGTGGATCCGTCGCGGGCTAGAGCAGCTGCGCACTTGCATGGGGCGCATTTAATGAACTTGAAAGAACATCCCGATCTGCTGGACCAGCTGGCCGCGAGCCATGCGCTCGGCACGCTGCGTGCCGGTGCCCGACGCCGCTTCGAGGCAATGGCGCGTGAGAATCCGGCCGTCCGTACGCGCGCCATCCTCTGGCAGGAAACCTTTGCCACGCTGACTGAACTGCAGCCCGATTGCGTGCCGAGCGCCAATGTGTGGAAGCGCATTGCCAATCAGCTGCCCGCCTTGCAGGCAGCTGGGGTCATTGGCGCTTCTGCGGGCGCAACGCGATCGGCTTCGAACACGGCAGCGCTGGCGCCGTCGGCTGGCAGCGAAGAAAACGTCGGCCTGCTTGAGCGACTGCGGCGCAGCCTCGGTCTGTGGCGCATGGGCGCGGTCACGGGTGGCTTTGCCACCGTCGCAGCCGTTGCCATGGTGGTAAGCCTTACCCAGCAGATTCGCCATCGTGATGTGGCGCTGGCGAGTGCGAGTCAGGCCAATACCCAACTCGTTGCTCAATTGAAGGCAGCGCCCGATATCCGTTATGTCGCTGTGCTGGCGGATGACAAGGCCGATGCGTCGATGCTGGTGACGTTCGACCCGAACAAGAACGCGCTCGTTCTGAAGCGGGTCGGTGATTTTCAGGAAGACCCGGACAAATCACTTCAGCTATGGGCGATTTCGCCTTCGGGCGGGCCGCATTCGCTGGGTATCGTGGGCGATCGAAACGTCGACCGGCTGGTGGCAGGCGAGGGCGAAGTTGGCGGCGCCAAAGTCCTGGCTGTGACGCTCGAGAAGAAGGGCGGCGTGCCGCCCGGCGCAGGTCCCGAAGGCCCGATCGTTTTCAAGGGCCAGTTGCTGAAGACGGTGACCTGAACTTCAGTTGGAAGATGCTATTCAATTGATTGCTAGGTGCGCTTATAGATAGAGCGCTAGAGGACAATTTGATCATAAAAAAAAGGAGTCGTGTGACTCCTTTTTTCATGAGGGTTGCGCCGCTGGCGCTTAGCGCCAGTGGCCGCCATAACCGCGGCTGTAACCCAGATTCAGCGAAATGCCGACGGGAGGAGCTGCGTAGGCCGGAGCGTAATAGGAAGGTGCCGCATAAACGGGCGCTGGCGCGTAATAGACAGGCGGCGCCACTACGACCGGCGCCTGTTGTATATAGACGGGCGCGGCAGTTGCATAACCTGCTGGTACTACGACACCTGGCTGAGGCTGCGTCGCGTATTGAGCGGGAGGCGGGGCAGGCTGTTCGTCCTGGTACCCGGCAACGCCTACTTCCACCGGCACGTAAGCACCTGGGTCGCTGTCCATTCGCGTTTGATATTGCTGCCCGGCGTATTCATAGGTCACGTCATAGCCCACGGTGCGGCGCTCGTACGCTGTCTGCGTGCTGCAGCTCTGCATGTTCTGGACCCGCGTGGAGCCATTCAGCTCGGTCTGGTTGCCAAGCACCGCGCCGCCCGCCAGGCCGAGCGCGGTAGCCGCTGCGCGTCCGCTGCCCCCGCCGATCGCATTGCCCACTACTCCGCCAGCCACTGCGCCGATCACAGCGCCAAGGCCCGAAGGAGGCGCTTGGGTCAGCACCGGCTGCACGCCGCAAACCTGACGCGGCACAGCGACATCTTCCACCGCTGGCGTGACGGACAGCACACGCCCCATCGGCGAGCGACCCGGCTGGGCCATTGCTGCAGCCGCAGCGCCCGCACATAGGCTCAGACACAAAAATTTCTTGATGCTCATGCTGTTCTCCTGGAACGGATTGGTCGTCAGCCGCCACGCGCCTGCACGTCAATATGGAGTCTAAGCAGGCGGCCAAGTTCCGGTGCAGGAGCCGTCGTAAAGCGCTGTAAAGCTTTGTCGACTACTACCGTGGAATTCAGATGCACCTACCGGATTTGTGCCATGCCATTGATACGATACGGGAATGCTGCAGTGCGACACAATCGCCCACCTGATGCCCACCTCACTTTCCGAATGGCTCGCCCACTGCGAGCACCAGCACTATCAGGCTATTGCCCTGGGCCTTGATCGCGTCCGCACCGTCGCCGATCGCCTGAAGCTGCGATTTTCATGTCCGGTGATCACGGTAGCCGGCACCAATGGCAAGGGTTCCACCTGCGCCATGCTGGAATCGATCGCCCGGGAGGCGGCGTGGAAGACCGGCGTTTATACGTCGCCCCACTTGGTGCACTTCGAGGAACGTTGCCGGGTGGAAGGCGACATCGTCGATGGAGCGGCCTTGGTGCCGCATTTCGAAGCGGTGGAACAAGCGCGCACGTCTGGCGATGGCGAACCGGTCACGCTCACCTACTTCGAATTCACCACGCTTGCGATCCTGCGGCATCTGTCGCAATGCCCGCTCGATGTGGTGATCCTGGAGGTGGGTCTTGGCGGCCGGCTCGACGCAACCAACATCATCGACACCGACTGCGCCGTCATCACCAGCATCGATATCGATCACATCGAGTATCTGGGCGGCACGCGTGAGGCGATCGGTTTTGAGAAGGCCGGCATCATGCGGGCAGGGCGCCCCGCGATCGTGAGCGACCCGGCACCGCCGGCAAGCGTCATCGCGCATGGTGAAGCGATTGGAGCCGACCTCTGGCTGGTCGGACGTGACTTCAACATCAGTGGTGACAAGCAGCAATGGGGTTGGGCCGGGCGCGGTCGCCGCTATCACGGGCTGGCCTATCCAGCGCTTCGGGGCGCAAACCAGCTTATCAATGCCTCAGGCGTACTGGCCGCGTTCACGGCGCTGCGCGAACGCTTGCCCATTACCGCGCAGGCGATACGCACCGGCTTTGCGCGCGCCGAGCTGCCAGGGCGCTTCCAGATCGTTCCGGGTCAGCCTGCTTTGGTGCTGGATGTGGCGCACAACCCGCA
>JBBSUX010000108.1:0-10805 GCA_038234045.1 Burkholderiales bacterium
CAGCTATTGCCGTTATCGGGGCGATCATCTGAGCCAGGTGCATCGCGGCGCGCTGACGCTGAAGCTGCTCACCTTCGCGCCGACCGGTGCCATCGTCGCGGCGCCCACCACCTCGCTGCCGGAATCGATCGGCGGGGAACGCAACTGGGATTACCGCTACTGCTGGGTGCGCGATTCATGCTTTGCGTTGTATGCCCTTTCGGTGCTCGGTTATGGCGGAGAGGCGCGTTGCTTTCACGAGTTTCTGGCGCGCGCCATCGACCGTTCTTTGCCTGTAGTGCAGCCGATGTACGGCATCAATGGCAATCAGCGCCTGCCCGAATTGGTGCTCGATCATCTGGAGGGCTACCGCGCCAGCGCACCGGTGCGCACCGGAAATGGCGCCTATCTGCAGCGGCAGATCGATGCCTATGGGCAGATGCTTGATCTATCGCTGCTGTTTCAGACTCTGGGCGGCAAACTCGATCCGCAATACAAGCGCCTCTTGGGCGCCGTGGCGCAGTTCATCAAGCAGCATTGGCGCGAGCCCGACCAGGGCATCTGGGAAGTGCGCGGACCAGCGCGTAACTACGTGCACAGCAAACTGATGAGCTGGGTCGGACTCGACCGCGCAGCGCGACTGCTGGACGGCGACTGGGCGCTGGAAGCACTGCGGGCAGCAGACAATATTCGCGCGCACGCCGTAGTGCCCGCCACCACGCGAGCCGACGCCAGCGCGCCGCTGCCGGGTGACGCGCAGCAGTGCGACGATGACGCCGCCCGGCAGCGCGATCTTCCCGGAGCCCTGCGTCAGGCCTACGATGGCGGGGTAGACGCTTCGGTTTTGCTGGCGCCGATGCTGGCTTTCGATCTGTCTGACGAAACGCTGAAGGCGACCATCCAGACGGTGAAGGATCGGCTTGGCCGTGATGGTTTTGTCTGCCGCTATGCCGGAGCCGACGGTCTTTCGGGCAGCGAGGGCTCTTTTCTGGTCTGCTCTTCCTGGCTCATCGACGCACAACTGGCAGCCGGTCAGTTGGACGACGCGCGCGCCGGACTCAAGCACCTGCTGGCTTGCGGCAACGATGTCGGGCTTTTCTCGGAAGAGGCGGATGCCTCCAGTGGCGCCATGCTGGGAAATTTCCCCCAGGCTCTCACGCACCTTGGCGTGATCGGCAACATCGTCAACCTGCAACTGGCCGAAAAGCACGGCGCCAAGGCATTGCATGGCTCTTACGCCGACCGGGCGCGGCTTGCGGTGGATGCGACGTTTGGTTGGCGCGGTGTGCTGGCGGCCATGTGGCAGATGCGGCGGTTCGGGCGCTTCCAGTCGTCTAAAAAGTCGAAGCTGGCCTGGCCTTGAGTTTGGGGTTTCGGGTTTGTGGGGCCCACTCGGCTTCGTCGAGGGCGGACGCCGGGGAGCAGCCAAAGCCTCATGCCTCATTCTTCCGAAATCGGCTCCGGCTGCTCCCCGACATCTTCCGTGGCTGATCGTGCTGCGCTCACTTTTTGAGGTAGTTCCGGCGGATCAACCCGGGCCGTACTTGCGCCCCCGAAGCCTTACCACTTCCAGGCGATAAACTATGAACGAAAAGAGGAATAGCGCTTATTAGATAAGCGCTATTAGCTACAGCAAAAATAGCAATCCACAGGCTTTGCGTCCGAACCTCTGCGCACATAGTTAACTCACGGCCCGGCTAATCGACGACTCGTTCCCCGTTGACTGGTATCCCCGCTGCTTCGGAATCCGCCCCGAAGCGCTCGACGAAGGACCGATCGATCCGGTCCTTCCAGCGCCACACCCAGCGACCACTCCAGGCCCAACTTCCCCACGCCGCAATGGCGCGCTCGTCACCGGTGCTGAGAAGATAAAGGGCGCGTCGTTGGGGCTTCCATTCCTCGGGCTTTGTGCCCGTACACAAGGCGCGCAGGTTGTGCGCCAGAACCGGGCCGGCGCGCACCGCATACACGCCCGATTTGGGCCGCGTATCTGCATAGGCGGCGATATCGCCCGCAGCGGTGATGGCGGGATGCGAAACGCTCTGCCCGGTCGGTCCAACGCGGACGAAGCCAGCGTCGTCGGTCGCCAGCCTGCTATGGGCTGGCCAGCAGGGCGCAACTGCTCCGGTGACGGCAAGGCAGGCATCGCAGGGGATGGGCGAATGTGCGTCGGCGCCTCCCTCGAAAAAGAGTTGCCCGTTGTGCAGCGCACGCGCGCGTCTGCCGCCCAACCAGCCGATGGCGCGTTTTTTCAGCACGGCGGCTACCCGCCGGCGCGCACCCTTCGCGTTGCCAGACAACGGCTCGTCTGCCGACCCGACGAGCGTCACATGCAGGTGAGAGATCCCGTCGACCAGCGCCCGTCGGTGAATGGCCAGCGCCAGCTCGACACCCGCTGCACCCGCGCCCAGCACCACCAGATTGAACCGCCGATGGCAGTTGGCAAGGATGCGGTCAAGCAGCTTCGGCCAGGCGGAAACGAAGCCTTCGATCGGCCGGATCGCCAGCAGCGGGGATGGTGCGTCATTGTGGGCGTGCTTTTGTCCGGGTGCGCTGCCTGAAGGAGTGGAATCCCCCGTCATGAGCCCCCCGGCGGAAGCAACCGGGCCGGTATCGATGGAAAGCCGGTCGAAGGCGATAACGCTGCCATCCGAGCAGGCGCCGGTTTCGGCGCCGAGGTCGATGCCTGTGCAGGCGGCCAGATGCAGATGGATGCCGGCACGCGCCGCTAGCGCATCGAGCGCGATGGCGCATTCATCGATGGCGTAGCGGCCTGCCACCCAGCCAGGGAGCATCCCCGAGTAGATTTGCCGACGGTAGGGCGTGATCAGCGTGACTTCCCAGCCAGCGATCGGCGAGCGCGCCAGATCCTGCAGCACCGCAAGGTGCGCATGGCCGCCGCCCAGCAGCACCAGATGCCGGGGTTTCGTCACGCGCCGCGATCTGGCGCTGGCTCGCCGGAAGAGTTGGAGAACTGCAGATCGCCGAACCAGGCGTCGACCGATTCACCCGTGTTGTCGGTATCGCCACCGATACCCACGCCGCTCACGTGCGGCATGGCGCCCCCAAACGCTTCGGTCCAGTCGCGCCGGATGTCGCGCGCATGCGAGCGCCAGGTTTCGGGCGGGCTCTGCGGCGGGCTGTCCATCACGATCATGCGGACCCGGTCGGTATACGGGTTCCAAGCGCTGGTGCCGGTTGCCTGCCTGGTGCCGCCCCAGACGTAGCAGAGCGCGGCTGCGGGTACGTCCGCGCCCGAGAGCGCGCGTGCTGCGCGGATCTTCAGGTTGTCGCCAAACGAGAGGCGATCCAGTGGCAGATCAAAGAACACATAGAGCCGCGCCGCATAGTCATCACCATCCTTCTGGCTCAGGTCAGAGCCCGCCAGCGCATGCGAGACGCGCCAGCGCCAGTGCAGCCACGGCAGGGTGCTGGCATTGATGTCGGTTCGTGCGATCCAGGAAGAGGAGGAGGCAGACGAACGCATCTGCAGCACATGGCCCGGCCCGGCCGACGCGCCCGACGCTAACGCCGGATCGGGAGCGATCATGAACTGGTTGGCGGGCTTGCCGTTGGGCAGGCGCTGATGCTCCCAGCCCCGGGCAATGGCGCTGCCGAGGGGAGCGGTACTCAGCAGGGGCAGCTGGTGCGGTAGATTTCCTGCCGACCCGAGCGCGCCGGTCGATCCAGTTGCAGCATCGGCTGCCTGCGCAGCGGCGCTGCCCGCCACGCCTGGGAGGACGCTGGTGCCCAGGCCCATTCCGAGACCGATTCCCAGCTGCAGCAGCGTGCTTCGACGGGTGCTCATGAAGAACGCGAGCGGTTCGAGGTCGCGAACAAGGCCTGCATCACGCTGCTTTCAGAAGACCTTCGGCCTCCATAGCCGCCCTGACAGCCGGACGCGCCGCGACGCGTTTGGCATGGGCCTGAACGTTGGCAAGGCCGCCAAGGTCGAGGCCGACGCGCGGAGCCCAGCTTCCTACGGTGAAGAGATAACCGTCGGCAACCGAGAAATCGGCTCCGGCAAGATAGTCCTTGCCGGCGAGCTGATCGTCCACGAACTGGAAGCGCTTGAGCAGCCTGTCCTTGGTGGCGGCCTTGAAGTCTTCAGGCGTTGCGGGATTGAAGATCGGGCCGAAGCTCTTGTGGAGTTCGGTGCCGATGAAATTCAGCCATTCCTGCAGGCGATAACGCGCCATGGTGCCATTGGCCGGGGCCAGATTTTTCTGCGGCACCTGATCCGCGATGTATTGGACGATGGCCGGGCCTTCCCGTAGCCGCGAACCGTCGTCGAGCTCCAGCAGAGGCACATACCCTAGCGGATTGATGCGGTAGTAGTCAGTGCCATCGGGCAGCAAGTGCGTTTTGGTAGGCGCAGCAATGGCTTCGAAGGTCAGGCCCGCCTCACGCAGCGCAATGTGGGCGGAAAGGGAGCAGGCGCCGGGGCTGTAATAGAGCTTCATGAGGTTTTCCAGGTCAGTGGTGGGATGCGAAGGGCCATCCTAGCCGAGCCGGCCCACCCTGTCTTTTGGCGGACTTGTCAGGGGAGCGGCCGGGCGGGTGAAGCAGTCCTACAGAGGAAAGCGCAGGCGCCTCACCAGCGCGTTTCAGGCCCTTGCTTAGCATTTGCGCAGCTCAAGAATTTTGGGCAGGTGATGCCTGCATCGTCTTTTCATCATTGGAGTTTTGCCATGCTCAAGTACGCGATCATCTTTGCCGTCATTTCCCTGATCGCCGGCGCTCTCGGCTTTGGCGGGGTCGCAGCGGGTTCAGCCGGCATTGCCAAGGTGTTGTTCGGCTTGTTCCTGGTGCTCGCGATCATCTTCGTGGTGCTTGCGGCCCTTGGCGTTGGCGCCGCCAAGAAGATGATGGATTGACGAACCGGGCCTCTATACATCTTCAAAATAATAAAGAGGGACGATTCGGTATCTTTTGGCTGGCGCTTGCCTGTGATGGTTCCGACCTGATTCCCCGTTGCTGAGACATGTCGCATAGTTTTTCTCCCTCCGTGCTATTGCTTCCGTTCGATCGTCACGGCGTTACCGACGAAAGCTCCGCAGACAAGCAGTCGTCGATCCCGATGTACACGCCGCGCTGGTATGCGCTGCGGGTGCTGGACACCACAGCTCATGACTGGTGGACGGATGGTGTGCCTCCGGTCCGAGGGCGTAGGCAACGGGCACGGCAAGCGGTGGCGGGTATTGCAGCAGGTGTCGTTCGCCGTATGCAGCCGCAGCTTGGACGCGCTGACGAGAAGGCCGAGTCGGACATCCCGCAAGCCAGCGCTAAACGGCGGCGGTTGCCAGGCTGAAGGTTCCCTGAAGGAAGGGCGCATCAGGATCACTGGCGGGCCTGACGCTTTGCTCACTGGCGACCTTCTCGGTCGCCTTTTTGTTGTCGGGCGTGCCTGCTGCAGCGATGCGGTGATGTTCAGTTTCTTCTTTTCGACGCGCATCAAGCCTGGGCAGTTCTACCGAAGCCGGTTTCTGTGTACAACAACCTGAGTTTTTCGACCCAACCATGGCATCTCCTTCGATCACCGCTTTGCGTTGCGACCTTGAATACTCGGTCAATGGCGATGCACACTTCTGCTTCAACATCCAGGCCTCCCGATCCGGCGGTCAGGAGATAGTGGAAGAGTCCTTAATGGTTACCCCCTCAAACGGCATGGAAGAGTACGAGGATCCCAACAACGGAAACCGGTTCTTCCGGTGCAATGCCACCTCAGGCGTGCTCGCGATCCGGTATGAAGCACGTGTGCGGATGTCGAGAGCACACCCGGACGAGTCCTTGCTTGAATCGGCTGTCGGCGATCTGCCGCACGAAGTGCTGCATTGCCTGATGCCCACCCGATATTGCGAATCCGATGTGATGAGCCGGGCCGCGCAACATCTCTTTGGTCAGGTTCCGCAGGGCTACCAGCGGGTGGCGCACATTTGCCAGTGGATTCGGGAAAACATCGCCTATCAGCTCGGGGTGAGCACCGCCACCACCAGTGCCAAGGATGTATATCTTCAGCGCGCCGGTGTGTGCCGCGATTTTGCGCATCTGGCCATCACCTTTTGCCGCGCACTGAACATTCCTGCGCGCCTGGTTGTGGGATATGTGCACTTTCAGGAGCCGCCGCAGGATTTCCACGCAGTGTTTGAGGTGTGGCTCGGCGGCCAATGGGTCATGTTCGATCCCACAGCCCTCGCCCCCGTCGAGCACGTGGTTCGGGTGGGTACCGGTCGCGATGCCAAAGATACTGCCTTCGCCACCCTGTTCGGACCGGTGAGCATGACGTACCTGAACATTCAGGTGAACGCCGACGGTAGTCCTCCGTTGGAGAACCCAGATCCTGCGCAGGCGACGGTGCGGATGGTTTAGGCGCGCGTGTTTCTGGAAGCCAAGAGATAAGCACTCATTTATTGATAGCTGGTTGCGCTTTCAGCTCAGTCGGTTTAGGTGCTTTTTGCTTAATATTTGAACGCTTTTTGGGCGCCTTCCTCGATGACGTTTGGGTAGGGGCGGAAGCAGGGGCGGCCGCCTACGCGTCATGCCTCCGGAAATCGGCTACGGCGGCCGCCCCTGCGCTTCTTTTGGCGTGGGAGCGGTCGGAACCGGCTGCCTGCCTCCGTGGTAAGTAAATTGAAAAGCGTGCGTGAACCTTTGATACAAGCGCGCGTCCTTGTTGAACGCGCGATCAGAGTGATAGTTGCTCAGCCTCGACTGACTTTTCAATTCTCCAAAAAAGAAGCGAGGCGCTTCCAACCAAACGAAGGATGTCGGGCACAGGCCGAAGCCGATTTTGGGAGGCAAGAGGCGCAGTCCTGTGCCCGACCTCCGCTCAACCACGACACCAGGCTCCTCAAGCGACAGCGCATCTTCCCATCAACTTTCTCGTTTAAGAGCTGAAGACGGACTGAAAACCATCTCCCCGGCATACCGATCGTCTTTATCGGTGCGCTATAGGCAGACGCTCGATAAAATAAACGCCCTGCGACGATGCCCTCATGCATCAATGTTTCACGTGAAACATGGCTGAGCGCTCATTCGGACTTGTGGCTTGGTGCTCTGGACTTGTGGCGGCGTCCATGGTGAGGCATTACTCATCCCGGACGGATGATGAGACTCAGACTTCCGTCCCCAGAACCCGGCCGCTTTTCCAGACGCCACAACGGACAACCCATGATCTACCCTGAAGAATTTGATGTGATTGTGGTCGGCGGCGGCCATGCTGGCACCGAGGCTGCTTTAGCTTCGGCGCGGATGGGGTGCCGCACGCTCCTTTTGACGCACAACATCGAAACACTTGGGCAGATGAGCTGTAACCCCTCCATCGGGGGCATTGGGAAGGGTCACCTGGTGCGTGAGATCGACGCGCTGGGCGGTGCGATGGCGCTAGCGACGGATGAGGCGGGCATCCAGTTCCGGATTCTCAATAGCTCCAAAGGCCCGGCTGTTCGTGCCACCAGAGCCCAGGCCGACCGGGTCCTGTATCGGGCGGCAATCCGTCACCGCATCGAGAACCAACCCCATCTGTGGCTTTTCCAGCAGGCGGTCGATGATCTTCTGATGGAGGGTGACCGGGTTGCAGGCGCAGTCACGCAGATCGGAATCACCTTCCGCAGTCGCACGGTGGTGCTGACCGCAGGCACCTTTCTGGACGGAAAAATTCACGTCGGTCTCAGCAACCACGCTGCTGGTCGGGCTGGAGATCTGCCAGCGCAACGACTCTCCGCGCGGCTCAAAGAGCTCAAGCTACCGCAGGCGCGTCTGAAGACGGGCACCCCACCGCGTATCGATGGACGGACGATCGATTTCTCACGCTGTGTGGAGCAGCCGGGAGACGGCATGCCTGGCGGCGTGGCAAACAAGGTCCCTGTTTTCAGCTTTATGGGAAGAGCGGCGATGCATCCGCGCCAGGTTCCTTGCTGGATCACCAACACCAATGCGCGCACCCACGAGATCATCAGGGGCGGCTTTGATCGCAGCCCGATGTTCACCGGAAAGATCGAGGGCGTGGGGCCACGCTATTGCCCCAGCGTCGAAGACAAGGTGAACCGCTTTGCCGACAAGGAAAGCCATCAGATTTTTCTGGAGCCAGAAGGCCTGGATACCCACGAGGTGTATCCCAATGGCATCTCCACGAGCTTGCCCTTCGACGTGCAATATGCGCTCGTCCGCAGCATGCAGGGGCTGGAAAATGCGCATATCCTGCGGCCCGGTTATGCCATCGAGTACGACTATTTCGATCCGCGTTCGTTGAAGCAGAGCTTCGAAACCCGGCAGATCAGCGGTTTGTTTTTTGCCGGACAAATCAACGGCACCACCGGCTATGAGGAGGCGGCGGCCCAAGGCCTTTTTGCCGGCGCTAATGCAGCGTTGCAGTGTAAGGGTGCTGCGCCGTGGTTGCCGGGGCGCGATGAAGCGTATCTGGGCGTGCTGGTAGATGACCTGACCACCAAGGGCGTTACCGAACCCTACCGAATGTTTACCAGTCGGGCAGAGTTTCGGCTGCAACTGCGAGAAGACAATGCCGACCTGCGTTTGACGGAGCAGGGCAGGGCGATGGGCTTGGTGGACAACGCGCGCTGGGAGATATTCAGCCGCAAGCGCGATGCTGTTTCACGTGAAACAGAGCGACTCAAATCGACCTGGGTGAATCCGCGCAATCTCCCTGCCGAGGAATCGCTGCGCGTGTTGGGCAAGGCCATCGAGCATGAACATCATTTGGGCGACCTGCTCAGGAGGCCCGATGTGCGCTACGCCGAGTTGATGTCACTCGATGGCGGGCGCTTTCAAAGTGCTGCGATGCAGCCGGACGTGCTGGGAGATCTGCATGACGAAGTGGTCGAGCAGATCGAGATCGCCAGCAAATATGCCGGCTATATCGACCGCCAAAAGGATGAAGTGGAGCGCGCGTCGCAGTACGAGCGGATGCTGCTACCTGCGGACCTGAACTACGGCGATGTGCCCGCGTTGAGCTTCGAGGTGCGCCAAAAGCTCCAGAAACATCATCCCGAGACGCTTGGGCAGGCGTCGCGCATTTCAGGAGTGACGCCCGCGGCGATTTCCCTCCTGCTGGTGCATCTGCGCAAACGGGGTGGATTTGGGCGTACGACTGACGGTATGAGAGCGCCAGCGCATGAAGATGAGGTGCCCATTGCTTGACGGAGCGGCTTCTGCAGGCTTGTTGAGGGGGGTGCAGGCGATTGAAGACGTGGCATCGCGTATTTCCGGGGCTGCGCAGCAGCTCGGAGTTTCGATTGGCGCCTTGCAGGTAGAACAGCTTGTGCGCTATCTCGCCTTGATCCAGAAGTGGAATCGCGTCTACAACCTGACAGCGGTGCGCGAACCGTCGCAGATGCTCACGCATCACATCTTCGACAGCCTTGCGGTTGTCGCGCCGCTGCGAACACAGCTGGAAGAGCTTCGAGCTCGGCTACCAAGCCGTGCCGAGTCTCCCGCTGATCTGCTTGAGAGCCCATCAGACGATACCGACTTGACGACGCTGCTGGACGTGGGCTCAGGCGCCGGCTTGCCTGGGGTGGTTTTGGCGATCTGCTCCCCGGAGCTATCCGTCACCTGTGTAGATGCAGTCGCAAAAAAGACGGCTTTTATTCAGCAGGTGGCGGTTGACCTGAAGCTGCCAAACCTCAGTAGCCTGCACGCGCGCGTCGAGACGCTGAGCGGGAGGCTTGGGCCGGCGGTCGGCAACTCACGAGGCGCTCAGTACGGCATTGTGTGTTCGCGGGCATTTGCATCGCTTGCAGACTTCGCTTCGCTCACCCACGATGCGCTTGCCCCGACGGGGATCTGGATGGCCTTGAAGGGCAAGACGCCCAGTGAGGAAATCGCCCTGCTCGATGATGGCCCGGCCGAGGTGTTTCACGTGGAACAACTCCTTGTGCCCGACCTTGATGCCGATCGCTGCATCGTCTGGATGCAAAAGCGCGGCAGGTTTGTTGGAATGCAATCCGTCAGCACGTAAACTTGCCTTCCGCGCATTGCCCCTGACTTGCTCCGGGTTGTAGACACCACGCAGCAGGCTTGCGGCGATTTACGCCCCGATTGATAACTTTTCGAAAACCACCAGCCCATGGCCAAGATTTTTTGTGTTGCCAACCAAAAGGGCGGGGTTGGCAAGACGACCACGACGGTCAATTTGGCCGCCGGCCTGTCAAAGGTGGGGCAACGGGTGCTGCTGGTAGACCTCGATCCGCAAGGTAACGCCACGATGGGTTCGGGCATCGACAAGCGCAAGCTCGAGACGACGCTGTACGAAGTGCTGACCGATGATGTTCCGGTGGCAGAAGCGCGCGTCAGGGCCGATCGTCTGTCGGAGGCTGGTTGTGCCTACGACGTTCTTGGCGCCAATCGCGAACTGGCAGGCGCCGAGGTTGAGCTGGTCTCTCTGCTCCATCGTGAAAAGCGGTTGAAAACCGCCTTGGCTGCGGTGGATGCGGAATATGACTTTGTCCTCATCGACTGTCCGCCGTCCTTGTCGATGCTCACCCTCAACGGACTGTGCGCGGCGCATGGGGTGATCGTTCCCATGCAATGCGAATACTTTGCGCTGGAGGGTTTGACCGATCTCGTCAACACCATCAAGCAGGTTCATGCGAACCTGAACCATGATCTGGAAATTATTGGCCTGTTGCGGGTGATGTTCGACCCGCGAATCACCCTGCAGCAGCAGGTGAGCGACCAGCTCAAAGAGCATTTCGCCGACAAGGTGTTCAACACCGTCATTCCGCGAAACGTGCGGCTGGCCGAGGCGCCGAGCTACGGGCTCCCAGGGGTCGTGTTTGATCCGTCATCCAAGGGAGCCGTTGCATTCG
>JBBSUX010000109.1:0-10800 GCA_038234045.1 Burkholderiales bacterium
GGCCACTTCGTCAAGATGGTCCACAACGGCATCGAGTATGGCGTGATGGCGGCCTATGCCGAAGGTCTCAATATTCTTCGCAACGCCGACGTCGGCCAGCGGAAACACGCCATCGATGCAGAAACGACTCCGCTGCGCGATCCCGAGTTCTACTGCTACGAGATGAACCTGCCCGAAATAACCGAAGTCTGGCGCCGTGGCAGCGTCATCGGCTCGTGGTTGCTGGACCTCACTGCCGGTGCGCTACTGAAGGATCCGCAGCTCGATGCCTTCTCAGGACGCGTCTCGGATTCGGGCGAAGGGCGCTGGACCCTGCAAGCGGCGATCGACGAAGCAGTGCCAACGCCGGTGCTCAGCGCCGCACTGTACGAACGCTTTGCCTCGCGCGGCGAGGCCGACTTCTCCAATCAGTTACTGTCGGCCATGCGGCACGCATTCGGCGGCCACCTCGAAAAGCCCGACGGGGAGGCGTGATGAACGACGCTGTGCGCACCGGCCCGACCGCAGAGCAGCCACATGCCGACGCCCTGGTCGTTTTCGGATTCAGCGGCGACCTCGCTGCCAAGAAGATCTTCCCTGCGCTCTACGCGATGGTGAAGAAGGGCCATCTGAAGGTGCCAGTGATCGGCGTCGCGTCGTCGAAGTGGAATGTCGACACATGGCGGGCGCATGTCAAAGACAGCCTGATGCACGAAGAGCATGTAGGTGGCATCGATGACCCCGCTGCTTTCGACCGCCTGATCGCGCTCATGGACTACGTTAGCGGCAACTACAACGACGCTGCCACCTTCACCGCGCTGAAGGCCGCGCTCGGTGATGCGAAGCGGCCGGCGTTCTACCTGGCCATTCCACCATCGCTGTTCACCACCGTCATCCAGAGCCTGGGCAGCACGGGTCTGGCAAAAGATGGACGTGTCATTGTCGAGAAACCCTTCGGCCGCGACCTCGCGTCGGCGCGCAAGCTAAATGCGGTGACGCAGGCGGTGTTCCCCGAGTCGTCGATCTTCCGCATCGATCACTACCTGGGGAAGGAAGCGATCATGAATATCCTCTACTTCCGCTTCGCCAATTCGTTTCTCGAACCGGTATGGAACCGTCACCACATCGCCAGCGTGCAAGTGACGCTGGCCGAGGATTTCGGCGTTGGCCAGCGCGGGGCTTTCTACGAGAGTGCGGGCTGCCTTCGCGACGTGATCGAGAACCATCTGTTCCAGGTCGTCGCGCTGCTGGCGATGGAGCCGCCGGCGTATCAGAGCTTTAAAGCCGTGCACACGGCCAAGACGAGCGTGATGCGCGCATTGCTGCCGCTGAAGCCAGGCGACCTGGTGCGGGGCCAGTACGTCGGATACCGCAATGAGAAGGGAGTAGCGCCCGACTCCAATGTAGAGACTTTCTGCGCGCTGCGCCTCTTCATCGACTCGTGGCGCTGGGCCGGTGTGCCGTGGTACCTGCGGGCTGGCAAGCGGTTGCCGGCTTCGGTGGTCGAGGTGCAGGTGCAAATGCATCCACCGCCACAACGGTTGTTTGACGATTCAGGTCCGGCCGGCGGCCGGGCCAATTACTTCCGGTTCCGCCTGCAGCCCGAAGCCGGCATCGCGCTGGCGGCACGCACGAAGCGCCCGGGTAGGGAGTTCGTTGGCGTTCAGCGCGAGCTGTACCTGGGCGAGGAAGAACCAAGTGAAATGTCCCCCTACGAACGCCTGCTCGGCGATGCGATGGCAGGCGACGACGCGCTCTTTACTGACGTCGACGCAGTGATGGCAGCCTGGAGCGTGGTCGAGCCGGTATTGACATCCCAGGATCAAGTTCTGCCCTACGAACCGGGCAGCTGGGGGCCAGCCGAGGCCGATGCGCTCATCGCGAACGACGGCGGCTGGCGTGATCCGACAACCGAGACTCCAACGCACAACGAACATGCTGGCAGAGTTGCTCGATGACTGCTGATGTCATTTTTCTGCTGGACGTTGACAACACGCTGCTCGACGGCGACCGCTTCGTGGCCGACCTGCACGATCATTTGCAACGCGATTTCGGTGCCGATTGCGCACAGCGGTACTGGACGATCTTCGACAAGCTGCGAGACGAGCTTGGCTATGTGGACTACCTCGGTGCCTTGCAGCGCTACCGTTTCGATGTCGAACAAGGCAGTGCTCAAGAGCAACGGCTGTTGATGATGTCGTCGTTCCTCATCGACTATCCATTTGCCGATCGTCTGTTTCCGCAGGCGCTCGATGTCATCAAACACCTGGATCGCCTGGGTCCGACGGTCATCCTGACGGATGGCGATGTTGTCTTGCAGCCGCGGAAACTTCAGCAATCGGGGCTCTGGGACGCTGTCGACGGCCGCGCGCTGGTCTACGTGCACAAGGAAAAGGTGTTGGATGCCGTGCAGCGGCACTATCCGGCCCGTCACTACGTGATGGTCGACGACAAGCTGCACATTCTTGCGGCCATGAAGGCGATCTGGAATGCGCGCCTTACCACCATCTTCCCGCGCCAAGGCCACTACGCGCTCGACCCGGCGGCAGTTGCCGCCCAACCATCCGCCGACGTCACGATCGAGCATATCGGCGAACTCATCGACCTCGACTTCTCGCGGTTGATCAATAAAGGCGCAGTCGACCAAAGCGCCATTTTGGAGATGCCATGACCATCAACGCCAACACAAAAAAATTGCACGACCTGGGACAAAGCCTCTGGGTCGACAACATCAGCCGCGAAATGCTCGCCAACGGCACGCTCAAGCGTTACATAGCCGACTGGTCCGTGACCGGGCTGACATCAAATCCGACGATCTTTGAACATGCCATCGGCCACGGCAACTACTACGACGAAGCGATCGCGCGCCTGGCGCCCCTCAACGACTCGACTGAGAGTTTGTTTTTCGCGCTCGCGCTCGAGGATCTAAAGACGGCAGCCGATCTTTTTCGACCTGTCTTCGACGCGACGGAGGGCATCGACGGCTGGATCTCGCTCGAAGTGTCCCCTCTCTTGGCAGGTGACGCCGCGCAGACGATCCGTAGTGCAGCAAGGTTGCATGAAGCAGCGAAAAGGCCGAATCTGTTCATCAAGATCCCGGGCACGCCGGCGGGTGTCGAGGCCATCGAAGAATCGATCTTCGCAGGTGTGCACGTCAACGTAACCTTGCTTTTTTCACGCGAACACTACCTCGCGGCGGCCGAAGCCTATATGCGCGGCATTGAACGCCGCCTCGCTGCCGGCCTGGACCCCAACGTATCTTCGGTGGCCTCGTTGTTCGTCAGCCGGTGGGACGTCGCGGTGAAAGACGAGGTCTCGCCACCGTTTTGCAACCGCTTGGGGCTGGCGATCGCAATGCGCACTTACAAGGCCTACCGCGACCTGCTCGCATCCCCGCGCTGGCTCAAACTGGCTGAAGCCGGCGCACGTCCGCAGCGGCTGCTGTGGGCCAGCACTGGCACCAAGGACCCGGCGGCGCCCGATACGCTTTACGTCGAACGGCTGGCAGCGCCTGACACCATCAACACGCTCCCCGAGAAGACCTTGCAGGCCTTTGCGGAGCACGGCAAGGTAGGCACCGCGCTACCGAGCGATGGCGGCGACGCCGAGGCGGTGATGGAAGCGTTCAAGCGCGAAGGCGTAGACGACAACGCGCTGGCCGCGCGCTTGCAGCAAGAAGGCGCCGATGCTTTTTCTGCGTCATGGAAGGCGCTGCTTTCATCTATCGAAGAAAAGCGCAAGCGTTTGGAATGACCCAGCTCGATGCACCGGGAAACCGCTTTGCGCCGGCCACGCCGACTTCGCAACCGGCGTGGCAGGCGCTCGTTGCCCACCATGCAAAGACAGGCCATGCCCATCTGCGAGACATGTTTGCAGCTGATGGCCACTTCAAGTCGTCTTGGACCGGGGGCCACGACCCAACAAGGCAATGGCGACCCCAACCATCAGCCCTCCACCAACCTGCGTCCAGGTGATGGGGTGCCCCAGAACAAGAAACGACAGCAGGATGGTGAACAAAGGCGTCAGAAACAGGAATCCGCTGCAGCGTGTGGCTCCGCCTTTTTCCAGTGCTGCGAACCACAATCCGAACGAGCCAGTTGAAGCCGGCACAGCGAGCCATAGAAACCATCCCCAGTCCTGATTGGAAAGGCCAGAGGGCCACACATCGCCTTCGGCGTAAGCGATTGCCAGTACGGCGACGGAACCCACCAGCATTTGCCAGAACGTAACCGCCCACGTGCCAAGACCGACCTTGATGCGTTTGTTGATGATCGTCGCGACAGCCCAGCACACCGCCGAAAGGATGGCGATGGCATCGCCTCGCACTAGTGCACCGCCGCCGTTCGCTCCGCCCTTGATGCCGATGGCCAGAGCCACGCCAACGATCCCCAGCAACAGCCCGACGTAGCTCGACCCCCCAAGGCGCTCTCCCAGAAAAAACGGACCGAGCATCGCAACCCACAAAGGATTGGTAAACAACAGAATGGCGGCCGTCGACGCCGGTATGGTTCTCATGGCGTAGAACAACAAACCCATCACCGCAGCGGTCTGCGTCAGGCCGATGATCGCAATCCATCCTGCGTCACGAGCGCTGCGCGGAATGACCGTCTTCCAGTGCTTGCCGAGTAGAGCCAGCGGCAAGGCGAATAGAGCTGCGACGAGAAAGCGCCAACCCACCAGCAACATCGGCGGTATACCGCGATCGAGCAAAATTTTGCCTGCGACAAAGCTCGAACCCATGAGGAACGTCGCGCCAAGAATGACCAGCGCAAATGCCGCGCGGGGGTTCGTACTGGATTGCCTGACGCGGCGATCCGATTGGCTCGTTTCGGTTCGGGCCTGTCGTCGACTTTTGGGTAGGAGACTCAATTTATCTTCCCGATGATCTTTTACATCTCTGGGCGAACCATCGATCAGAGGGCCCATAAGGATAGCGATGCGCAGCGCAGCGTCGTGCTTTCCGCACAACAAGCAATAAGCAATAAGCACCAGGTAAGCGTCATGCAGATGCTTGCTTCTGATCTCCCGGTTTGGGAGCCGGAGTCGCGTAGATCCCACCATTTGGCAACTATCTGACTTATCGTCAGATCCTTTTTTCAGCGGTGCATCGCCTCAAGATGACCGCATCACAGACATGAACCCGGACGCCGCCTCACTCTGGAAGGCACCTCAGTGGATGCTGGCCGCCCTGCTCGCGGTGCTGGCGATGCTTGGACCTTTCTCGATCGATACCTATATCCCGGCTTTTTCCGGTATCGCGCATGCGCTGGATGCAACGCCGGTGCAGATGCAGCAAACGTTATCTGCCTACCTGTTCGGTTTCGCGTTCATGACGCTGTTTCATGGGGCGCTGGCAGACAGTTTTGGTCGCCGACCGGTCGTACTGTGGGGTATTGCGGTTTTCACCATCGCCTCGATGGGTTGCGCGCTGTCGCAGAATGTTGGGCAGCTCATCCTGTTCCGGGCCTTGCAGGGCTTTTCCACCGGAGCCGGGATCGTGGTGTCACGCGCTGTAATACGCGACATGTACCCGCCGGTGCAGGCCCAGCAGGTGATGAGCCAAGTCACGATCTATTTCGGCATTGCACCTGCCATCGCGCCCATCGTGGGCGGCTGGCTCTTCGTGCATCTGGGCTGGCACAGCATCTTCTGGTTTCTGACGGGCGTGGGTGTGGTGCTCTGGGCCGCCAACGCGAAAATGCTGCCGGAAACGCTGCATCCGAGCCTGCGCCAGCCGTTCAAGGTGCGCCACCTGCTCGAGGGCTATTGGGAGCTCGGCTCCAGCCCGCGCTTTTTGCTGCTTGCACTGGCCAGCGGAGTCCCCTTCAACGGGATGTTCCTGTATGTGCTGGCAGCGCCGGCGTTTTTGGGTGACCACCTGCATCTGGCGCCAACCCAATTCTTCTGGCTGTTTCTGATTGTGATCAGCGGGATCATGGGTGGCGCCTGGTGCAGCGGACGCCTGGCCGGACGAATTGCACCCAAACGTCAGATCCGCCATGGCTTTGTCATCATGCTTGGGATCTCGGTGGTAAACCTTGTAGCCAATCTGATACTGCCCTTGCATCCGGCTTGGGCTTTGGTGCCGATCGGAATTTTCGCTTTCGGCTGGGCTTTGATGGTGCCGGTCGTGACCCTCTTGGTGCTGGATCTCTATCCGCACCGGCGCGGCATGGCGTCTTCCCTGCAGGCTTTCGTAGGGTCTACCGCCAACGGGTTGGTTGCCGGCGTGATCGCGCCATTAGTGATGCATTCAGCGATCGGGATGGCGGCCACTTCATTGGCGCTCATGTCGATCGGTCTGGGTGCCTGGATCCTGCTGCACCGACATTGGCCAACGATCGGGCAGTTTCCGATACAGCCGGCGTAACGAACATCAACCCTTTACGGTAGCAGATTGGCTCGCGCCATCGGCTCCGTCACGTAAGGCGACGATCACTCAGGACATTCTCCCGATAGTGACGGGCCTTGTTCTCATACATCGCGCGGTCGGCACGGGCCATACCTGCTTCCAACTGTTCAGCGGCTTCGCAGGTCGCCTGGCCCACAGCCAGGCTGATGACGTGGCCGGTAAGTCCAGCATGGAACTGGTTGTTCATCTCGACCAATGTCGCGATACGGTCCAGTACAACTTTGATCGAGCGTTCTTCCGTTCCGGGCAGCAGGATCGCGAACTCGTCGCCGCCGATTCGCGCTGCACAGCTGGGCGCTTCAATCGCCTCGGTCAATACCTCTCCCACACGGCGCAGTAGCGCGTCACCTGCCGCGTGCCCACCTTCGTCGTTGATCTGCTTGAGCCCGTTCAGATCGAGCGCAAGGATGGAAACCGGCCACGGCCCCTTACGGGCAAGGCGATTGAGCTCTTCGCTGTAGAAGGCGCGATTCCTCAGTCGGGTGAGAACGTCATGTTTGCCAAGATATTCCAGATACGCTTCGGCTTTTTTGCGGGCTGTGATATCCACCAGCGAAACAAGCACCATGTCCCAATTGGCGAGGTGGTCCTCCAGCACCGCAAACTGCATGTGAATGTGCACGGGTTCGCCCGCAAGCGAATAGTTGATTACTTCGCGTCGCTGCTCGGTGCGACCGTCCCAAAGATCCTGCAGCTGTTGCGAGAACGAATCGAAGGATTCGTCACGAAACACCTTGGAAAGGTTCTGCATCAGGACCTGCTTGTCGGGTGCGGCAAACATGCGCAGGGTTTCCAGATTCACATCGATCACTCGCACTTCCTGCATGCACCGCTCTACGAACTCGGGGTGCACCTTGATGAACGTGGAAAAGTCCGAGATGCCCTGCAGCCGTATGTCATCGAGCAACTTCTTCACCGCGCTGAAGTCCTCTACCCAAAGCGACACCGGAGAAAGCTCGAAAAGATTGCGCGAATAGCGCTCGCTTTCTTTCTTCAGGCGCTCGGTTTGGAGCCTTTGCGTGATGTCGTCGAGCGAAACAAGTACCCGGTCCCAGCAGTCTTCGTGACCTGGAAGCACCCTGACCCGCACGTGTACGTCAAGGCGACGATCATCAAGCGTGTAGTTGACTGTGGTGTTGCTGAAGTCGAGTTCGCCCCTCCAGAGACTCTCGATCTCGGGCAGGACTGAAGCCGCCATGTCTCCACGAAATACGTCGCCGAGCCGCGCAAACAACGCGTCCTGACTCGGCGCCGCAAACAGGGAAAGCGTGCACTGGTTTACCCGCAACACTTTCAGACCACCCATACAGGCTGAAATTCGCTGCGGGTCGGCCAGCAAGTGCGCGCGCAGGTCGACCACGCCCTCGGCACGCCATCCATCGAGCAGCAGCTTGATGGCGCTGTAATCCTCAAGCCAGAGCGAAACCGGAGCCAGTTCGAACACGGCGTCCAGGTCATGGGAAGCAAGGTCGGTCGCGTTGCTGGGTGTAGTCATGGCGGAATTTGGAGCAGTCGGCAAGACTTGGTCGAACGTCGAACGTCGAACGTCGAACGCCAATTCTCTATGGATAAGCCTCGAGCGGACAAGACGAAAAAAAGCCGCTTCAAAAAAGCGGCTTCTTCGAACTTCACTACCCTGCCAGATCAGCGCGCTGGCTTTGCAGAAGGACGCCGTGCGCGGTCCTGTGGAACATAGGCGCGCGGAGCGGCGCCGCTCGGCTTGCCGCCGAAGCCGCCAGCGGGACGGCGATCACCAAAATCACCACCGCGTGGGGCTGAGGCTCCAAAGCCATCGCCTCGTGCGGGCCTGTCGCCGAATCCGGGCTTCCGGCCGGCGCCCTGGGCACCGCTACCCGCACCGCCAAAGCCGCCGCGATTGCCGCCGCCGAAACCGCCGCCACCGCCAAACTTCCTGTCACGCGAATGGTTGTCACGCGCGCTATTGGCGCGGCCGTAATCTCCACGGGTATGCGATTCGGGCGCACGCTGCTGCGGCTCGAGTCCGGAAATGGTCTCAGCCTTGAACTGTTGACGGCTGTAGCCTTCGATATCGAAGATCTTGCGACGATCGCGCATCTCGGCGAAGGTCACGGCAAGTCCGTCGCGTCCGGCACGGCCGGTACGGCCGATGCGGTGGGTGTAATCCTCTGCCTTCATCGGCAGGCCGTAGTTGAAGACGTGGGTAATGGTCGGCACGTCGATGCCGCGCGCAGCCACATCAGTGGCAACCAATACTTGGACTTGGCCATTGCGGAGCGCCGTCAGACGGCGGTTACGCAGACCCTGGCTCAGTGCACCATGAAGCGCGACAGCATCAAAACCGGCCTGTTGCAAATCACCAGCGAGCCCGTCGCATTCGACTTGCGTGCTGGCAAATACGATGGCTTGATTAATGGTGGTGTCGCGCAACCAGTGATCAAGCAGCTTGCGCTTGTGCTGAGGGTTGTCTGCCCAGAAAAGCTTCTCCTTGATATTGGCGTGACGCTCTTGCGGGCTGTCGATGGTGATGCGTTGCGGTTCGCGCATGACGCGTGATGCCAGCTGCTGAATACGCGACGCAAAAGTCGCGCTGAACATCATGGTCTGCTGGCGATTGGCCGTGAGCTGATTGACCTCGGCCAGATCGTCGGAAAATCCGAGGTCGAGCATGCGATCGGCCTCGTCCACCACCAGGAAGCGCACCTTGTCGAGCCTGATCTGGCTAGAGCGTTGGAGATCGAGCAGCCGCCCTGGCGTTGCAACAACCAGATTGGCGTTTTGCAGCCGTGCGATTTGCAGCTGATACGGCATGCCACCGACCACATTGGCCACGCGCAGACCGCGGCAATGGCGCACCAGATCGATCGCGTCATGCGCCACCTGCTGCGCCAGTTCGCGAGTGGGGCACAAGACGAGAGCGCCCGGTTCGGCCGCCTTGAAATGCCGTGGGTTGGTTGGGTCCTTGCGCTTGCCGCGCTTGGGTGCGGGCTCGCCCTTGGCAAGCGCATCCTCACTCGCCTTGTCGAACTCGGCGCGCTCGGCATCATCGGCTTCCTGCTGTTGCAGGATCAGCGTATGGATCACCGGCAGCAAAAAGGCTGCCGTCTTGCCGCTGCCAGTCTGGCTCGACACCATCAGATCAATCAGCTTGCGCGAAGTACCCGCGCCTGAGCCAAGCGCCAGGGGAATGGTCTTGTCCTGCACAGGAGTGGGCTGGGTAAAACCCATGTCTGCCACAGCCTGGACCAGTTCTGGGGCAAGACCGAGTCGTACAAAGCCGTTGGGTACGGCAGCCACTTCTGGTGCGGCTTCTGCCGTTGACTCTGCAGCGACATTGGCGTCGGCATCGCTTTGGGCAGCATTCGGCAAAACTTCAGGGGCAGCAGCTGTGGGGGCATCGGCCGAAAAGACGGCAGGCGCAACGGATACGGTTTCCGCAACGGTTTCGGAATGGATATTGGATTCGGCAGGGGCGTGTTCGCCCGGCACGGCAAGCATGTCGTTCATCAGTAACTCTTGAAAATCGCGGAATAAGGCCGCAGGCGATGCCCGCGGACGCTTCGTCCTCGATGGTTGGAAAACATCCACCATCAAACGAAGCCTGCCGAGCCATTCGGAAACGAAGGCGGGGCCGGGGGCAATGTTGCGGAGGATCTTCCGTTGATGGGAAGTCCGCAGGCCCGGTGCATGAGGGGAGATGCGTACTAGGCGCCAGTGCGTCCTCTTAAGAAGAGGTCTTTTTGGCGCGGCCTTGGATTATCGCTGCTTACGGGTTATCCCGCAAGGGGGGGACTCTGAGAAATTCAGAAGCAACGCCCTCCTTTCCAGCCTCTATTGCGCCGAAGCGCCGGCGTCTGAGACAGCCGATGTGGCAGCGCCGGTCCCCGCAGTAGGCGAAGCCGCATCCATGGCGGCATCGGCGCGGAGAAAGTGCTCCCTGTAATGAGCCAGCTCATCGATCGATTCGTGCACATCAGCCAGCGCGGTGTGCTTTTGCTGCTTCTTGAAGCCAGCCGCCACATCGGGTCGCCAGCGTTTGGCTAGCTCCTTGAGGGTGCTCACATCTACATTGCGGTAATGAAAGAAGGCCTCGAGCTTGGGCATGTAGCGCACCAGAAAACGCCGGTCCTGCCCAATGCTGTTGCCGCACATCGGCGCGGTGCGTTTGGGCACGTAGCGGGCAATGAATTCCAGCACCTGCTGTTCGGCACTGGCTTCCGAAATGGTCGAAGCGCGCACGCGATCGGTGAGGCCGCTGCGTCCATGTGTGCCGGTGTTCCAGGCATCCATGCCGTCAAGCAGCGCATCGGACTGATGGATGGCGAGCACCGGTCCCTCAACGCGCGGCTCCAGGTTCGGGCCGGTGACGACCACCGCGATCTCGATCAGCCGGTCGGTGTCAGGCTCGAGCCCGGTCATTTCGCAGTCGA
>JBBSUX010000110.1:0-10637 GCA_038234045.1 Burkholderiales bacterium
AGGCGATCAGCATGACTTCACACTCCCGGCTGATTGCAGCAACTCTATCAAGTCCCGCAACACGGCTCGTGCCATGAAGAGCGGATAACGCTTTTCATCTATGCAAGTCCGGGATGCGACACTTAGTGCACCGACAGCCAGCTTTCCAATGCCGAAGATCCTAATAAGACCGTCGCGGTCTTGAAGGCGTAAACTCGAGAGTTGTTAGACGATACCGAATATCGACTCGGTGAAATCGACCGTGTCTACGGGCTTTTCTCCCAACGCCCAGGCCAACAATGAAGAAGCCGGCATCGGTCTCGCGAAATAGAAGCCCTGCAACTCATCACAACGCATGCTGAGCAATATGTCTTTTTGCCCCCCGGTCTCTACTCCCTCAGCGACCACTCGCAATCCGAGCGCGTGAGCCAAGCTAATAACCGCGCTCACCACGGCACGCGCATCTTCGCTGTGCTCAAGATCGCTCACGAAACTGCGATCAATTTTGAGTTGCTGGGCAGGCAGTTGCCGCAAATAATTCAGGCTGGAATATCCTGTCCCGAAATCGTCGATGGATAGAAACACGCCAATGTGTGCCAATCCATCGAAAGTCATTTGAGTTGCTGCGAGGTCTTCCATCGCCACGGTCTCGGTAATCTCGCATAGGAGCTGCGAGGCTTGAAGGTTATTGCTTATCAATGCAAGTTGTATGCGATCGACCAAATCGCTTTCGCGCAATTGGTGAACGGAGAGGTTGATCGCGACTCGCATGCGAACATCGTTCTGCGACCATTCCGCCATCTGGCGACAGGCTTCTTCAATAACCCAGCTCCCCAAGCGAGAAATTAATCCGAAGCGCTCCGCTAAAGGAATGAACAAGTTGGGGCTCACCATCCCGTGCTTGGGATGTGTCCACCGGAGGAGCGCCTCAACGCCACAAATTTTTCCGTGCACTCCGTCTATCTTTGGCTGGTAGTGCAGAGCGAGTTCCCCTCGTTCAATGCATGGCCTAAGTCATTTCTCAGTTCCAATTGATCAGAAGCCTGAGTGTCCATGTGGGATTCGAACACTGCGTAGCGGTTTCCACCCAACCGTTTTGCTGCATACATGGCCGCGTCCGCGTTTGCCACAAGTTTTGTCCGCTCGCCGGGCCCTGGATAGATGACTATGCCGATAGAGCAAGCGATCTCAACTTGCTTGCCCAAGACTTCAAATGGCCGACTGAGGGTAGCGATAACCCTGCCCGCGACAGTAGTGCAGACCGCAACATCCGCGATGTTCTCAAGCAGGAATAGGAACTCGTCTCCCCCTACTCGCGCGACTGTGTCACTTTCTCTTGCCTCACGAACCAATCGCTCGCCGACGCTGCGCAAGATTTTGTCGCCCGTCGCGTGTCCGAAGGAATCGTTGACCGGTTTGAATCCGTCGAGGTCCAAGAAAAGTATCCCGATCCTTTCCGTCACTCCTTCACGGCCCAGGCGGTCTAGGCGGACCAGCGCATGCTCGAGCCGATCCTCAAAAAGGAGACGATTTGGTAGTCCGGTTAAGGGATCAGCAAAGGCCCGGTGCTTCAACTCTTCATTTGCGTCTTGAAGTCGATCATTGCTTTCCTGGAGCGACCGGCTTAAACCTTGCGCGGTGCTTCGTAAGCGCGCATCAAGTATGGACATCAAAAGGGCGCTGACGAGGAGCATTCCGGTTGCGATAAGCACCATAGCAGTGAGGCTTGTACCGCCCAAACTTCCAGCGCTGCCGCAGACTGCGCCCCAGCTGAAACCTGCCGCAGCCATTCCGGTGTAGTGCATCCCGCATATGGCGCACGCCATCACAAACGAGCCCGCAAGCTGATAGACCAGTCGACGGCTTCGCTTCACCTTGCTAAGGAGTCGGAAGATCACCAACGCAGAAGCGGATGCGAGCACTGCAATCAGTACTGACAGGGCCACTATCCAGAAATCCCAAGTGATACCGGGCTCCATGCCCATCGCCGCCATGCCGATATAGTGCATGCCGCTGATGCCGGCCCCCATCGAAAGGGCACCAAGCATTTGATCTCGGCGGTCGAAGGTTTCGCGGCTGGCAAGTCCAAGCGCCAAACCGGAGGCGCTCACGGCAGCCACCCAAGACAACAATGTCAATCCGCCGCCATAGCCGATGACGATCGGAAGATGAAACGCCTGCATCCCCAAGAAATGCATGGACCAGATGCCCGTGCCCATCACAATCGAGCCCGCAGCCCACCACGTCAACCTAACTCGGCGGTGCGACCTCTGAATTCGTCCGGCTAAATTCAGAGTTACAAAAGAAGTCAACCACGCGATGGCTAAAGACGCCGCCACAACCGACGTGTCGTAGCTCGAAGGCATGAAAGTTTGCATGCGGGAGTGCCAAAAATAGCTTCAGCACGGCATTGCTTCAGCAGAATAGGGATCGATAGAGCCCACGCGCGACGTCCGGGGGTCCGTTAATGTAGCTTGTATCAAGCTGTTTCACATCAATGACCAATCTCCATTACATCAGGCATATACGTGAACTCCTCGTCGATGGATGCGCTTCCAGTTCGCGGACTGCCTTGTGGAATTTCTTGGCGAGCGGAAGCAATAGCTCCAGCTGGTGGCTCGATGGCATCAGGGGTTCGAACTGGTGCGGCTCGGTGCACATCCCTCAATACCGCCCACCTCTGGTTTTGCTGGCCAGCGGCGGCGGCACGTGGAATCGCTCCAGCCTGTCCGGAGCGTGTTCCATCCGCTCCTCGGCTCTCCCGTAGCCACCAGGCGATCCGCAGGAAACTGCCGCATGAATTCCATGCTTCGTTCTGCCGGCGCATCGAGCCAGTCTGAGCAAAGCCCAAGGGGCAGGATCACGACCATACGTTTCTCATCGCTGGGGCGGTGGTAGTTCTGCATCAATGCGTGGTCGTCTGCATTGACCGTCAGCATCGTAAGCTGTGCACGGTCTCGCCTGCTGCGTTTTTCCAGCGCTCCCATAGCCCTGCGATGCCAAGATCCTCAACATCCTCCCGAGAGATCCGTGTCGGAATCGCGTTGCCGGAGCGCCAGTCGGGTTCGTAGATTGCGGCAGTGGGGATGATGCAGTGTTGCGCCCTCTTCCACGCGTCGCGGAAGCTAGGCTTGGTGGCGGCGGTCTCCGAGCGGCAGTTGTACGTGCTCTTCGCCAGCTTCTCGTCTTTGGCCCCAAACGGCAGCAGACCGAAGATACCGGCAAGAGCCTCCAGCTCAGGGACGGCCTCATCTCCTGCATCACCCGCATGTGGGCGCCGCAGGAATAGACCCTGGTAGCCGGGCTTTTCATCTACGCAAGTCCGGGATGCGCACACGTAATCAGTCGTACGCGGCGGCGGGTTGCTTGATCGAGTTCATGTCGATCACATAGCGGAATCGCACTTCGCCTTTTTGAACCTTGCGGTAAGCGTCATTGATTTCCTGAATCTTGATGATCTGGATGTCGGGTCCGATGCCATGCTCGGCACAAAAATCAAGCACTTCCTGGGTTTCAGCCAGGTTCCCGATCACCGATCCGGCAATCGATCTGCGATGCGGCGCAACTTCCATGTTGTTCACCGACGCGAGCGGCTCGAGCGCACCGACCACCGTCAGCGTGCAATCGCGCTTCAACAGGGCGATGAAGGGGTTGAGGTCCTGCTTTTGCGGCACCGTCGAAAGGATGAAGTCGAAGCTGGACTTCAGCTGCCTCATGGCTGCCTTGTTGCTTTCAAGCACGCCCTTCACGCCGATGCGCTCGGCTTCCTGCAATTTCTCCGGCGTGGTGGTGAAGACCGTAACCTCGGCCCCCATCGCCTTGGCGATCTTGGCAGCCATGTCGCCCAGACCGCCGAACCCGACGATGCCGACCTTGTCGCCCTTCTTCACCTTCCAGTGCTTCATCGGCGAATACGTAGTCACGCCCGCGCACAGAACCGGTGCTGCGACTTCGGGCTTGAGCTTTGCCGGAATCTTGAGCACGAAGTCTTCCTTCACCACCAGCGTGTCTGAATATCCGCCGAAAGTGTTGTCGCGGCCGTATTGGTTTTTGCCCCCCGGCGCTTTGCCGGCCGGCACCATTGGGCCGTTGTAGGTGGCGAGCCAGCTGTTGGGGCCTTCGCAATAGTTCTGGTCGCCGTGCTGGCAGGGCTCACAGCTGCGGCAGCTGTCGATCATGCAGCCGACGCCGACGGTGTCGCCCACGGCATGGCGGGTGACTTTGCTGCCCACCTTCACTACCTTGCCGACCACTTCATGGCCGGGCACACATGGATAGACGGTGTTGGCCCATTCATTTTTCACCTGATGGATGTCGGAATGACAGACGCCGCAGAAAAGAACGTCAATCTGGATTTCGTCGTCCTTGGGTTCTTCGCGTTCGAAATTGAAAGGTTTGAGGCGGCTGTAGTAGTTCTGAGCGGCGTAGCCGTGGGCGTGGATCATTGAGAACTCCTGACATTCGGACAGAGATGGGGGGATTCGAGAAGCGAACAAAACGTTGGCGATGCGAGAGAAAACGCCCGATAAATCCGCGTGGCGGTAACGGGCGTGCGTTCTGGTTGCACGCTTGTCGCAATGGCTGCAACTGCCTTTGATGAAATAACCATAAGAAGCGATCCGGACGTCCTCTGTGGGACGGCCAAGCTAATCCGTGTCAGACGTGCCACGCCGGGTGCAGCTGTCTGAGGTTTTAATGCGGTGATCTGCTCGGAAGAATATGAGTGGAAAGTGCCGGAAGTGCTTATTCCTGAAGCGCCACGCCATTAGCTATCGAAAAATGTGTCAAGCATTGGCGGCGCGCGATCGTTAGGATCGATGCTCCGATCCTCATCGCTCGCCGCACCAGCGCCATGTACCTTCCCCCTCACAACATCCAATCCGATCCGGCGCGACTTCGCGCGCTGGTCACCGCCAATCCGCTGGGAGCATGGGTATTCGCAGGGGAAGACGGTCTCATCGCCAACCACCTGCCATTTCTGCTGATGGATGATGTGTCGGAGTCAGCACCATCGGCTGCTTCTGCCGATCAGCAGCGCGTCACCCTGCAGGGGCATGTTGCGCGCGCCAACCCGGTCTGGCGCGCTCTGCCGGAGCATTTGCCTTCGGTCGTGATGTTCCAGGGGCCCGACGCCTACATCACGCCCGCGTGGTACCCGTCAAAGGCCGCGCATGGCAAGGTCGTTCCCACCTGGAACTATGCGGTCGTGCACGCTGAAGGCATCGCCCGCGCCATCGAAGACCGCGCGTGGATTCGCGCGCATGTTGAGCGCCTGACAGCGCTGCACGAAGCCGGCAACACGCCTCTCTGGGCGGTGAGTGACGCTCCGGCCGACTACATCGAGCACATGCTGGACGCCATAGTCGGCGTCGAGATCGTGGTCACCCGGCTTACCGGCAAATGGAAGGTAAGCCAGAACCGGCCGGCTACCGATCGCGCTGGTGTGGTCACCGGCTTGCGGGAGAAGGGTGATGCAGGCGCGCAGGCGATGGCCGAACTGGTGGCTGAGCATTGCGTGCAGCCGGTTGACGCACCAACGGGAGCCGCGACATGAAGGGTGCTGCAATCAATGTGGAGCCTGTCGGCGAGGAAGATACGACGATTCGGGAGCTCCGCATTGGCCTCATTTCCGACACTCACAACCTGCTGCGGCCCGCCGCGTTGGCTTATCTGCAAGGCTGCGACCACATCGTGCATGCGGGCGACATCATGGGCGCTGAGATTCTTGAGCAGCTCGTAAAAATTGCGCCGACGACTGCAGTGTGTGGCAACAACGACCTCGGCAGCTGGGCCCAAGCGCTTGCAGAAACCGAACTGATCCGGCTTGGTGAAATCCATTTGTATGTGCTGCATGACCTGGCGCAGCTCGACATCGATCCGGTCGGCGCGGGTGTGCAGGTGGTGGTGTCGGGCCATACGCATCGGCCGCTTGCGGAGGAACGCCAGGGTGTGCTGTTCGTCAATCCTGGCAGCGCCGGGCCACGGCGCTTCACCTTGCCGATCTCACTCGGCGAACTGCGCATTCGCGGTACGGAAGTGCAAGCGTCCATCCAGCAGATCAACGCATGAACGTTCCGAGCGAAACCGCTTTTTCCAGCGGCCTTTAGCGCAACGCCTCAATACCTGCGGCACCCAGCAGCAGCTGACGATCCGCCCGCGCGGCAGCGGTCTCGGCATGCGTTACCAACACCAGCGACGCGCGCTGCAGTCGCACTTGGGAAATGAGCAGATCCATGACCTGCCGCGCGGTTTCAGGATCAAGGTTTCCGGTGGGTTCGTCAGCTAAAAGCAGTGCAGGGCGATGCGCCAATGCTCGGGCAATCGCTACCCGCTGCAGTTGTCCGCCCGAGAGTTGCTGCGGCAGGCGCGCGCCCAGACCGTGCAGTCCGACTGCGCCAAGCAGTTCCTCCACCCGGTCCGGATCGTTCTGTCCCAGCAGCATGAGCGGCAGCGCGATGTTCTGTGCCACGTCCAGGTGCGGCAATACATGAAACGCCTGGAAGACGAAACCGACGTGCTTGCGGCGCCAGAGAGCGCGCTGGGTTTCATCAAGCAGGCCGATGCCTATCCCATCGAGCGCAATGCTCCCCGCATCCCAATCGTCGAGCCCCGCCAGGCAATTGAGCAGCGTTGATTTGCCTACACCCGAAGGACCGACGATGGCGACGAATTCGCCCGGCGCAACCTCGAAGCTGACTTTGCTGAATACCGGCACAGCTGCTTCGCCGCTGCCGTAGTGTTTGGCGAGACTCTTTACTTCAAGCGCCATGTGCGGCTTCCTTGTGGGTTGCTTGCATTGGTGGCGTCGACAGGGCCGCAGGCCTGGCCAGCATCGCATCGACCGTCTTTAGAACCCGCACCAGCACATCGGATGCGTCGCAAGCGATTTGCCTTCGCTCGGGCATGCCGCGCAACCAGGTGAGCTGACGTTTGGCGAGCTGCCGGGTAGCAAAGATGCCGCGATCGCGCAGCGCTGAGAGGGGCGGAGCCTCGCTACCGCCTTGCGCGTCCAGCCACTCCCAAGCCTGGCGGTAACCGACGCAGCGGATCGCTGGCGTGGCCGCGCTCAAGCCTGGGCGCGTTCGCAGGGCACAAACTTCGTCGATAAAGCCGCGCTCCAGCATCACGTCGAAGCGCCGGACAATCCGGTCGTGCAAGCAAGCACGATCCTCGGGTTCCAAGGAAATAAGGGCTGCGGACCAGTGCTGGCTAGCGCTATCAGCTCTCCTATCAGGAGCAACATGAAAACTGGAAAGCGGTTCGCCGGAGACGCGGAACACTTCGAGTGCACGCTGGATGCGCTGGCTATCTGCGGGGGCCAGACGCGCGGCGGTGACAGGATCGACGGCGGCGAGCTCCATATGCATGGCTGGCCAGCCAACCACTGCTGCTTCGGCCTCCAACGCCGCGCGTACCGTGGCATCGGCGGCAGGCATGGCGTCGAGCCCTTCGTACAGCGCCTTCAAATACAGCATCGTTCCGCCCACCAGCAAGGGCAGGGCACCGCGCGACTTGATGGCAACGATGAGCCGCCGGGCGTCGTTGGCAAATTCGGCAGCGCTGTAGGGAGTTTCGGGCTCGCGGATATCAATCAGATGATGCGGCACTTCGGCGCGTTCTGCCGCGTCCGGTTTGGCAGTGCCGATATCCATGCCCCGATACACCAGGGCGGAATCGACGCTGATGATTTCCACCGGAAGGCGTCCACGCAGATGCTGTGCAATGGCCAGAGCAGCTGCGGTTTTGCCCGATGCAGTGGGTCCGGCGAGGGCGATGGCATCGGGAGTGGCTACATGCATCGGGGAAGCGTATCACCTGGCCTTGTGTGGTGTAAGGCGGTGCGGTGCGAGCGGCGCCCGGCAGCAGACCGCTACAGGGCGTGCGCCTGCAGAGCGGTTACCGATGCTGCCTGAGTGGCCGAAGGCGGCGCTGTTGCGGCCACCTCAGCGCCGGGAACCTTTAGACCAAAAAGGGAGTGCAGCGCTACCCGGTATTGGTCCTCGCCAAGCGCATTGGTGCTGTAGTGCGAACCGCCCTGCACCAGGATGAATTCCTTTTTCACCCGCGCGGCCTCAAAGAGCCTGCGGCCCAGCGCGGCCGGGATCAGGCTGTCATCGCTGCCATGCACTACCAGCAGAGGGACGTGGAGCTCGCGCACCCGGTCAACCGATTCGAAACGCTGCGTGATCAGTGGCCCCACCGGCAGCCAGCCCCATTTGAAGTTGCTCACCACGTCGGCGAGGGTGGTGAAGGTGCTCTCCACGATGACGCCGCTGGCGTCGGGCACATGCGAAGCCATCTCGATCGCGACGGCTCCTCCCAGCGAATGGCCAAAGACGTAGCGCTGGCGTTCGGGAAAATGACGCGCGATCCAGTCCCAGGCGCTGCGCGCGTCCTCGGTGGCGGTGGCTTCGGAAGGAAGTCCGCTGCTGCTTTTGCCAAAACCGCGGTAGTCGATGGCCAGTACCGAGAAGCCGAGGTCGCGCATGCGCCGGATACGCGGCGCGGCGCCGATCACGTTCCAGCGCGCGCCATGCAGATAGAGCAGTACCGGTGGGCCTTCGGGCGGATGGGCTTCGGCTTCGTCACCATGGGTCAGCGTTGGCGCGGTAGTGGGCGCAGGCAGCCACAGCGCATGAAGCCGGGCCGGGCCATCGGTCACGTCGGAGTGGAAGTCAATCCACACATCCTGCATGTCGGGCGCCTTTTGCACGCCACCCCAGGCGCTATCGCTGGGCTGGAAGATCCATTCGCGTTGCTTGGTATCGAGCGTGGAGCATCCCGCAAGCACGGCCAGGCCGATGGCGATGCAGACCAGCGCGGATCGGATGGAGGATGCTTGTTTCTGCACAGACTCTGGGAACACAAATGGATGGCAAGGTTCCCATGAACGTGTGAGCGAACCTTTCGGTGGACGGCTGCCTTTGTAGCGGTTTACCCGAAAAAACGCAGCCTGCTTTAGCTAAGGCCTAAAGCACACCCTGTGCCAGCATGGCGTCAGCTACCTTCACGAAGCCGGCGATATTCGCGCCGTCTACGTAGCTCAGCGTGCCGTCCGCGCGCTGGCCATGTGTCACGCAGGCATCGTGAATGCTGCTCATGATCTGGTGCAGGCGTTGATCCACCTCTTCGCGCGGCCAGGAAAGGCGCGCCGCGTTCTGGCTCATCTCGAGTCCTGATGTGGCTACGCCGCCGGCATTGCTGGCCTTGCCCGGTGCGTAGAGCACGCCATGGCCTTCGAACACGTGCACGGCTTCCAGAGTGGATGGCATGTTGGCGCCTTCGGCCACGCAGACCACGCCGTTTTTCACCAGGGTCCGGGCGTCGTCGCCATCGAGCTCGTTCTGGGTGGCGCAGGGCAGGGCCACGTCAACCGGCACATGCCAGGGCGTCTTGCCGGCGAGCAGCTTCGTGCCCGGTACGCGCTCGACATAGGCATCGACGCGGCCATAGTGGTGGTTCTTCACATCCATCAGGATTGCCAGCTTTTCGGGCGTGAATCCTTGCTCGTCGACCACCGTGCCGCTGGAATCCGACACGGTGAGCACTTTTGCGCCCAGCTGCATGGCTTTTTCAACTGCGTACTGCGCGACGTTGCCCGCGCCCGAAACGCTCACGCGCATGCCGTCAAATGACTTGCCCTGTCGCTGCAGCATCTGCTCGGCGAAATACACCGTGCCGTAGCCGGTGGCCTCGGGCCGGATCAGCGAGCCGCCAAAAGAAAGACCTTTTCCGGTGAAGACGCAATCGGCGCGGTTGGTGAGCTTTTTCACCATGCCGGCAATAAATCCGACCTCGCGCCCACCCACGCCCACATCCCCGGCCGGCACGTCGGTGTCGGCACCGACATGGCGGAACAGCTCCTGCGCAAACGCCTGGCAAAAGCGCATCACCTCCGCCGGGCTCTTGCCCTTCGGATCGAAATCCGAGCCGCCTTTGGCGCCGCCCATGGGCAGGGTGGTCAACGCATTCTTCAGCGTCTGTTCGAACGCCAGAAATTTCAGGATCGACAGATTGACCGAAGGGTGAAAGCGCAAACCGCCCTTGTACGGACCGATTGCCATGCTGTGCTGAATGCGGTAGCCGCGGTTGACCTGCACGGTGCCGTGGTCGTCCGTCCAGCAAACCCGGAACTGGATGGCGCGCTCGGGCTCGACCAGGCGTTCCAGCAGTGATTGCTCCGCATAACGCGGATGCTTCTCGATGAACGGCCACAAGCTCCCGAGCACCTCGGTGACGGCTTGCAGATATTCGGGCTGGTGTGGATTGCGATCGGCGACATGGCCGAGAAAGCTCTCAAGGGAATTGAACTTCATGAAAGTGCGCTGCGCTCGCTGGTATGCAAAAAAGGGATAAATGTAGCAATTTGGTGCATGACCCTCGTGATTGGTGCATTTTTATCCGTCGTGAGATGCGTTTCTGCAGTGCCTCTGTGGTGCATTGACACCCGAAGTTTTTTCTTGCACCGATGGAAGACATCCCGAAGGAATCGGGTGCCTGCGGTAGGCGTCGCCACTGGCCCTGCGAAGTCGGGCTCAGCGCCCGCGCAAAAACAGCGCGTCGAGCTCGCGCACTGATACCTGTCGCCAAGTGGGCCTGCCGTGGTTGCATTGGTCGGATCGTTCGGTCGCTTCCATCTGTCGCAGCAGCGCATTCAT
>JBBSUX010000111.1:0-10558 GCA_038234045.1 Burkholderiales bacterium
GTGCAGTCCGCAGATCCGGCGGTCTGGGTGAAAAGCCGGCAGTTCACCGGCCGTATCGTCACTGTCACCAATTCGAAAATCTTTGCCGAGCCGGTCTTCAACTACACGCGCGATTTTCAGTTCCTGTGGGAAGAGATGATGATCCCCATCACCTACACCGAGGACCGCGCGAAGGTGGAGCAGATTCTGCTGGAGGTGGCCGGTCGCCACGCTATCGACCCCGACAAGCTCGATGGCAATGCGAGGCAAGACCTGCACAACAAATTTGGTATCGAGCCCCTGCACATGAAGCCGCGCGTCTTCTTCCGGATCACCGACAACTGGCTGGAGCTCAACCTGCGTTTCGTGGTGCAAACCCACGGCGTCCGGGATGTGAAAGACGCGATGAGCCGCGACATCGTGGAGGCGTTCGATCGCGAGCACATCGGAATCGCATCAGCCACCTACGACATCGTAGGGTTTCCGGCGCTGGAGCGCAAACCGCGTGCACCGCGCGAGACCCCGACGCCTTGAGTGGCACGCAGCCGCGTGCTGCCATCGACGGCCGGCATGCCGCTACTGCGTCAGCACCACAAAGGCAAAACCAAGCCAGCTCACAACGAGAACAACCGCGCCCAGCCTGCCCAAGCGTTCCCGCCGCAAAAACAGCACGGCGGAGAGGATGGTGGCGGCGACGAGCCACCACATTGAAAGACGCGCCAGGGCCGACGGTTGGCCCGGTGCGATAAACAGCGTCGGCAGATAGGCACCGACGATCAAATTGAGGCTGTTGCTGTTGTAGGCCTCGCTCACCACCGCGGTGCCCCGGCCCTGACGCGCCAGTCTCAAGGCCGCGATCAGATTGGGCACCCCTGTGAGGCTCGCGATCACGAGGGCGCCGATGGTTAGCTCCGACAAGCCCAGGTGCCCACCAAGAGTCGAAGCCGCTTTCACGAGGCCGATGCTTGCGAGAACCACCATCGCGAGCAGAGGAACGATGGCGGCGATGTCAGCCCACGATGGCACCGCAGGGGGGCGCCCCTCTCGGGTCTGGACCTCGGTTGCACTCACAGCGCTACGCAACCAATTCGAGACAGAGGCGGGCACATACAAGCGCGCTGCCTGAGCCGGCTTGAGCGCTGATATCGAGACATAGGGGATGATGACCGCCGCGATCAGCAGGCCCGTGGCGAGCGCTGACAACCCGAAGAGTCGCTGCGCCACTACCAGAGCCGTGACCGCAATGGCCACCCCGGCGTTCAGGAGCAAAGTCTCCCGCGAGCAGGCGATACGGCCGGCGACCAGGGCACCGAGGCCCAGCAAGGCCGCCAGGTTGAAGATGTTCGAGCCAAAAATCACCCCCATGCCGAGGTCATGGCGCCCGCTCGTCTGCGCGATGATGGCCGACGCGATCTCGGGTGAGTCTGCGGCTAGCGCCGTGACCAAACCGCTCAGGCCTGCGGAAAATCCCAGCCAAGTGCCGACCTGGTCCAGACGCTTGGACAGCACGGCACTGGACAAGGCAGTCAAAAACAAGCTTCCCAGGAACAGAGCGACGGCGGATGTGACGGACATGTCTTCAAATTCCTTAGAGCGTTCCGAAAGCTTGCCGCACTAACAAGCCGCGAAAAAAGGAGCGCAAATTTCGATCCGCTCAGTGCTGTGCTTGCGCGGACTGCGGCGCATGGGCCACGCGTCGCAGACTGATCACGGCTGCGATGGCAGCGAAAGCCGCCGCTATACCGAGCGCGAGAAGCGGGCCTTTAGTGTCGTGGACCGAGCCGCCTGTCACACCGAAGATCACCGCCAGCAGCACAGCACCCGAGGTTTGTCCGGTAAGCCGCGCCGTTCCCAGCATGCCGCTGGCGCCGCCCGAGCGATGCGCTGGCGCCGAGGTGACGATGGCGTGATTGTTAGGTGACTGGAACAGCCCGAAGCCGGCGCCGCACAGCGCCATGCGCCAGACGATATCGAGGTTGCTCGGCATGGCCGGCATGGTCGCCAGCAGTGCGAGCCCAGCCGCTAGCACCGCCAGACCGATGGCGCCCAGCATGCCATCGGAATAGCGGCCTATCAGCCGGCCGGCAATAGGCGCGACCGCTACGATGGCCAGCGGCCAGGCCGTGATCACCAAGCCGGCTTCTCCATGCGTTCGTCCAAGCGGGCCGAGCAATAAAAAGGGAAGGGCTATGTAGGCCAGCATCTGTGCGGCAAAGGCGGCAACCGACGTGCACATCGACAGGCGGAAGAGCGGAATGCGCATGAGGTCTACCGGGAACAGCGGCATGCTTTTGCGCAATTGCCTGCGGATGTAAACCACACCGATGAGAACACCCGCAAGCACCAGCGCCAGACCGTGGGTCCAGGCAGCTGCACTGCCGCTGCCAGTGCCATCAGCATCGCCGCGCACGCCGAGCGCATCGACACCCATGAAAACCAGTGAAAACATCGCCATGTTGAGCGCCACGTCGAGCCAGGAAATCCTTGCACCCTTCGCAGGTGGTGCCGAATTGGCTGGAAGCGATCGCCAGCCAAGTGCCAATACCGCCGCGCCCAAGGGTAGGTTCAGCACAAAAAGCCAGGGCCAGCTGGCCACTGAAAGAATGGCGGCAGCAACTGTCGGACCGGCTACCGCAGCCGTTGCCACCACCATCGAGTTGAACGACACACCGCGGCCCAGCATGCTGCGCGGATAGATGAGACGCACCATCGCCGCGTTAACGCCCATGATCCCGGCCGATCCGATGCCCTGCAGCGCCCGCGCCGCGGTGAGCCATTGCAGATCGCGCGAAAAGACGCACATCAGGGAAGCCGCAGTAAAGATCGCGACGCCGACCAGATACACCTTGCGGTAGCCGATCAGATCCCCCAGCGTGGCGCACGGAAGCAGCAATGCGAGCGTGGCCACCTGGTAAGCATTAACCACCCAGACCGATTGCGCCGCCTGTGCATGCAGATCAACTGCGATACCCGGCAGCGCCAGATTGACGATGGTTCCGTCGAGCACCGCCAGCACGATCCCAAGCAGGATGACCGCCATGGCGCGATTGCGCTCTGGCTGTGGGAGACCGTCGGTGATGGGCATGCAGGGGAAAGGCTCACGCCTCGAAAACAAAAAATGCGATTGCCTGGAAAATCGGCAGGCGGATGTGAATGCAGCGGGCGGGTTCCGTCGAATTGCGTTCACTAATCGAGCTCGGCTTTGCGCAGCAGACGCAGACGCAGACGCAGACAGCCAGGATTGTCGGCGCAGCGCCAAATATTCGCTCGCAACGGGTCTTCCACTTCCCGTATGCGATCAGCTCTTTATCCAATCACATGAACGGGGCCTGGGGTGTTTCCTGACAGACAGGTACAAGCCATTTCAAGACTTGGTCAAGTTTTTGGTCGTGGTGCCCTGCATCGGGCTGATGCCGACACCTGTGGCTCGTGCACTGCCTTTGAGCTGTTCGGCAGCCTGCAAATGTTTTTGCAGGGTTGGCAAGGTATTGGTCGCGAACGCCGTCACATCCGCGTCCTGCCCTTTTTTACTTTCCTTCTCGAACATCTCGATGTCCTGGTGGTGGTCGCTCAAGCCCACCTCCGCAATGTAGCTACGGTCGAAATCAGCTCCTGACTTCTTCGACAACTTGTCGAGCTCGTGCTGCTGCTTTTTGGGCATTGCAGTGGGCAGCTGCACGCTCTTTTGCTGCGCGATCTGCTTGAGCTTTTCATTTGCAGCGGTGTGATCCTTTACCAGCATCTCGGCAAAGGATTTGACTGCGGGATCGGCAGCCTTTTCAGTTGCCATCTGCGACACCTTGACTTCAAACATGCCGCCGCCAGCAGCTTTCTCGATGAAAGTCCTGTCACCCTTGGAAAGAGTGCCCGCCGCAAGCGCGGCGGTGCCAAAAATTCCGCATGCCAAAGCAAGCGAAGTGGCTCGAAAAGTGCGGTTGAAATTCGACATGAGGTGCTCCTGGATCTATTAAAGAGAAATTAAAGAGTGCTCACCCTCCGCAGTTCCGAAGGCGTTGAAACATGTCATCGAGGAGGACGCCGGAAAAATAAGCACGTCTTTAATATCGTCGTCCCGGAAAATGTGCAGTGAGGCCGTTGTCGCTTGTGCCGGTAGGACAAGGCTTTCGCATCAGGGTCTGCAGTGCCCCTGAGAATGCAGTGGCGAAACTGAAACATTCCGCACGCGTGATGCACCGAGGACTCCATCCATGCCATCTTCTTCTTCAGATCTCTCCACCGGTTCTCCGCAAGGCAATTCGGCTGACCTTCCCCGGGCTGGATCGGCGCCCAGCGGCCCGACGCCGATGGCGCTCGAAGGCTTGCGCGTGGTGGAAATGGGGCAACTGATCGCCGGCCCTTTTTGTGGAAAAACGCTGGGTGAATTCGGTGCCGACGTCATCAAGATTGAAGCACCGGGCGATCCTGCAAATCCTGATTCGCCAGGCGGCGACCCTTTGCGCAACTGGCGGGTGCTGCGCGACGGAACCTCGCTCTGGTGGCAGGTGCAGTCCCGCAACAAGAAAAGTCTGGCGCTGGATTTGCGCAGCGCAGAGGGGCAGGAAATTGCGCGCCGGCTGATTGCACAGGCCGATGTGCTGATCGAGAACTTTCGCCCAGGAACGCTGGAGCGTTGGGGCATGAGTTGGGAAGATTTGAGCGCTCTCAACCCCAAGCTGGTGATGCTGCGGATTTCGGGCTACGGGCAAACCGGCCCGTACCGCGATCTTCCCGGTTTCGGCGCGATCGGTGAAGCCATGGGCGGCTTGCGCCACCTTACCGGCGAGCCAGGGCGTGTGCCGGTGCGGGTGGGTGTATCCATTGGCGATACGTTGGCTGCGCTGCACGGCACCATCGGCGTGCTGATGGCCTTGCTGCATCGCACACGCAATGGGGGCGCCGGGCAGGTTATCGATGTTGCCCTGCATGAGGCCGTCTTTAACGTGATGGAAAGCCTGGTGCCGGAATACGATGCTTTTGGCGAGGTGCGCGGCCCTGCCGGTAGCGCCTTGCCCGGTATCGCGCCCTCCAATGCCTATGCCTGCTCCGATGGCTACGTACTGGTAGCAGGCAATGGGGACAGCATCTTCCGCCGGTTGATGGATCTGGTGGGCCGACCCGATCTGGCAGCGGCCCCGGAGTTGCAATCCAACGCAGGCCGCGTTGCACGCGTCGAAGAACTCGACGCTGCAATTGGCAGCTGGACCCTTCCCCGCAGTATTTCAGAGGTGCTTTTGGCTCTTGGTAAAGCGCGGGTTCCTGCGGGCCGTGTCTACACCGCCAAGGATATCCACGAGGACCCGCACTACCGGGCACGCGATATGTTGCTGAAGCAGCGAACCCGCGAAGGTCGGGAGCTTGAGGTTCCGGGTGTTGTGCCCAAGCTGTCAGTGACGCCTGGGACCTTGCGCAGTGCTGCCCCACGACTCGGAGAAGACACCGACTCGGTTCTGGGCGAGCTGGGCCTTGATGCCGCCGCCATTGCCATGCTGCGCAAGCGCGGAATCATCGCTTAGCCGCCCTCTGCGCTGCTGCTGCTACTGCTGCGGCGGCTGGCATCGGTAATACCTGCGCACAACCGCGTAGTGCCCGTTGTCGTTCTGACGAGGCACAGGCGTCTTGCTGCCTAAAAAACCATGCCGTCCGATCTTCGGCTCGTACCCACGGCGCTGAGAGCCCGTTGGTGGGGGCGCGGTTGGTTCGAAGGGGCAGAGGGGTCAACAGGCTGTGACAACGGCCTCTGCGCCCTCTACAGCCTGTCTGGACGCCTTATGGGCGGGACGAAGCCACTCATGTTTGCGTTGAGGGCGATCTCGGCCTGACATTGCCGATCTTTTGCGCTCGCCAGACTGTGATTTGCATACCGGTAGCCCGCTCGAAGCCGAGCACAGCGGTAACTTTGCTTCCAGGCCTGCTGGCTGTCGGGATGCAGATGAAACAGGGCGCGGCGCCTTTGGGCTTACTGTCTTCCTATTTCTTCTATAACTTCTTAGTAGTAGTAGTAAGGATTCGATATTTTGGGGACAACCCGGTTTTATTGAATGCCGACAATGCTTTGCAGCTCCGGCAAGCATGTGTGCAGTACGCCGCTGCTGCTGTTCCAGAAAAGGAACAACATTGGTGGAAGTGGTCAGCCTGTGGACAACAACCCGCTTATGCGATTTTTATCCCCAGGCTTTCAGGCTGGCGTCCGACGTGGGGTTTCCCTGGAAAACAGAGATACGGCTGAGTCAGCACACGGAAAGTGCGAACGCACCGGCTTTGGAAAGATCTTCCAGCCAACGGGCGAAATCTACAGCTGCGTTGGCCGGATCGGCCCTTAGCAGAGCGGACGGATGCAGGGTGATGAGCACAGGAATGGCACGCCGATCGGCGTGCCATTGGCCGCGTTCTTTCATGACCGCAACGGGCCTGCCGAGAACCGCGCGCGCGGCGGTGGCACCGAGCGCCAGCACAGCCTCGGGCTGAACCAGCTCAATTTCGCGCTCGAGCCACTGCAGGCAGGCCGCGACCTCCTGCTGCGCCGGCGTTTTGTGGATGCGGCGCTGGCCGCGTAGCTCGAACTTGAAATGCTTGACCGCATTCGTGATGTAGAGCGCATCGCGCGGCCATCCCAGTTCTTTCAACGCGCGCTCGAAGAGCTTTCCAGCCGGTCCGACGAAGGGCAGGCCTCGAAGGTCTTCCTGATCCCCGGGTTGCTCGCCCACCACCATCAACCGTGCGCCAACAGGGCCAGCTCCTGCAACCGACTGGGTGGCATGTTCGCCGATGGGACACGCGCGGCAGCGATCGGTGGCGGCTTTTAATTGGTACAGCTGTGTGACGTCTTCTGGCACAGGGCGGCTGTCGCCTGTGGCAGCGCCTGAAGTAAACGTCGGCTCTTCTTGTTCTGCGGTTGTCGGAATGTCAGCCGCGACAGAATGCATGACAGTTGTTGGGAGGCGCCGGCGCACGTTGGTAGCAGGTTGTTCCACCATCTGGGTGCTGCGTTGATGCGCGGACGCCGATAGCCCGCTGATGAGCTGCGCTTCGGGCAGGTTGTGCCAGTAGCGACGCGGCATTTCCTTTTGCATCATGCGCAGCTTGATCCGCGCGGGATTGAAGATGTGGGCGTAGTAGGTGAGCCAGAGCGTTTCGCCGGCATCGGCGGGCGGTGCGTCTTCGCGCTCGGCGGGAGGGCCGAGCAACAGGCGGCCTCTGCGCTGCGCCGCTGGTGGGGTGATATCGCGGGCGTCATCCGCGCTTTGCGCGTTCGCCGTATTCGGAACGACGCCTGGTGACAGTGCAGCCGGAATCCATTCGATGCTGGCCAGTGGCGTGAGGATCGCCCAGTGCATACCGGTGAAGCGGCGCACAAAAAACGGTGCGATCGCGGCGACGATGTGGTGCTCTGGCTCGAACCAGGCGATGTGCAGCAAGTGCGCGGATTTTTCGGCACTGTCTGGATACGAATGTTCCCCATGCGAAGTGTTTTCGGATGCGGCTTTCGACTCAGTTTCCGTTTCGGGCGGGTGCACGGTTCTGAATCGCACGAAGGCCGTCATCTTGTGCATGTCGCGCCGCACGGCCCGCGCCATCTGCTCAGCCTGGATGCGGTCAATGTCTAGCGGATCGTGGCGCAGGCCGGGTTCGTGCACCAGCCGCCACAGAAGGCGATAGAGCAAACCGAAGCGACCAGGATCGCGGTGCAGGATGACTCGCCGGCAGAGGTCCAGGAAAAAGGACGGCACGCGTGGTGCAGAAGTAGCGGGATGGGATGCGGAACTGAAACCGGTTTGAAGCGATGCAGCCGATGGTTCCTCAACAGGATCCTGCGCAAACAGATCGCCCTCTGGCGCATCGGCAACATGCCAGTGCACGTGGTCCGGTGCGATACCGCGCAGAAGCAGTGCCCGCGCTTCTTTACGGAAAAGCGTCAGTTCAGTGGGGTCAGAAAGAACGACGGTGATGGCGTCGATTTCGGTGTCGCGGGCACGCATGTCATTCTTATCAATGAAAAGTGACTCCCGCGCAATAGGACCGAGCGCATTCAGCTATTTCCGGGATAGCAATAAAAACAACGATCCGATTCAATTGCAGCAGGTCAAGCGGGGCTCAGAACAACGCAATCTGAGCAGACACCATTCCATGCGAGTCACCGTGTCGTGTCATCGGCGGATGCAGAGTGCCGGGGTTTGCGCCCGGGCCGTGACCATCCGCCAAAACAAAAGGCAGCACCTTTTTCAGCGGCACGTGCAGCCGTTCCAGATCGCTGGCCCGTATGCGGCGGCTGCGGCGCGCTGCCAGCAATCGGTCGACGGCCTTTAAGCCAAGGCCGGGAACGCGCAATAGCATTTCGCGTGGTGCGCGGTTCAGGTCAACCGGAAACCGGTCTTCATGTGCCAGCGCCCAAGCCATTTTGGGATCGACGTCTGTGCGCAGCATGCCCGGCAAAGTTTCGTGTTGGCTGGGCCCCGCGCCGGACCCTGTGCTGGACGCGCTGGCGCTCACGATTTCGTCATGCGCGAAACCATAAAAACGCATCAGCCAGTCGGCCTGGTAGAGCCGGTGTTCGCGCAAGAGCGGTGCGGGTGCAAGCGGCAGTGCTGCTGAAGCGTCAGGGATCGGGCTGAAAGCCGAGTAGTACACACGCCGTAGCCGATAAGCGCCGTAGAGGCGGGCACTGGTGGCCAGAATGGCACTGTCGTCGGCGGCGTCGGCTCCGACGATCATCTGCGTGCTTTGGCCAGCGGGTGCGAAATCAGGAACCGCTGCGCGCTTCGGCAGCGCTCCGGCGATCGAGACGATGCCTGCCGCGTTCTGGTCTCGCGCAGCGCCTTTGGCATCATCGATATGCACCCGAAGGCGTGCCATCGAACGCCGGATGGCAGGCGCACTTTTTTCTGGTGCCAACGCGGCCAGACCTTCCTCCGTGGGCAGTTCGATATTGATGCTGAGCCGGTCGGCATAGCGGCCGGCACGCTGCAGCAGATCGGGCGATGCGTCGGGAATGGTCTTCAGGTGGATATAGCCACGAAAACCGTGGTCTTCGCGCAGGCAACGCGCGACTTCTATGACCTGCTCCATCGTGTAATCGGGCGACTGAATGATCCCGGAGCTCAGAAACAGCCCTTCGATGCAATTGCGCCGGTAGAAATCGAGCGTGAGCTGAACGACTTCCTGCACCGAAAAGCGCGCCCGCGGCATGTTGCTGCTGACGCGGTTGACGCAGTACACGCAGTCGTAGGTGCAGAAATTCGTCAGCAGAATCTTCAGAAGTGAAATGCAGCGCCCGTCGGGCGCATAGCTATGGCAGATGCCCGAACCTTCGGTCGATCCGATCCCTTCAGGTGCATTCAGCGAGTCGCGTTTTTTGGTGCCGCTGGACGCACACGACGCGTCGTATTTGGCAGCATCGGCCAGGATGGCGAGCTTGCGTTGGAGGGCTTCGGGGGCTGCAGTCACTGGACGAATATACAGTGGTCCGTTGTTCACACTTCAGGCACTGTGCGGCGCCCTTGCCGCGCGCCGGGTCATCTTCAGGATCGGGCCGCGTTACCGGGAGGAACGTCGTCAACCTCATGGTGGTCTTGGCCCTGATGTGGCTCATCGAGTATGGGGCTGCCCCGATCTGCCTGGTCGGCCGCGGCGGCGGCCCGGCGCGTTCGGAGTTCGACCACCGCATAGGCGGCGGCCGCCAGCAACAGCGGCGCGACATAGTAGATCGCGCGATAGCCGAGCAGGGCGGCAAGGATCTCGCTCTTGGGAAGCTTGTTGCTCAACAGCCCGACGAACACTGCTTCCAGCACCCCGAGTCCTGCCGGCACGTGAGCGATCACTCCGGCGATTGCTCCCACCAGCATGGCCGTCAACACAGCGGGGTAGGGCACGCGTTGCTGCATAAGCACGTAGACGATGCCGGCCATGAGCATCCAGTGCGCGGAAGAAAGTGCGAGCTGAACCACGGCAACAGGCCAGCGCGGAGCCGGCACATAGTGGCCGCGCCACTCCAGATCGCGGCCCTTGCGCCACGCGCAGAAGCCGACATAGGCCAATACGACACCGCACAGCGACGCTCCGATCCAGCGCAACGCTTGGGGGTCAACGTTCCAGTCAGGCGGTAAAGCCATCGGCCAGATCCAGAACACCACGCCGGAAAGCAGGCAATAGCCGATCCAGTTGGTGAGCATGCTCAAAACAGTGACATGCGTGATCGTGGCCGCGTCCAGGCCTAGCCGTCCGTAGAGCCGGTAGCGAAATGCCACCCCGCCGACGATGGTCCCCAGATTGAGGTTGAAGGCATAACTGATGAATCCGATGCCGAGCACATCGCGTGTGCGCAATTTGTGCTGGGCGCAGTAGCGACCCACCAGATCGAAGGTGCAGTACATGCCGTAGGTAAGCAAGGTCAGCGCCGACGCTGCCAGCAGCACCGTACGCGGCAAGCGCGCCACCGAATCCATGACGTCGCCCCAAGCGATGGTGCGGGCCTGGGTCACTATCAGCCACGCGACCAGCGCAAAAAATACTAGCGTGACGCCGCGCTTGCACCACGGCCACCAGGCCTTTTTTTGCAGCCGTTGCAGTGTGGCCGTGCCGGGTA
>JBBSUX010000112.1:0-10529 GCA_038234045.1 Burkholderiales bacterium
GGGAATGGCTGCAGCCTTGCAGATTTCCAAATACGGCACATTGAGCGTTTCGGCCATGATGAAGGCGACTGCGCCCATGACGGGCGGCATGATCTGTCCGCCCATACTCGCCGTCGCTTCGATGCCACCCGCGAAAGACGCGCTGTAGCCGAAGCGCTTCATCAGCGGAATCGTGAACTGCCCGGTGGTAACCACGTTGGCCACGCCCGAACCGTTGATCGTGCCCATCAGCCCCGAGGTGACCACCGCAACCTTGGCCGGACCGCCTCTTGAGCTACCGAAAAGACCGAGTGCGAAATCGGTAAACAGCGTGATCATCCCGGCCTGCTCGAGGAAGGCGCCAAACAGGATGAACAGATAGATGTAAGACGACGACACATAGGTCGGCGTGCCGTAAATACCTTCGGTGCCGAAGCTAAGTTGCCCGACGATCTGGTCCAGCCCGAATGCCCGGTGCGCAAGCGCTCCCGGCAGGTACTGCCCAAACATGCCGTAACCCAGGAACAACAGGCAAATCAGTGGCAGCGCGAACCCCATGATGCGGCGCGCGCCTTCGAATACCAGCACGATCAGCAGAATGCCCATCACCATATCCGACTGCGTTAGTTCACCCGCACGCTGGATCAAATCGGCCTCGAAAACCCACTGGTAGATTCCAGTGGCAAAAGCGACCGCTCCCACTGCCCATCCCAGCCACTTCTGCTTGAACGGCGGAAGCATCACGAAAGTGACGAGCAGCAGGAATCCGACGTGGACCCCACGCACAACAGAGCTTGAGAGCGGACTGAATGCGGCGGTGACGATCTGAAAGACCGAGAACGCCACCGCAATCCAGAACAGCGGCCCGGTGAAGGGCGGATGCGCTGGCGGCTCGGGTTCCTGCAGGCTTGCGTTGGCGGGGCCATTGGCCTCGCCGTGCGCTGCTTGGGGAGCGGTAGCGGTGTTCACTTCAGCAGACCAACTTCACGGTAGTACTGCTGTGCACCGGGGTGAAAAGTCACGTCCGTGCCTTGCATGGCGGTATCGCGATGGATACCTTTGGCGGCGTTATGCGCAGCGATCAGCTTGTCGAGGTTCTCGTACATCGACTTGGTCATGGCGTATACCTCGGCAGTCGGAACACCTTCGTGACTGACCAGGAAATTTTTCACTGCAGCGGTCGGCACATCGGCAGTCATGCCGTCGTAGGTGCTCTTCGGAATCGTCGCGGATTGGTAGGCAGAGTTGCCGATCTTGGCAATTACATCCGCCGGAATTGGTACCACGACGATTGCCACGGAGCTAGCCAGGTCACGAATGGAGGACACACCCAGACCGGCGGATTGCAGCGTCGCATCGAGCTGGCGGTTCTTCATCAGGTCCACCGATTCGCCGAAAGCGAGGTATTCGACTTTGGAGAAATCCGAATACGACAGGCCGGCGGCCTTGAGAACGGCGCGCGCGTTGAGCTCTGTTCCAGATTTCGGCGCACCGACCGAAATGCGCTTGCCCTTCAAATCGGCCAGCGTCTTGATACCCGAATCGGCAGTCGCGACGATCTGGATGTAGTTGGAGTAAATGCCCGCCACCGCACGCAGCTTCTTCAGCGGTTTGGGGAAACCGACTTCGGCGTTTCCGGCCCAGGCATCACCGAGGGCGTCTGCCAGCGTGAAGCCGATCTCGCCGCGACCGGCCTGCAACAGATTCAGGTTTTCGGCCGATGCCTTGGTGGATTGCACCGTCACCTTCGAGTCGGGAATGGCTGCTGTGTAGAGCTGTGACAGCGCGACCCCCATGGGGTAATAGATCCCGCTCTGGCCGCCAGTGAGGATATTGATGTACTTCTGCGCCGCAAAGGCGGGGCGACCCACGAGCAGCGCGGCTGCGCCAGCGGTAGTTCCCAGAACGAGGCTGCGCCGGTTGAGGGCGATGGTGTTGATGGGCATGTGTTTCGTCTCCTTGGATGAAAAGGGCCTGGCACACCGATCGCTCGACGTGCCACGAAGTTGGGAATGTAAGTTACGCGTCAGGAAAAGAACATCGGGTAACTGCCTACGTGATCTCCACAAGCTTGCGTCTATGTGCGGATTTACGCGTTTTCGGGCGTCCCGAGTGCGCCCGATGCGCACGAGGGTACCAGCCTGCAGAGCCTGCTTCGCCCTTGAACGGCCCGAAAACTTCGGGAGTTACCCAGCCAGCGTAGAAATGGCCGGGCTGAGGCTGGACACATACACCGTCCACCTGGCATTCGAAAGCGGCAGGGCAGAAGCCACGGTGGTTGCGAAAGAGCTCGAATTGCGCTTTCGGCTGAAGGGCCAAGGCCCTATTTGTGTACTTGGAAAATCAAATCACACCTGTGGCGCGCATTCGCGCAATGTTCGCCGCATCGAAGCCCATTTCCTGGAGCACGTCGTCGGTATCCTGGCCCAGCGCCGGAGGCGCATAGCGATACACGGGCGGGTTGGCTGAGAGTCGGAGCGGGCTCGCCACCCCCGAGATTTCCGTGATCCCGTCGTCCGCATGACGCGGCAACGTGACCTTCAGCTGGCGCGCCTGTGCCTGCGGCTCGGCAAATGCCTGAGCGATGTCATTGATCGGGCCGCAAGGTACGGCGCGCGGTCCCAACAACGCTACCCAGTCGGAGGTGGTGCGGGTACGGGTAACTTCTTGCATGGCCGGGATCAGCGTGCCGCGGTTGCGCACCCGCTGCGTGGTGGTGGCGTAGCGCACGTCCTTGGCCCATTCGGGTTTGCCGGCAGCGTCTGCAAAGCGGGCGAACTGCCCGTCGTTGCCAATTGCCAGCAGCATCGAGCCATCGGCGGTATCGAAATCCTGATATGGCGAAAGGCTCGGATGCGTATTGCCCTGGCGCTGGGGCACGATGCCGGTGTTGAGGTAGCTGGTGGTCTGGTTGGCAAGGACGGCGATGCCCACATCCAGCAGCGCCATGTCGATGTGCTGCCCAAGGCCCGTGCTGTTGCGCACATGCAGCGCCGCGAGGATGGCGGTAGAGGCATAGATGCCGGTGAACACGTCGGTAAGCGCGACGCCAACCCGCAGTGGCCCGGCACCTGGTTCGCCATCGGGCCGGCCGGTAACGCTCATCATCCCGCTCATGGCTTGGATCATCAGGTCGTAACCGGCGCGGGGTGCGTAGGGGCCGTCCTGGCCAAAACCGGTTATCGAGCAGTAAATGAGGCGCGGGTTGAGTGCTTTCAGGCTTTCGTAGTCGAGCCCGTAGGCTTTAAGGCCACCGACTTTGAAGTTCTCCACCACCACGTCGGATTCGGCCGCCATGCGTTGCAACAGCGCCTTACCCTCTGGCTTCGCCATGTCCACCGTCATCGAGCGTTTATTGCGGTTGCAGCAGGCGTAGTAGGCGGCTTGCGGTGTGTCGTTGCCGTCGGCATCCTGCAGGAAGGGAGGCCCCCACAAGCGCGTGTCGTCGCCCGCACCGGGACGCTCGATCTTGATCACGTCGGCACCCATGTCGCCCAGCGTTTGGGTGCACCACGGCCCCGCCAGAACGCGGGAGAGATCCAGCACTTTGATGCCGGTGAGCGCGCCAGTGTTGACGGGGGAGGGGGATTGGGGGGCGGTGGCTTGCATGGTGGTTGGCTGTGCTGTGCGGCGTTTTGCTTTGCTTTTGTGACGCTGCTGTTGGTTCGGATGCTGCTGTTGCCCTCACCTGAACCCTCTCCCAAAGGGAGAGGGAGTTATGCGGGGGTTCGGTATTACTCCCTCTACCCCTGGGCGAGGGCAGGGGTGAGGGCGGCCCCTCAGTTGGAAAAAGCCGCAATCCCCGTCTGCGCGCGCCCCAGGATCAGCGCATGCACATCGTGCGTGCCTTCGTAGGTGTTGACCACTTCCAGGTTCACCAGATGGCGCGCCACACCATATTCGTCGCTGATGCCGTTGCCGCCCATCATGTCGCGCGCCATACGTGCCACGTCCAGCGCCTTGCCGCAGGAGTTGCGCTTGAGGAGGGAGGTGATTTCCACGGCATCGGTGCCCTCGTCCTTCATGCGACCCAGGCGCAGGCAACCCTGCAGCCCCAAGCTGATCTCGGTCTGCATGTCGGCCAGCTTTTTCTGGATCAGCTGGTTAGCAGCCAGCGGGCGGCCGAACTGCTTGCGATCGAGCACGTACTGGCGCGACCGATGCCAGCAATCTTCGGCGGCACCGAGGGCACCCCAGGCGATGCCGTAGCGGGCGCTGTTCAGGCAGGTGAAGGGGCCCTTGAGGCCACGCACTTCCGGAAAGGCGTTTTCTTCAGGGCAGAAAACGTTGTCCATCACGATCTCGCCGGTGATGCTGGCGCGCAGGCCGACCTTGCCGTGGATGGCGGGGGCCGTCAGGCCCTTCATGCCTTTTTCGAGCAAGAAGCCGCGAATCGGGCCGACGTTACCTTCGGCGCTGACTTCCTTGGCCCAGACCACGAAGACATCAGCGATTGGAGAATTACTGATCCACATCTTGGAGCCCGAAAGCGCATAGCCGCCGTCGACTTTCTTGGCGCGGGTGGCCATGCTGCCCGGGTCGGAGCCGTGATCGGGCTCGGTCAGGCCGAAGCAGCCGATCCATTCGCCGGTCGCGAGCTTGGGCAGGTATTTCTGCTTCTGCGCTTCGGTACCGAACGCGTTGATAGGCACCATCACGAGCGAGGATTGCACGCTCATCATCGAACGGTAACCTGAGTCGACGCGTTCCACTTCGCGGGCAATCAGACCGTAGGAAACATAGTTGAGGCCGGGGCCGCCGTACTCCTCGGAGATCGTGGGGCCGAGCAGGCCGAGTTCACCCATCTCGCGAAAGATCGCTACGTCGGTCGTCTCGTTGCGAAACGCCTGCAGCACGCGTGGCAGCAGTTTGTCCTGGCAGTAGGCCTCGGCTGCTTCGCGCACCATGCGCTCGTCGTCAGTGAGCTGTTGCTCGAGCAAAAACGGGTCTTGCCAGTGGAAAGCTGCGTGGGCCATGTGGTGTCTCTTTCAAAAGGGAGTTGAATGCATCGTAGCCAACCTGTGGTCCCCCGGCAAACGAGCTTTTGACATCCAGAAATGTGAAAATCTCATGAATGCATCCAAGGCTTGGTCGACGCTAAGAGCGGAACCGAATCTTCGTGATGCGCAAGCCTCCAGTCAAGCGTTCCCCATCGCATCGCGCCTGTCTCACTAGCGACCCCCGGCCCTTTCCTTCCTCATGCGCAGAAAAATACCCTCCACGCAGGCGCTGGCCTGCTTTGAATCCGCTGCACGACACGAGAGCTATACCCGCGCCGCACAGGAGCTCGCGCTGACGCAGAGCGCGGTGTCGCGGCAGATCCTGGCGCTGGAGGATTTCGTCGGCGTGGCCCTGTTCCGCCGCACGCGCCATGGCGTGGCGCTAACACCCGCAGGTGCGCACTACGCGCGTCAGGTGGCACTGCGCCTGCAGGCGCTCGAACATGACACACTCGATGTCATGAGCGGGCAGGGCGCTGGTGGCTCGCTCACTCTGGCCGCAGTGCCCACCTTTGCGACCCGATGGCTGATCCCGCGCCTGCCACAACTCCAGGCGACGCACCCCGACATCGTGGTGCACATTGAGCCGCGCACCCGTCCGTTCCTGTTCGCTGAGACAGGCTTTGATGCAGCCCTGTATGCCGGTACGCCGGCGCAATTGGCCAACTGGCCGGGAACCGAGGCGACGCGGCTGCTGCAGGAGGACGTGGTCCCGGTGTGCAGTCCCGACTTGCTTCCCAAGGACGCAGAACAGCGCACGCCGGCACTGTTGGCCAGCCTTCCGTTGATTCAGCAGAGCACGCGCCCGGAAGCATGGCGCCGCTGGTTTCAGGCAGCGGGGCTCGATGCGCCGCGTGCCATGGAAGGGCCGCGCTACGAGCTTTTCTCGATGCTGGCCATGGCGGCGGCGCACGGAATGGGCGTGGCGCTGATTCCGCCGATGCTGATAGAGGCCGAGCTGGCGCGGGGCGAACTGGTCGTCGCGTGTTCGCCGCCCCTGCGCGGCGAACGCGGCTACTACCTGGTCACGCCTGCCAATGGTGATGCGGAACCGCCGGCACTTGGGCGACTGCGCAATTGGATTTGCGCGGCAGCAGCGATGTCCCAAGGAGCGTCGCTCTTGAAGCCTGACAGTTTTCAAAGAACATGAGTGGTTGTCAGACCAGCGAACGCACCACACGGCAAGGATTTCCAGCCGCAAACACGTCGGCCGGCACGTCGCGCGACACCACGCTGCCCGCGCCGATCACACTGCGCGCGCCGATCGTCACGCCGGGGCAGATTACCGCGGAGCCGCCAATCCAGGCGTCGTCGCCAATCGTGATCGGGCGCGCGCTTTCGAAGCCGCTGCGGCGGGTGGGCGCATCCATGGGATGGGTGGCGGTGTAGATCTGCACGCACGGGCCGATCAACACATGATCGCCGATGGTCACCTCGGCCACATCGAGCACGACGCAATTGAAGTTGAAGTAGACAGCCTTCCCAAGCCGCAGGTTGTGGCCGTAGTCGCACTGGAAGGGTGGGGTGATGAACGCATCGCTTTCGGAGCCGAGCAGTTCCGCCAGTGCCTTCCGGTAGCGCGCTGCATCGCTGTGCGGATCGAGTGTATTGAGCGTGCGAAGAATAGACCGCGTCCTTGCGCGTGCGGTAACCAGCTCCGCATCGTTCGAGTCGTACAGCGCGCCGGAAAGCATCTTCTGGCGTTCGGTGGCCAAGATTAGCGTTGGCGACGCTGCTGCAACCAAGGTGTCAGGAGGCGCTTTCTGATCGCATTTGCGGCAGGCGAGTGTCTGCCCCAACACGCTGGTGCGGCCCTCTGGCGTTACAACCCACGGCCTGTTGGTCCAGGGCGGATTGTGCCGGGTGTGCTGGAAATGTCCGCAGGCGAGCTCCGCAACCCAGTCGCCTTCGCTGTCCGTATGAAATCCGGTGATGGGTTGGTTCATCAGTGTGACGCGTCGGACGCCCTGAGGTTCAGGGGAGGCAAATCGGGCTGCTGCCAGCGTTTCGTGAAATGGAAATAGATGCTATGCATGAAGTAGCTAATAGCGCTTACGCGTAAATGGTTTGTTGTATAAAAGATGCATAGTTTTCGGCGCCCGTCTGCTAGGGTTCGGCAATTCCTGTCCTGCATCATCCGCATCCATCTGATCGCGCGCTGCGCAATGCACCATGACTGAACAACCTTCCATCAGCACCCTGGCCCTTGCTTACCTCGCCGCACTTGCGGCTGTTGCCGTGCTCGACGGCGCGTGGCTAGGGCTCATCGCTACGCAGCTATATAAAACCGAGATGGGTGAGCTGATGAACCAGAGCCCGCGCATCGTGCCGGCTGTCGTGTTCTATCTGCTCTATCCCGTCGGGCTGGTGTTCTTGCTGACATCTGGCAGCCTGCCAGCAGACACCGGGGCTGCGCTGTTGCGCGGCGCCGTGATCGGGCTGATGGCCTATGGTGCCTACGACCTCACGAACCTGGCTGTAATCCGCGGGTTTTCGTCAAAGCTCGCTGTCATAGACATGTGCTGGGGTACGATCATTACCGCGCTGGCAATGCTTGCTGCGTACTGGACTGTCGTCGCAAGAAGCGGGCGCTGATCGGCGCCGGTTCGCCGGCAGTATGCAGCGAGCGCCTGCTTTCATCGTGACGCGGAGTCTCTCAGGGCCCGTCGCCGCGAGCGTTTGCCGACGCTTTTCACAATGACAGTCGCCACGATCTGAAGACCCGTCAACGCGCCCCAGACGATGGCGCGCTGCGTGAGCGTTGGGCGGTGGGGCGGGTCCAAGGGCGCGACATCGCCAGCAAGAGGGGAGGTTCCCTGAGCACCCTTGCGAGGCCGGTCAGGAGGAAACGCCGCCACTACTTCCAGCGCCTTGCGCCGCGCGTCGGCGTAGGGCACACCTGCTTCTGCCTCCCGTTTGGCAGCACGGTGTGCGGCAGCGGTCTGGACGGCAGCACCGCTGGCCTGACCGACCGCCCCTGCATTGGCCGGTGCGGCAAGTGCCGCGCCCAGTGAGGTGCTGCTTCCTTGCGCACTGCGGCTGAGCGCGGCGCTCGATTTCCGGCCCGAGCGACGCAGCGACCCCTGTTCATTGGCAAACACCCAGGTGAATTCGGCGCCTAACAAAAAGATCTGGGCCGAGTAATACACCCAGACCAGCAGGACGATGATGGAACCAGCCGCTGCAAGTGAGGAAACCACGCTGGTCTTGGCCACATAAAGGCTGATCAGGAACTTGCCGATCTCGAACAGCACGGCTGTCACGAAGGAACCGACCCACACGTCCTTCCAGTCGATCTTCGTCTGAGGCATCAGTTTGTAGATCATGGCGAACAGCACGGTGGTGAAGCCGAGCGAGATCACCATGTTCAGGAGCATCAAGGTGATCTCCCAGCCCGGCATCAAGCCGCCGAACCATTTTCCGAAAGCCGCCACGGCGGCGCTGGTGACCAGAGACACCATGAGCAAAAAGGCCAGCCCAATAATCAATCCGAAAGACAGCAGCCTCGCACGGATGGTGCCAAGGATGCCGGTCTTGGCTTTGCTGGGTGCGCCCCAGATGCGGTCGAGCGCGCTTTGCAATTCGGCAAAAACCGTCGTTGCACCAATGATCAACACCACAACGCTGATGGCGCCAGCGACGATGCCGTCGGACTTGTTGGACGCGCTCGCAATCAAACCCTGGATGGCATGAGCGCCATCCGGCCCGATCAGCCCCGAGAGTTGCGCGACGATCTCACCTCGCACGGCGTCCCTGCCGAACACGGAGCCCGCTACAGCGATCACGATCAATAGCAATGGCGCAAGCGAAAAAACGGTGTAGTACGCGATCGCCGCCCCCATGCTGGGCGCGTAGTCGTCAGACCATGCGGTGACGGATTGTTTGGCAAGTTCAAAAAACCGGCGGATAGTCATATTTATTTCCTCTTCCTCCTGACATTGATTCTGGTGGAAGGTTAAACGCGACCGGTGCAGGATTGTTTCACTCGCCACAGTCGGACGTGGCGCCAACTGTTCGATTGGACATCAGTCGCCCAAGTTCGATGCGTTTTTTGCTCTCCGTGCGCCGAGTCCGGATGATGTCGTAGCATCAGCAGCAGAAGGGTGGACCACTCTGCTCGTTTCTTACTGGCTGGTGCAGTTCACACCGGTGGAGCCGAGCCGTGTGCAATTGGTGTAGAGCGGCCGCACCTGCTGCAAGGGAGCTGGCTGTTGCAGATAGTTGGCCAATGCGGCATTGCGTTGCTGCTCAAACTCCACTTCGCGTTGGCGCATGGCACCGGCCAGCTCCTGGCGTTGGGTATTGAACTGGCCGTAGGTGATTTCGCCAGCATAGAGGCGAGCGGTCAGAAAGATCAGGTTCTTCTGGCCGGCCTCGAAAGTCGCCACAAGAGAGGCAGGGAAGATGTTCGCCCGGTACACCTTGCCAAGCCCGAGGCAGCGTTGACGCTCGGAGCCCCAGTATTCGAGCGCCGTTTTTTCTTCAGGCGATGGCAACGCGGTGTTGGCAAGCATCGGCACCGTCGCTTCTCCCGCTTCTTTCAGACTTCCGAGCTTGGCGGTGAGCAGTGCCAGCCGCGGATCGGTATTGACCGTGCGCATGCATTGCGACGTCGGGTCATCATTGAAGAGCTGTGCGGTCGAAACGGGCGCGAGCAGTGCCTGGGTCGCGCATCCGGCCAGCCAAAAAGCCGCAGAAGCAATGGTCGCCAAGGCGGCCAAACGGACAAGCGGTAAAGATGCTGAAACAGGGCCCGGGACGCGCCCCGTACGGATGGAGAATCGCTTCATGTCGGGTGCTGTCCGGGTTTTGTCGCGGCGCCTGTAGAGGCACGTTTGGCAAGCTATAACTAAGCTTCTGACTGCGCATGACGCAGTCTGGTGCGGAGGCCGGAATCACATTCCAGCCCGGAACCAGCGTCAGTGCTGCGTGTCACAAGCTTATATTTAAAAGGTGCCATCAAAAATACCGTTATTTTTGATGACTGCTAGCTTGTAGTGTATTTGATGCGTGCTGAGGTGACGTGATTCTTATATGAGTTGCTGCCGGAAGATCGCCGCTTTCCATAAGCGTTCTGCGGCGCACCAGCTCTCTTGATCCAGCGGGGTCAGCGGTCCAGGGGATCTCGCGATGAGTCGCTGACTTGCTGCTGCGCGGACGCGATCCGCGGGCCTTCCATGGGCGAGCGCTTTTTGGTCACCTGGTAGGCAGTCAGGACTTGGGCGGCGACCATATCAACGCTGGGCCGCGTATTGCCTTGCTTGTCCGTCCAAACTTTGGGGGTCAGGTTTCCGGCAAGTGCGACACTGTCGCCATCATCCAGCGCCAAGATGGCAGCGCAAGCCGTAGCGTCAAAAGCGATGACATTCACAAAAACGTCCGCGCCATCGCCATCGCCTGTGGGAGCGAGCACTTTCGCAATCGCATAGGGATTGCCTGACTTGTCCAGGCGTTCGACAGGCTTTCCGTGCAGCCTGCCCGCGATCAATCCGTCAATCATGTCTGTTCCTTTGCCCCTGTGAGGCGAGCCAATTTTTGCTGACGCCCCCA
>JBBSUX010000113.1:0-10480 GCA_038234045.1 Burkholderiales bacterium
CCAGCAGGTTGCCGGTGCCGCCGATCACGGTCATTACCAAAATCATTTCGCTGGTGTGGTACTCGGCGCTACCCAATGGAGCGATGCCGGTCATCATCGCGTGAAGCGCGCCGGCCAGGCCGGTTACGGCGCCGGAAATCACGAATGCCTGCAACTTCAGCATGCGCAGGTTGTAGCCAATGGCGCCGGCGCGTTCTTCGTTGTCACGCACGGCAAGCAAGGTGCGGCCGAAAATGGAATTCGCCACTTTCTGCAATAGCCAGAAGGCCACCAGGAACAGCACCGCGATGAAGCCGTAGAACTGCCAAGGTGATTCCAGGGGCCACAAGACGTGGCCGGCCACAGCGATCGAGGGGCGGGGAATATCCAGCAAACCGTTGTCGCCGCCCGTCAGGCCGGGAAACGAGTACGCCAAAAAATAGAACATTTGCGCAAAGGCCAGCGTCAGCATCACGAAATAGGTGCCGCGTTGGCGAATGGCGATCCAGCCGACCAGTGCTGCGCCCACGGCTCCCATCACGATCGCGGCGGCAAGCGCGAGCGGCATCGGCAATGGCCATCGCGTGAGCGTCAGGGCGACGGTGTAGCTGCCAAGTCCAAAGAAGATGCCTTGGCCGAACGACAGCAAGCCGGTGTACCCAAGCAGCAGGTTGCAGCCCATGGCTGCGAGGCCGAAGATCAAAACCTCACTGGCCAAAGATCCCGACTGCATCGTCAATGGCATCGCCAGCACGACGGCGAGCGCCAACAGCATGTGGAAATGTTTGCGCACGGCGTTCATCCTTTGCGCCCCAGCAACCCGTGCGGGCGCAGCAGCAGCACAGCAGCCATGGCGATGTAGATCGTCAGACTGGACCCCGCAGGCCAGACCGTACTCATTACGCTCTGCACGATTCCAATCAGCAGTCCACCCACCAGGGCGCCGGTGAAACTTCCGAGTCCGCCCACCACCACGATCACGAAGGCCACCCCGAGCGCTTCGATTCCCATAAAGGGTTCAGCGCCGCGAATCGGCGCTGCGAGCACGCCCGCCAACGCGGCCGTCGCGGCGCCCAGCGCGAACACCAGGCTGAAGATGCGAAAGACGTTGATGCCAAGGAGCGACACCATCTCGGTCGACTCGCTGCCGGCACGTACCGCACTGCCTAGCCGCGTGCCTTCCAGCAGGTACCAGAGCCCAACCGCCAACACGGCCGTGAACCCGATGACGAACAGGCGATATTTGGGATAGACAAAACTGCCCCACATCACCACCCCCTGCAGCAAATCGGGGACCGCCACGCTGTGGCCCAGAGCGCCCCACTGCACGATGACAAGTTCCTGCACCACCAAAGCCAGACCCACCGTGACGACGATGTGAAATTCGTGCGGCTTGTCGTAAACATGGCGAAGCAGCAGCTTCTCCACCAGCCAGCCGGCAACCCCCACCGCAACCGGTACGACGATCAGCGAAAGCCAAAAGCTAAGACCCCAACGCGTCACCTGATAACAGAAGTACGCGCCCAGCAAATAGAACGCGCCGTGCGCGAAATTCACGAAGCGCAGCAGACCGAACACGATCGACAGCCCGACTGCCAGCAGGAAGTACAGCATGCCGATGCCGATGCCGTTGACGACCTGAAACAGGTAAATGGTCATGTGACTTTTCGAGAAGAACGGCGGGCACCGGCTGGCGCCGGAGTAGCACCGGGGAACGCGTCCGGTCTAGCGCCCGGTTGAGATGACCGCAGCGCAGGCTGCAAGCCGGGGCGCTGCAGGCGGCGCCATCGTCAGGCCATCTTGCAGCCGGTCTGGTCCACCGGAAGGAACGATTTACCGGAGCTCACCACATCCACATAATCGTCCTTGTTGGCCATTTTGGCTTTCGCCTTTCCCTTCAGGAGATAGTAGTTTTTGATGACCTGGTGATCGGCCTTGCGAATTTCTTCCTCGCCGGTAAGGCCTTGATATGTCGTACCTTCCATGGCCGCGATCACGGCCTTCTGGTCCACCGTTCCTGCCTTGATGATGCCGTCGATCAGCAGCTTGGTGCAGATGTAAGAACCCGCCAGGCTGTAGTTGGGGTTGGCATTGAACTTGGCGTTGGCGCGCTTGACCAGATCCTTGTTCAGCGGCGTATCCACCGTGTGCCAGTATTGCGCGCCGAAATACACGTCTTCGCACAGGTCGGCACCGAGCGATTCGAACTGCCCCAGCCCGGAAGCCCAGGCGATCATGATCGTCATGTTCTTCTTCATGCCGAAGCTCACCGCCTGACGCAGCGCGTCGGACGATTGCGAACCGAAATTGAGCAGGAGCAGCACGTCAGGTTTGGCGGCCATGGCATTGGTCAGGTAACCGCTGAATTCCTTTTCGCTGAGCGAGTGGTAGCTGTTGCCCACATGCTCCAGCCCCTTTTCCTTGAAGATGTTCTTGGCCGCCGACAAGAGCCCCTCACCAAAGACATATTGCGGCGTGATGGTGTACCAGCGCTTGGCCTGCGGTTTGGCGGCGATCAGCGGCCGTACAGTCTGCTCGATGGCGCCGAAGGTCGGGACCGACCAGCGAAACGTGGCGATGTTGCAGTCCTTGCCCGTGATTTCGTCGGCACCCGCTGTAGTGATGAAGACGCCGCCTGCCTTCTCGACCTCTTTGCCCATGGCCAGCGATTCCGATGAGAGGATGCCGCCGGCGAAAAATTTTGTGCCTTGCTGCTGAGAAGCCTCCTGCACCCGGCGCACCGCCGTCGCAGGTTTGCCTTCGGTGTCGAGCACGGTGTAAGCCAGTGGGCGACTCAGCGCCTTGCCGTATTGCTCGATGGCCAGCTTCATGCCGAGGTCCGCATACTTGCCGTTAGCTGCGAAAGCGCCGGACATCGGCACCGGGCAGCCGAACTGGATGGCATTGCTCTCCTGCGCCCAGGCATTGCCGAACATGCCGAGCGATGCGGGCACTGCGCCAAGGGCGGAAAGTTGAAGAACCTGACGACGTTGCATGAGTGACTCCTGGTGTTTGAAAAGGATGGATGGCCGGGTGCAGAGGTACATGCAGGTTGCGTGCCATGCGGGCCCCTTCGAGGCGGCCTTCAGTTGACCTGCTGCGTTGTTCGCTGAAACGCCCCGCGCGTTCGCTATTTATAGTGATAAATAGAACGAATGGGGCATTGGCAAACCCTAGGTATGCGCCATCCGCAGGCTCTGCGTGCCTACACTCGGGGGTTCCGGCAGTCTGCGATTCCGATGCGCGGCCGACGTACTCCGAGCGAACAACTACTTCCTGAAGCATGGCCATCCCAGCGTCGCGAAGGCGCACCATCAAGCCGCTCAAGCGCGCTGATCTTGTAGCGCAAGAAATCAAGCGGCTCATTACCGAAAGAAATCTGCGTCCCGGTGACCGGCTGCCGCGCGAACTGGAATTGCAGGGCTATTTCGCGGTCAGCAAGGGCACGATTCGGGAAGCGCTTAAATCGCTCGAAGTTCAGGGCTTTGTCACCATTTCTACGGGCCCGTCGGGCGGCGGCACGATCGCCGAGGTGCCGCTGGACCGCACTCTGCAGTTCATGCAGAACTACCTGTTTTTCCAGGCAGTGACCATCGACGATATCTACACCGTGCGCCAGCTGCTCGAGCCCGAACTGGCAGCCGGCGCAGTGCCGCACCTGACGGAGCTTGACTTCGAGGCGCTCGAGCGAAGCATCGCCTGTTGCGACCCCACGTCAAGCCGGGATGACCTGGTGCAACAGCGGCGTGAGGACGTCAACTTTCACGACATCCTTGCGGCGGCCAATCCGAATCCGTTCCTGCGTTTTACCTGCGAACTGATCAACGAAATGATTCGACAGCTCATCGTCTTTGGCAACCGCACACCCAAGACCGAGCAACGCCGTTTCGGTGAGGCCAATGCTGCTTTCCACCGAGACATTACGAGCGCGGCGCGCGCTGGCGATGCAGACCAAGTGCGCACACTGATGCAGCGTCACATGCAGGACGCCGCCACCAACGTCAAACGCATGAAGGGTCGGCTTCAGGGGCGTCTTTTGCTGGATACCGCAGCCCAGCACAACCCGCGGACGGCCCACGTCGGGCTCGAACCGGACGTTGCGCCTCCCAGCGCACGCACAAGCGTACGAAAGTCCCGCGCGCGGGCCAAAACACCGGCTGCGAGCGACACGACCGGGTGAATTTTCGACCATCTTGCGCGATCGAATTCTCAAGCGAAAAGTGGCGCTGGCGGTTGATATACAAGCGCTACTAGCTATTAACTAAGTAGTGTTGATGCTCCGCGCGCGCGATCAGGCCGTTTCCGTCAGCGCGTCGCCCAATGCACTGATCAGCCGGTCGATCTCCGCTTTCTCGCTGATGAACGGTGGCGCCAGCTGAATGGTGTCGCCGCCATAGCGCACATAAAAGCCTTTTTTCCAGCAAGCCATGGCGATCTCGTACGGCCGACGCGCTGGCTCGCCCGGCAAGGCTGCGATCGTGAAGCCTGCGGCCAAACCGTAGTTGCGGATATCGGAGACGTGCTTGGCACCCTTGAGGCTGTGCACCGCCTGCTCAAAAAACGGGCTGAGCGCGTTGACGCGGCCCAGCATGTCTTCCTTTTGCAGGATGTCGAGCGACGCCAACCCTGCCGCGCACGTCACCGGATGGGCCGAGTAGGTGTAGCCATGCGCAAATTCGAGCATGTAGTCGGCCCCGCCCGCTGCCATAAAGGTGTCGTAGATATCCTTGCTCGCCACCACGCCGCCCAAGGGCTGCGCGCCGTTGGTGACCTGTTTGGCAAAGTTGAGGATGTCGGGCGTAACGCCGAAGGCCTCCGCGCCAGTCCATGCGCCGGAGCGACCGAAACCGGTGATTACTTCGTCGAAGATCAACAGGATGTTGTTCTGCGAGCAGATCTCGCGCAGACGCTGCAGGTAGCCCACCGGCGGAATCACGACGCCAGCCGATCCCGAGAATGGCTCGACGATCACCGCAGCGATATTGCTGGCGTCATGCAGCGCGATCAGGTCGAGCAGCCGGTCGGCCAGCTCCTTGCCGGTTGGCGGCATGCCCTTGCAGAAAGATCCCATCGGCGGCTGCGTGTGAGGCAGGTGATCGGCTTCGATCCCCTGGCCGAACATCTTGCGGTTGGCACCGATGCCCCCCACCGAAATACCGCCGTAGTTCACGCCGTGGTAGCCCTTTTCGCGCCCGACCATTCGCGTCTTGCTGGCCTGGCCCTTGAGCCGCCAGTAAGCGCGCGCCATCTTCAGCGAGGTATCGGCCGCTTCGGAGCCGGAGTTGGTGAAGAAGACATGATCAAGCCCATCGGGCATGAGCTCTTTAATGCGATTGGCCAGCTCGAACGCGCCGGGGTGCCCGAACTGGAACGCGGGGGCGTAATCCAGCTTGGCGGCTTGTTTGCCGATGGCTTCGGCGATCTCGCGGCGGCCATGCCCGAGGCCCGCGCACCACAGCCCTGAAAGGCCATCGAAAATCTTGCGGCCATCTGCGTCGGTGAAATAGGCGCCCTGGGCTGCGACGATCATGCGCGGCTGCGCCTTGAACTGGCGGTTCGCCGTGTAGGGCATCCAGTACGCGTCGAGCCATTCAGCGTCCATGCGTGGCGCGACGGCAGCGGATTCTTCAATGTGGACAAAGCTCATGGGAACTCCTGGATGCGGACGAAGAGGGATGCCTCGGGACGACAAGGCCGATAGTGGCAGGCACAGCCGATTGTGGGCGCGTGACTTAATTCCTCATATCAACGAATATCAATGTTTACTTGACGATTTACGCAAATGAAGCAACGCCCTGTTCCGCAATTGGCTCAGCCCCAGCCAGCCGCTCCCAAAGCGCGACAGCGGGCGGTGCTCGGCCAGCTCAGCGATATGGATCTGCGCCTGCTGCAGGTGTTCAAAAGCGTGGCGGAGTGCGGCGGCCTGTCGGCAGCCGAGCTGGAGCTCAACATCGGCACCAGCACGGTGAGCCGCCATATGAAGGATCTGGAAACGCGGCTCGGACTGACGCTGTGTCGGCGTGGCCGGGCCGGGTTCGCGCTGACGCCCGAAGGCCAGCGGGTGTACGACGAAACCTTGCGCCTTCTTTCTGCCGTCGAAGCGTTTCGCAGTGGCGTGGACGACATCCACCGTCGCATGGGCGGGCGGCTGGAGGTAGCGGTGTTCGACAAGACGGCCAGCAACCCGGCCGCTCACATCGGCGACGCTATCGCGCAGTTCGCCCAGCAGGCGCCTGAAGTCAGCTTGCAGATGCATGTGGCGGGCATTCCCGCCATTGAGCGCGGCTTGATCGATGGCAGCTTTCATGTGGGCATCATCCCTGCGCATCGGGCGTCGCAAAGCCTGGTGTATGCCAACCTTTTTACCGAAACCATGCTGCTGTATTGCGGCTGGAAGCACCCGCTGTTTGGCGCCGATCACACCGCTCTCGAATGGGACGCCTTGCGCGCCTGGCAGTTCGCCGGCTTGGGCTATCACTCGCCCAACATGGAGCTGAGCCACGCGGCGCGCCTGCCGCGCAAGGCGACAGGGTTCGATCAGGAATCGATCGCCACGCTGGTGCTCTCGGGCTGCTACCTCGGCTTTCTGCCCGATCACTACGCTGAGCGTTTCGAACGGTTGGGCCAGATGCAGGCCGTCAAGCCGAGCCAGTTTTTCTACCCTTGCCAGTTCGTCAGCGTGGTGCGCAAGTCACCCCAGCCGTCGCGCGCTGCGCAGGCGTTCGCGCGCTGCCTGATCGATACGCATGCGTGAGTGATCACCGCCTTTGCGCGGACGGTGCGCTGTGGCAACATCCCGCCACCTGAGGACCCTCATTCTGCGAACGACAAGGAGAACGCCATGGCCCTGATGGATTTCATCAAGAAGCAGTTCATCGACATCCTGCAATGGACCGAGGACCGCGATGGTGTTCTCAGCTGGCGCTTTCCGATGCAGGACATGGAAATCCAGAATGGCGCATCTCTTACGGTGCGTGCATCGCAGGTGGCAGTGTTCGTCAACGAAGGCCAGGTAGCTGATGTCTTCGGGCCCGGCACCTACAAGCTCACGACGCAAACGCTGCCGGTGCTTACCTACCTGAAGAACTGGGACAAGCTCTTCGAGTCGCCTTTCAAGAGCGACCTCTATTTCTTCAGCACGCGCCAGCAGCTCGATCAGAAGTGGGGCACGCCGCAGCCCATCACGATTCGCGACGCGGATTTCGGCGCGGTGCGCCTGCGCGCTTTCGGCAACTTCAGCTACCGCGTGGCCGACGCCAAGCTTTTCCATACCGAAATCTCGGGCACCCGCGCCGAATACACGGTGGCGGATCTGGACGGCCAACTGCGCGGGCTGGTGCTGCAGAACATCAGCAACGCCATCGCATCGAGCGGCGTGCCGTTTCTGGATCTGGCGGCCAACCAGACCATGTTCGCCGACGCGCTTGCCAAAACTTTGCAGCCCGAGTTCGCCAAGATCGGCTTGCTGGTTGAAGGCTTCACCGTGCAAAACCTGTCGCTGCCGGAAGAGCTGCAAAAGGTGCTCGATCAGAAGATCGGCATGGGCATGGTCGGCAACGACATGGGCAAATTCATGCAGTACCAGACGGCGCAGGCCATTCCGAAATTTGCCGAGGGTGGCGGTGGCGGCGGAGGCGGAGGCGGTAGCGGCATCGCTGGCGATGCCATGGGCCTGGGCGCCGGCGTGGCGTTGGGCCAGGTGCTGGCGCAGAACCTGTCGCAGGGGCTGAGTGCTCCCAATGCAGCGCAACAAGCGGCGGCCGCAGCCGCATCTGCGGCGGCTGCCGCGCCCGTCAGCGTTCGGCCCGATGAAGTGATCGGCTTGCTGGAACGTCTGGGTGATTTGAAGGCCAAGGGCATCCTCAGCGCCGAAGAGTTCGACGCCAAGAAGGCCGAACTGCTGAAGAAACTGGCCTGAAGAAGTTGGTGCCGCGTAGCAAGCCGGCCCTTGGGCCGTCAACAGGCGGGGGCCATGCACGCGCATCCGGAGGGCTTGCGAACGCGGTGGCAATTGCTATTAAAGTAATTGCATATAGCGCTTATGCAATAAGCGCTAGAGGCCTAAAACACCCCCAATTTTTCCCGGATGCGGCGGAAGCCTGATGACCGATAACGCCGATTCAGCCGCCGGCTCCGCAGCCACGCCCGGCCGCCCGTCAGCGCCGCAACCTCCGCAACGCGTCTACCGCGCGCCATGCCCCGGCTGTGGTGCCCCGGTGGATTTCCGCAGTGCGCAGTCGGTTTATGCCGTTTGCAGCTTCTGCCGCAGCACGGTGGTGCGCAACGGCGACGTGCTCTCCCGCATCGGCCGCATGGCCGAGCTGTTTGCCGATTACAGCCCGCTGCAGATGATGTCGGCGGGGCGCTTCGACGGCGCGGCTTTCACCGTCGTGGGGCGCCAGCAGTTCCAGTCGGAGGCGGGCGTCTGGAGCGAATGGCATGTGGCGCTGCAAGACGGCAGCAGCGCTTTTTTGTCTGAAGACAACGGCCACTATGTGTTCTCGAAACCGCTGACCTTGCTGCAGCCGGCGCCACCGGCGTCAGCGCTGCGCATCGGTGCCACCACTGCGGTCGCGGGCGTCAGCTACAGCGTTGCATTCAACGGGCAGGTCACGCTGATCGGCGCTGAGGGCGAGCTGCCGCGTTTGTCCACCTCCGGCACAGCCTTCGACATGGCCGAACTGCGCAACGAGCAGGGCGCTGTGTTGAGCCTGGAGTACGACAGCGATCCGCCGGGCGCTTCGCTCGGCCGCGCGGTGCGGCTGGAAGACCTTGCGCTCACCGGTCTGCGCGATGGCGCTTCCGAAAAAACGGAAGCAGCGCGCCAATTTGCCTGCCCGCATTGCGGCGCACCCGTCACCGTGCAACGCGAGGAAAGCAAGACCGTCACCTGTCCGAGCTGCCGCAGCGTGATTTCACTGGACACCGGTATCGGCGGCGAAATGGCAAGCGCTTTGCAGGACGAGCCAGTGCGCCCGCTCATCGCGCTCGGCAGCAGCGGAAAACTTCAGGGCGTGCAGTGGCAGGTGGTGGGGTTTCAGCACCGCATGGGCCGTGAGCCGGGCGATGACGAGCGCTTTGGGTGGAGCGAATATCTGCTGTATCACCGCACGCGGGGGTTCAGCTTTCTGGTCGATTCGAGCGAGGGCTGGAGTCTGGTCGCGCCCGCCACCGGCGCGCCCAAGCTGAGCCGCGACGAGAACAGCGCCAGCTACCTCGGAACCAGCTACCAATTGCAATCGCGCTACGCTGCCGAGACGGGCTACGTGGCGGGCGAGTTTTACTGGCGCGTGGAGCGCGGGCAAACCAGCGACAACGCAGACTACGCCAGTGGCCGCAGCCTGCTTTCGCGCGAACGCACGCGAAGCGAAGTGACATGGTCAGTCGGCAGCCAGTTGCAGAGCGCCACGGTGGCAGCGGCCTTCGACATGCCCGACTGGAAGAAGGACATGGCCGTGCGCAGCGATGCCAAGCCGCTCGCTTTTCAGGGCCTGGGCGGTAGCGCGGTGGGCGTCATGGGCGTCGTACTGGTGTTGCTGCTGTTGGTGCTTTCCAGATGCAGCGCCTGCGACCCCACGCGTGAATATTGCGGCACACCGGCACGCACCGGCGGCGGCTCATGGGGCGGCTATACCAGCGGCGGGTATCACAAATAACGAGCTAGCCCTTCCAATCGCTTCCGCTTCATCCGCGCAAATTCTTACCCGGTTCTTTCACCATTTCACCCCCATGTTCAGGAGGCTTTGATCATCATGGCATTCGAATGGCTCCGGCCCTCCGCCTTCATCGGCTCTGTCGTTTTCGCCTTGCTCGGCGTGCTTATTTTTTGGCTGTGCTTTGTGATCATCGATCGCATCACGCCCTACAACTTGTGGCACGAAATCGTCGAAAAGCACAATATCGCGCTCGCGTTGGTGGTGGCGGCCATGTCGCTCGGCATCTGCATCATCGTGGCGGCGGCGATCCATTGATCTCCATTGGCCAGGCTTCCTTGTCAGGCGCGATCCCACCAGAGACCGGCGCAGAGCGCGCATCCCACGGCATACAGCAGCCAGGTTTGCGAAATCGCGTACGGGTAGAACATCAGCGCCGCGCCGATCCACTGGGTCGGTTTCCTCTGCCCGCGCCGGCCGATGCGCCACGCCACGATGCCGATCAGCCCGAAGATGATCGAGCCCACAATGTAAGCCGCGCTCGGCAGTTCCAGCCCCATCGCTTGCAGGGTGTTGAGTGCGTCGAGTTCCTGTTGCATGGAGCGGGTGAGGTATTTGAAAAGACGGAGCGAAAAGGTTTTGAGTGCTTGCTTGGGGCGATGCGCTGGCCGATGGTTCCTTTTGCATCCGTGGCAAGTAGCGGTTAGGGAGACTCTGCAAAACCTCGTGCTACCCCGACTATCGCAGGGCGTGAGGTCTCGGCACGATAGAGGCCATGACGCAATCGACCCTTGGCTTTGATCCGCTGCACAAGAAGACCCGCAAGGAGATCTTTCTCCAGGAGATGA
>JBBSUX010000114.1:0-10477 GCA_038234045.1 Burkholderiales bacterium
ACCGTAGTGGGTACACCGATGACGAGCCCGCCCGCCCGCAGCATCACGACTTGCGTCACCGCTGTAGTGAGCGGCAGTATCAGCCTGAAGCGCGTTCCGCCCCCGGTCTTTGATTCGGTCTCTATCCGGCCGCCAGCCGCCTGCACTTCGGAGCGAACCACGTCCATGCCGATTCCCCGGCCCGCGAGTTCGGTGACTTCGCTCGCGGTAGAAAATCCGGGCGCAAAGATCAATTCGGCCAGACGGGGATCCTCATCGCTGGCATCGGCTGCGGGCAAGCCGAGCGCACGTGCCTTCTCGCGGATGCGATCGAAATCAAGCCCGGCGCCGTCATCCTGGAACTCGACGGCCACATCGTTGCCGGCCTGCTCGACTCCGATAACGATATTTCCCGCTGCAGGCTTTCCGGCAGCGGAACGCCCGGCCGAATCTTCGATGCCGTGCGCCACCGCATTGCGAAGCAGGTGCTCGAACGCGGGAGCGAGTCGCTCCAGAACGCCGCGATCCATCTCGATCGCGCCGCCCGTGATATCCAAAGTAATGGGCTTGCCGGTTTCTTTCGCAGCCTGGCGCGCAACCGCATACAGCCGATCGGCGATGCTTTCAAATTCCACCATCCGGGTACGCAGCAGGTCGCGCTGCAATTCGCGCGCCTGACGACCCTGCGCGACCAGTTCGTCTTCGCTACCTTGCATGCTCCGCTGCAGATTGCGCTGAACGGTAGCCACGTCGTCCACCGATTCGGCCATCATGCGGGTGAGTTCCTGGACCCGGGTGAAGCGATCGAATTCGAGCGGGTCGAATGCTGCAGCTGTGTCTTTGGCCAAAGCAAGCCGCGACTGCATTTGCGATTCAGACTGCACCTCGATGTCGCGTAACTGGCGCCGCAAACGATCGAGGTTTCCCGTCAGATCGGCGAGCGAACCCTGCATCTGGCCCAGTCTGGCTTCCAGCCGGGAGCGACTGATCATCACCTCGCCAGCCTGGTTGACCAGACGGTCGAGCAAATGAGACCGAACGCGGACCGAGACCCCCGCGCCCGCGCGCGCCGCTGCCGCAATGGGAGCACGCACCGGCACCGTTACCTGCTTGCGTACGGCAACCGTGGGTAAGACTTTTTCCTCGTCGGAAATAGCCTGCAGTGATTCCGCCGGAGATGCTTCCGGCACATCAGGCTCGACATCAATGGGCGCTGGGACCGCGTGTTCGACGGCAGGGTCGACTCCCTCAAGCGGACCGGCGAGGGCAGCCTGCACCGCCTCGTCCCGCGCCCGCAACTGATCGAGGTTCGTGCGGAGCGCGTCGGCATAGCCCAGCAGCGGTTCGATGTTGTTTGTTTCAAGGTTGTCGCGCCCGAGCTCCTCAATTTCGGTCTCGAAGCGATGAGCCAGCTCGCCGAGTCGTAACGCACCAGCGAGTCGCGCACTTCCCTTGAGGGTATGCAGTGCGCGAAGCACTTCACCGCGCGCAGACAGATCGTCAGGTCGGTTAGCCCACTGGCGAAGCGGGGTATTCAACGCAGGAAGAAGCTCGAGCGCCTCTTCTTCGAAGATCGGAAACAGGTCGGGATCTATAGCGTCGACGGTGTCGATTTCATCGTCGAACAATGCCCTATTTCCCTGCGCCCTGCGCTCGCCCAAGCTTTGGGGAGCAGCCAAATCGACCACGACCTTGGCGACGGGGGTTTCCGCCGGATGATGCGTAATCAGGGCGCTGTCATCGGTCGCTACCACGGTCTCCTCTTGCGGGGCCGACGTGCCGCTCGAACCGGGATCGGCGCTGCTGAGGGAATTTTCGCCTGCGAAATTGCCGCCAGAATCAGGAGAGACCGAATCGAGCTCAGACATTTCCGGAACGGCCGCCGCGCTCAGCTCTTCGGAGGAACCGTGATGGTCACCGTCCTGGTCTACCCGCCTTTCATCGAGTTGTTCATCCGGTTCGCGCAGAAAGCTCGCAACCGAAGGCACTGGCGCGGGCTCGCTGTCGATGATCGCTTGCAAAGCGCGCAGCAGCCGCGGCGTAGGTTCCGGGAGAAAGCCTGCCGCAAACTGGTGCAGCAGGTGTCGGATGTCTTCGGCTACGTCGACGAAGATGCCCGACTGGTGCACGCTGACCATTCCACCGAGCTGGATATGAGACAACGCATGCTCAAGAAGCCTCGCGAGCCGGCTCAATTCGTGGAACCCGACAGTGGCGGAGCTGCCCGCGAGCGAGTGAGCAAACGAGATGGCAGGCTCGGGCACCTCACGATGCAACTCCATCGACCATTCCTGAAGTTCGGTCAGCAACCGCCTGGACCACTCGTCAGCTTCGTTGAGGTAGACGTTGTAAAGCGGAATGGGAATGCGCAGAGATCCGATGACTTTCATCTCGTCGGAGCTCTCATCACTTTCGCCATCGCAAGCAGATGACGAGGCGCCCGTTTCGCTCACATTGACGAAGTGGCCATCATCGGAAAACGCGGGATCTGGCTCGTGGCCAAGACCTGAAGCCTGCAGATCCAGGAGTGCGGATTCGATCGCTGCTAATTCTTCATGGGGAAGAATGGATGCGGGATGCTCTTCAATTGCTGAAGCGAACTCGGAAAAATCTAGTTCCTGGATCTGCATTGCAAGATCGGAGGACTGATCGCCATCTTGCGTCTCTTCAATATCGGGCGAGTTCCAGTCGGCATCTGTTGGCTCTGCGGCGTCTTTTCTTGATTCGCCCGGAGTTGGAGCAGGGTCAATTTCAAAGGTGAGTGCAACCGAGCTATCTGTAGCATGGTCCGCCTGCGCGGTCTCCACGGCAGGTTCTTCGTAGGGCGTGAGTCCTGCCGTAGGAAGAAAGTCGGTATCTGCAGAAAAATCGTCGTCGCGGAGGATCGTGTCCACGAAGCCCGATTCAGACTGAATCAGCGCGACAGGTGCTTGTCCAAGTCGCAGCGAGTCCGCGCTCGCCTGGAATGGCTGCGCGGCCCAATGACTATCCCGTCCCTGCGCAATGTCATCAACCCATTGGCCAAATGCATCCATCGCCTGGTCTGCGAGCAAGCGGTGGCTCTCAGGAAGCGGCTTCTGCTCGGCCAGCCAGGCATTGAAGAGCTGCTCCATGGCCCAGGCAGCGTCGCCCAGGTCGAAAAGCTGCACCATGCGCGAACTACCTTTGAGGGTATGAAATGCTCGCCGCAAGCTGGTCTGCTCGCTCAGATCCGAAGGATCGGCAGCCAGGGCGCGTAGAGACATGTGGCCATTGGCGACGACTTCCCTGGCTTCCTCCAGGAAAATCTCCCGGAGCTCAGCGTCGTCCTCGTCCTCATCATCGCTCGTCAACGGTGCGAGCCCGGGCGAAGAGACGCCGTCTGTCATTGAATCGGCAGACGCCGACAAAGGAAGACCGCTTGCCCCGGTACCGCCGTTATCAGTCGACTCCGTTGCGGCGCTCTGCGCTGCAGGAGCCAACTCGGCTTCATTAGAGTTGGCCGCCCCGAAAGAATCCCTGCTTGATTCTTCTCCTCCGTCATCCGCCACAGGAGAAGGATGGAGCGAAGGCGACGCCAGTCGGTCGCCCGTTTCTTCCGTCATCGGGTCCGGTTGCTCCCGCATGGTCCGGGCGACCGGTTGTGGGTCTGCTCTCCCCATGATTACCCGAAGCTCGCCTTGCATCTCATCAAAGACGAAGAGTTTGCGTGCGAGCGTGGGCTGGTAGCCCAGCATGTCGATAAGAAAACCAAGCGCTCCAAGATTGGCTGCGAGGGAACCGAACAGGGTGGCCCGCACCTCATCGTCCGAGACAGAACCTTCGAGCAGGCGGTCGACACCCTCGCGCATTCGCACCACCGCGTGGGATGCCTGATCCAGTCCCAGCACAGACAGGACACCGCGCATTTGCAGCAAATGTCCAGGCACGGCTACAAGCGGTGCCACATCCGACGGATCACGGAAATACTGGTCAAGCGCCTGTTCGGCGTCGCGCAACGTAGAGCGTAGCTCTTCTACGACGCTTCCCATCGTCTGGCGATCAGAGACGCGTCGATACAGGTCCTCCATCCAGCGTTCGAGCGGCTCAGGTGAGGTGGCCTCTTCCGCGCGGGAGAGCCGAGCGGCCAGGACTACAGCTCGTTCCGACATTGTGTCGTCGGGCGTATCGAGCTCTTCGTAAGCGGCCTGCAAATAGAGGATGGACGTTGCCACCTCCATCGCAAGCGCTGTCCCCGGGATTTCCCCACTTCGCACGGTAGCGTCCAGAACATGAATCAGCGCATCGGCCAAAGGCGCGCTCTGTGGATGCAAACGTCGGAGCGACTCGGCCACAAGGCTGAACTGGTCCGCGGCGAGTTTGAGCTTCTGGCGGTCACCGGCCGCAAGCGCCGACCAGGTTTCTGCCGCTGCGCCGATCCGCTTGCGCGCCTGAGCGAGCAACGCCGGGTCAAATCGACCGTAGCGACGTTGTTCGTAATCAAGCGACGGCGAATGATCCAAAACCCACGCACCCTGAACAGCCTTCAACGAGGGCGCGAACACATCCGCCGGAACGACCGCATATGCGCAGAAAAACAGGAGATCCTGCAAAGTTCTTGCGTTGGCTGATGGTGCACCGCGAGCGAACTCGCTGTATTGCATCAAAACCCGCGAGGCTGCCCTCTTCGCATGCAAATCCGGCGGCAAAAGACCCAGCGACTGGGCTTCAAAAAAACCTCCGCAGATCAACCAGAAATCCCGCTGCTCTCCCTGCTTTAGCGCAGCTGCGAACCGCTGGGAAAGTTGAACCAATTGACGGGCTGCCGACGGGTCGCCATTCTTGACAACGCTCAATATTGCTTGGTCCAGGCGCTGCCGCGCAGCGGGGCCGTATTCAAGCGGAACCGGATCACCCGCCAGCTCCAGGGGAGATGCAGACGCTGCAGGGGTCCACAAATCAGCTGGATGCGCTCTGTCGGCGCCCGCAAGCGCTTGAACCTCACGGTACTGGGGGAACAAGCCGACCGCCGACACCGGCTTGCCAGCGAGCGAAGCATCCAGATATTCCCCGATCGCAAACGTCGCACGCTCCAGCGATGCAACCGTCTCGTCCGTACAAAGCGACGGGCGCATGACGAGCTTTTGGACAACCGTCTCCATAGCCCGCACCATGACCCCGGCGGCGTCGAGGCCCACCATCGAAAAGGCGCCGGCGACCTGATGCAATTGCTGGCGCGCACCTCGCAGCGCCGCAGCGTCGAGGGACTCAAGATCCGAATGCCCCGATTGCTCTGCTTCACGCAGAAATCGGCGCAAAGATTTGATTGCGGCTTCCAAGGATCGGCGCAATTCGGCCTCGACCCAGGCTATTGGCCCCAGATCATGTTCCTGGAGCCCGGGCATCGCCGGCGCAGCGGCATCGAAATTGAGCATGTGCGTCGACTCGCTAGCGTTCGCGCCGTTCAGGCGATCTTGAATCGGGAGACAGACTGACGTAAATCTTCGGCCATCCGCGACAACTCGCGTACCTGCTGCGCAGTTGCACGGGTGCCCTCACTGGTTTGCTCCGTCACCGCAAAAATATGCTGAATGTTGTCAGCCACACCATTCGCCAGTTCAGCTTCACGCGAAGTGGATGAGGAAATCTGCTCGATCAGGTCCGCAAGACGGCGCGAAACGCGGTCAATCTCGCTAAGCGCTGTACCTGCACTGTCTGAAAGACGGGCCCCCTCAACCACACCTTGGGTAGAGCGCTCCATTGCGGCAACGGCGTCCTGAGTATCCGTCTGAATAGCCTTCACCAGGGCTGAGATCTGACGTGTTGCATCACCAGAGCGCTCTGCAAGTCGCTGCACTTCTTCCGCCACCACGGAGAAGCCGCGGCCAGCTTCCCCAGCGGATGCTGCCTGAATGGCCGCATTGAGCGCGAGCACGTTGGTTTGCTCGGTAATGTCCGAAATCAGCTCCGTGATTTCGCCGATCTCCTGGGACGACTCGCCAAGCCGCTTGATGCGCTTGGACGTATCCTGGATCTGATCGCGAATGGAGTTCATGCCGCCAATAGCGTTCTGTACCGCCTGCAATCCGGAATCAGCGGCCTGCAAGGATTGGCGCGCAACCGAAGCGGATTCCTGCGCTTGGGAAGAAACACCATTGATACGGGATGCCATTTCGAGTACCGACTTGCCCGTTTCGCGGATTTCGCGAAGTTGCTCCGTGGAGGCGGCGAGAAGCTCGGTAGATGTGCTGTCGACCTGTGCGGTCGTTTGTGCAACCCGTGTCGCCGTGCTTTGAACGTTTCCCACCAAAAGGCGCAGCTCCTCCACCGTGTAGTTCACCGAATCCGCAATGGCACCGGTAATGTCTTCGGTCACCGTAGCTTCCTGGGTGAGATCGCCTTCCGCGACGTTTTGAAGCTCGTTCATGAGCCGCAGAATTGCCGCCTGATTGGCATCATTGACCCGCTTGGCTTCCATCTGGGCGCGCTCGGCCTGCACCTGCTGGAGTTCCGCATCCTGCCGTTGTCGTTCAGCAGCGGTTTGCCGATTACGGCTGTCCAGCAAAAGTACGCGAGCCAAACCGATTGCTGCAGCCAACACCACAATTGCGGCGACCAGCATGCCGATGATGGACGCTGCGCCCAGACCCGCGTCACGCGAAAGATGGTTCTGCACAACCTCGAGATCACGCCGCAGCGGCTCACTGTCAGCAATGATGGAGCTTTGCGCTTCGCGCGCCGACACCAAACCCTGCAGGTTGCCCAAAATCGCTCCAGCCTGCGTCCGCGTCTTGTCATAAAGCGCGAGCAATGCCTTCAGCTGCTCTCTTACTTGAGGATCCTTGGCGGCTGTCAACCGGAGGTCCGGATTGCCATCGAGCAGACCTTGCGCGATTTCCCGGAAAGAATTCAGGTCCTTCCCCAGCAAGAAAACCGCCTCTGGGCTCACCCCTTCGGATGTCTGGAATTCATTTGCGGATTTACCGATGCGCTGGGTCAGCATGGCCAGCTGACTGGCGGCCGAGATATCTCCTGTGGAAGCGTTTTGCTGCATGCGCAAAGCGGCAATCGTTTCTGCGATTTCGAGCAAGTCGGAAGATTGTCGGTTGATAGTGCGCAAGGCCGCGCCCACCTGGGTCAGAATTTTCTGCTGACCCAGTACCAACTTCGCATTGCGATCAGCGCGCTGCACCAAGGGAAGCACAGTTTGAAGCTCCGAGTCATAGCCGTTGCCCAAGGGAGCCAGCTTCAATTCGCTGTCACCGGATTCAAGGCCCTTGCCGATCCGGGAAAGCGTGTCCGCACTTTCCTTCACATCAGCGAAAGACTGCGGGTTTCCGATGATGGCCTGCGTGACGGACTTTGCCAGGCGTTGTGATTGCAGGAGAGCCTGACCTGTAGCCGAGAGCTGCTGCGCGCTGCGATTGGCACGATTGAGCGCCGTACCACCGATCAGCGCCAGAGCTATCAAGCCGATCACAAGGAGAATGTAGAGGCGCCGTTGATGCCGGATGGTGGTCGCGCGACCCAGAAACGGCAGCGGCACCAATTCCGAATCGAGTACGTCTGTCGGCTCGACCATCCGGCTCTCTGAGAAATCCGAAGTGTCGGCGAATCCACTTTCGGCCGGAGATTCGACGGGATGCGCGTCATTCTCCGGCATCGAAGATGGTCGGCCTATTGACCCTTCGTAGTCCACGCGGGCCGCGTCTTGACCAGACTCCGCATTCATCGATGCGTCATCCGGCAAGGCACGTTGTGCCTCTGAATCGCGAGTGAAGATTTTTCCAAAGTAGTCGGCGACTGACATGATGGAGTTCCAAGTGGATTCAGCTGGAGATGCTGAGAAAAGAAGAATCCTGAGAAAGCGCTTGCAGGTCAATTTCTTGCCACGGCGTTCCAGCGGAATCAATGTAAATCTGCCCGAACCATGAGGGACTTTCGCGGTCCGGGTGGCGCGAATCGACAAATGCCTCCGCCCCTCGCAGGCCTGCCAACTTGTCGATCACCAGAACACTCTGAACACCCAGACCCGGGTTAAACGCAAGGAGGCTCGATTCAGCCAGAACAGACTCCGCGCGACGCCCCACTGAGGCGGGCGCGTCCTTCGCCGTCACGCCCGCAGTGGCCAGCTTTGCAAGATCGACGACGCCGTAGAGACCACCACGCAAGTTGGCTACGCCTAAAAACCACGTGACGGTATACGGCACCGCCTGCAACGCGGACCAACCAAAAATTTCACCTGCCTGACTGAGCGGAAACAGGTACGGTACGCCGTCCGATTCGGCGGCGAGCCAAGCGACAGAAATACCTTCTGAACGGGCAGCCTGCAGCCGTGCCGCAAGCCGGCTTTGAAGATCCCGCAGCGCCTGTCTGTTCGCCATTTCAGTGGTCGCCTTGAAACATTCAGCCGAGCGCCGCGATCTTGGCCTTGAGCTCGGCAGCATCAACCGGCTTGGTGAGATACGCCTTGGCGCCTTGCCGCATGCCCCAGACGCGATCTGTTTCCTGATCCTTGCTGGTACACATGATGATCGGAACGTCCGAATACATCGGGTCCCGGCTGATCGCGCGCGTGAGCTGAAAGCCGTTCTGTCCCGGCATGACGACATCCATCAGGATCAAATCGGGCTTTTCCTCCGCCAGACGCTTAAGGGCCTCTTCCGCGTTCTCCGCGGTTCGGACTTGCATGCCACTCTTTTGTAATAGGCCGGTCAGGAACAGAAGCTCCGTCTTAGAGTCGTCTACGACGAGAACCTTATGAACTGGCATTCGTCGCTCCTGCTTCGCTATTGCCCAGTTGCCGCACGACAGCAAGCAACTGATCCTTGGTAAAGGGTTTGGTGAGGTAATCCTGACACCCGACCATGCGACCGCGCGCCTTGTCAAAGACGCCATCCTTGGACGAAAGCATCACCACCGGCGTACTGGAAAACCGTAGATTGCGTTTGATGATGGCGCAGGTCTGATAGCCATCGAGCTTGGGCATCAGAATGTCGCAAAAGATGAGCTGGGGCTGGTAATCGTTGACCTTCGCCAACGCATCAAAACCATCATCGGCGAGCATCACATCATGGCCGCCCTGTTTCAGGAATATTTCGGCGCTGCGACGGATGGTGTTGCTGTCATCCACTACCAGCACTTTGCAGGGCGTCGTACTCATGGTCACCTTTGGTGTCTCTCGAATGCGCCGCTGCGCCGAACATCCGCCAACGCGGTACTTAGATCTGAACCATCTCGAAGTCTTCCTTGCGGGCCCCGCATTCAGGGCAGACCCAGTTCATAGGAACAAGATCCCACGAAGTTCCAGCGGCGATTCCGTCTTCGGGCACGCCCACCGACTCGTCATAGATCCACCCGCAGATCAAACACATCCAAGTTTTAGATTCAGTCACAGCTTAAGGGGCCCGCCAAGAAGATGTCAACGATTGTATCGGGTCGGAATTTGCAACTGTCTCCATATCAACACGGCGCTGCGAACCGCACACCACAGGCACAATGAAGTGCATAGTCCATCCGACACCCACATGCCAGCCCGTCCTGCCTTCAACGTCGATTTTTCTGCGGTCAGTCTCTCTGGCATGCCAGAAATGCGTGCCGGTGTAGCAGTCTTCAACGCAACAGACCCGCGTGGCGCCTGTGGCCTCACGGCAGACGCGATCACGATTGCATCTGTTGGAGCGCATCCGCTCACCATCGCCACGGGAGCCTACATCGGCGACACCTCCGCCCTCAGCGAGCACGTAGCTCTGGAGGACGACGCCGTGCGTGAACAGGCCCGTGCTGTTTTTGAAGACATGAACATTCAAGCCATCAAAGTCGGCTTCGTCGGATCGACCGAAAACGTCGGCGCAATTGCCGAACTAGCGTCCGATTACGACGAACTTCCGCTGATCGCATATATGCCGGATCTCTCGTGGTGGGACGAGGGTGAGATCGAGAGCTATCACGACGCGTTTCGCGAGCTGCTTTTGCCACAGACCGCCATCCTCGTCGGCAACTACAGCACGCTCTGGAGATGGCTGCTTCCCGAGTGGACACAGCAAAGAAGCCCGGGCCCTCGGGATATCGCAAGGGCTGCGGCTGAATGCGGAGTTTCGCATGTGCTCGTGACCGGAATCAACCGACCCGAACAATTCATCGAGAACGTTCTCGCGTCGCCGGAGTCGGTCATTGAAACTTCGAAGTTCGAGTTGATTGACGCAACTTTTTGCGGCGCTGGCGATACGCTTTCAGCCACACTCGCTGCCCTGATCGCGACCGGGGTCGACGTCAGCCGGGCTACTCGTGAATCGCTTGAGTTTCTGGATGGCTGCCTGGCAAATGGATTCAGGCCAGGGATGGGACATGTGATTCCCGACCGCATGTTCTGGGCAGAGGAAGCTGATGACGACGACGCCACCCACACAGAGGAGTCTGCACTGAATCCTGGGGAGCATCCGCTCGACGGTTTTGGACTTCCCTCGCCCGATATATCCCATTGAGACTCATGTCCGCCAACCCTTCGTCCTCGACCTCTTCCGCCTATCTGCGTCGCTCG
>JBBSUX010000115.1:0-10425 GCA_038234045.1 Burkholderiales bacterium
GCAACAACCTGTGGTTTGCCAGCGCGACCATCCCGTTGTCGATCGGCCTGGCGCTCGTGATGGCGCTGTGGGGCAACGAACGCATCGCCGGCCGCGCCTTTTTGCGCATGGCCTACTTCACACCCACCGTGCTGCCGATGATTGCGGTGGCCAATATCTGGCTCTTCTTCTACACACCGCAATATGGGTTGCTGGAACAGATCACCGGTGCACTCGGCCTTCCGTCGCACAACTGGCTCGGAAGCCCCTCTACAGCTCTCGGTGCGGTGACGGTGGTGGCGATCTGGAAGGAAGCCGGCTTCTTCATGATCTTCTACCTGGCTGCTTTGCAGACACTGAACCCGAGCTTGAAGGAAGCTGCTGCCATCGAAGGCGCTTCGCGCTGGACCTTCTTTCGGCGGGTGCAGTGGCCGCTGCTGATGCCGACCACGCTGTTCGTTTTGATCAACGCTTTCATCAACGCCTTCCGCATGGTGGACCATCTGTTCGTACTGACCCGTGGTGGCCCGAACAACGCATCGACGCTGTTGCTGTACCACCTCTATGAGGTCGGTTTCAGTTTTTGGGACACGGGATATGCATCTGCGATTACCGTGGTGTTGGTTTTGGTGCTGGCGGGTATCGCCCTGTTGCAGTTCTTCGTGCTCGATCGCAAGGTGCACTACCAATGAGCCGCAACGCTGCACCGCATCTGGTCACGATAGGCGAGCCAACCTGGCTCGACACCATCGCCGCATGGATGCTGGCGCTGCTCTGGATTTTGCCGCTGGTCTATGCAGTGTGGACCGCCTTCCACGGGCCGCAATATGCGACCCGATTTGTGCTTGCTGCACCGCTTACGCTCGACAACTTCCGCCGCGCGTGGGTTGCCGCACCGTTTGCCCGGTATTTTCTCAATACCACTTTGCTGGTGGCAATGATCCTGGCCGTACAACTGGTGCTCTCCACGCTGGCGGCGTATGCCTTCGCACGCTACCGGTTCCCGGGTCGGAACGTGGCATTCGGACTGGTGCTGATCCAGTTGATGATCATGCCGGACATCCTGGTGGTCGAAAATTACCGCACCATGGCAAGCCTTGGGCTTGTCGACACGCTCATGGCTATCGGCTTGCCGTACTTCGCATCGGCCTTCGCCATTTTCCTTCTCCGACAGACTTTTCTGGGAATCCCTCGCGAGCTCGACGAAGCAGCACGCGTAGAAGGCGCCAGCGCGTTACAAACCCTGTGGAAGGTTTACGTACCTTTGGCCAAGCCGGTCTATACCGCCTTCGCGCTTGTGTCGGTGAGTTTTCACTGGAACAACTTTCTCTGGCCGCTGATCGTCACCAACAGCGTCAAGGCGCGCCCACTCACCGTCGGCCTTCAGGTGTTCTCGTCGACCGACCAGGGCGTTGACTGGTCCATCATCACCGCCGCTACGCTGATGACATCCGCGCCGCTGCTGATCGCATTCCTGCTGTTCCAGCGTCAGTTTGTGCAGAGCTTCATGCGCGCCGGAATCAAGTAAGCCAAGCCCAACGTCGTCGCACTTCGGGTCGTTTCGCCGCCATTTGCGAGGCCCAAAATCGCTTCCTGAACCTTGATGTAGATTGATGAACCTTCTCACCTGGAACACGCAATGGTTCTGCGGACTTGACGGGAAAGTCGATGTTGACCGCGTGATTCGGCACGCGCAGGCGCTGATGGATTTCGATGTGCTGTGCCTCCAGGAAGTTGCGGTGGGCTATCGGGGTCTGCAGGGTGACGCGGGAGCCGACCAGCCCGCCCAGGTCGCGGCTTCGCTGGGGCCAGACTTCAAGGTGCTTTTCGGCGCAGCGGTCGATGGCTTTTCCGCGATATCCGGAGCGCCGCAACGCTTTGGCAACCTGATCGCCACTCGCCTGCCGGTCATGGCGGTGGAGCACCATCGGCTGCCCTGGCCCGCCGATGCAAGCGTGCGCAGCATGCCACGCCTTTGCACGGTGGTGACGGTGATGTCACCTCTGCTGGGTGCTGTGCGCATCATGACTACGCACCTGGAGTTCTACTCGAAGGTGCAGCGACTGGCGCAGGCGAGCGCGCTCAGGGCGATCCACATCGAAGCCTGTACGCAGGCGGCGGCACCACCGGAGACTAGCGTGGACGGCTCCCCTTTTCAGAGCCGCGTCCACACGCCCCACGCCATCCTCTGCGGTGATTTCAACCTTGAGCGAAGTGATCCGGAATATGAGAGGATTCAAGCATCTTTTAACCCTCTAGCGCTTTCTTCACAAGCGCTATTAGCTATCAATTCTGAAGAAAACAGGCTGATGGATGTTTGGCCTATCCTGCATCCCGAAAGCCCACAACCGCCAACCTTTCGCCTCTTCGACAGGCGCTATGGACCAGAGCCGGTGTGTTGCGATTTCGTCTTTGCCAGCGATGACCTTGCAAGCCGGGTGCAGGGCATGCAAATAGATGGCGCCACGCAAGCCTCGGATCATCAACCGGTGATGGTTCGGTTCAGCTAAAGCTTGTCGGCCGCCGGCGTTTTTTTAGAACGACTCCCAGTCGCTCTCGGCCCCGTCACCCGCAGCAACGGGAACTGTAGAGGTAGCTGTCGGTCGCACCGTCGCGGAGATTGCCGACTTGGCAGGTGGTGCCGACCCAAGAGCGCGAGGCTTGCGCGGAGCAGCGGAAAACTGTTGTACCGATTGCGGCCTCGACTTTGCCTGCACAGGCACCGACTTAACGGGTACGGGTACGTGTGCCTGCACGGACGTATGCACCATGCGAGGCGCTGCATGAGTTGGCACGGCGGTTGTTTCAGCCCCTAGCCGGAACACTCCCACCGCCTGCGTAAGCTGCGCGGCCTGCGACTGCAAAGACTGCGTAGCAGCCGCTGACTCCTCCACCAGCGCGGCGTTCTGCTGCGTTGCCTGATCCATCTGGCCAATCGCCTGATTGACCTGTTCGATACCGCCCGTTTGCTCCTGACTAGCCGCTGAGATTTCACCCACCAGATCGGACACCCGCTTCACGCCGGATACAACCTCGCGGATCGTTGCGCCCGCCTCGTCTACCAAGCGGTTGCCCGCGCCTACCTTTTGCACCGAGTCATCGATCAGGCCCTTGATTTCCTTGGCAGCAGCCGCGCTGCGCTGTGCCAGCGACCGCACTTCACTGGCTACCACGGCGAAGCCTCTTCCCTGCTCGCCAGCCCGGGCTGCTTCCACCGCGGCATTCAGCGCCAGGATGTTGGTCTGAAACGCAATGCCGTCTATCACACCGATGATGTCGACCACTTTGCGCGAAGAGATGTCGATGGCCCCCATGGTGTCGACAACCTGGCCCACCACCGCACCGCCTCGCTCGGCAAGCTCGGAGGTGGACACGGCAAGCTGGTTGGCCTGGCGTGCGTTGTCGGCGTTCTGGCGAACGGCAGACGTCAGCTGTTCCATGGATGCTGCCGTTTGTTGCAGCGCGCTTGCCTGCTCCTCGGTGCGGCTGGAGAGGTCGAGGTTGCCGCTGGCAATCTCTGCCGATGCCGTCGCGATGGAGTCAGAGCCCTGGCGCACTTCGCCCACGATGTCCGCAAGGCGCGCGCGCATCGCCTGCAATGCCCGCATCAATTGCGCCAACTCGTTGCGACCTTCCGTCAAAAGATTCGACGGTGCGAGGTCCCCTTGGGAGACCTTCTCCGCGACGTCGACCGCTCGTGCCAGTGGCCGCGTAATACCGCGTGCCAGCAACCATGCAATCGCCCAGCCCAGTGCCAGCATCAATACGCCGAGGACGATAAGGACAGTGCGCGATTGCTGGTAACGCATTTGGATCTCTGCTGCCAGCGCATTGATGGCGCTGCGCTCCTGCTCCAACAGTTCCTGTTGCTTGGCGATGTACTGATCGTTCAAGGGTGAGAAGCGGGTCTTGAAAATCTCGGCAGCTTCTGGAACTTTTCCCTCTGCCTTGGCTTTGGTCAGGTCCGATCGCGCGGTGAGCCACTGCTGGCGGACAGTACCGATTTCATTGAATATCTTCCGCTCAAGATCGGTGTCGAGAAGCTCGCCGACGGCTTTCTGTTTTTTCGTTGACTCAATGCTCGACAACCGGTTGACTTCGCCGAAGAACGGCGCCAGATCGACATCCGTTGTACGTGCGATGGCAATTGCGCGCTGGGCAGAAGATCGCGTATTGGCAGCCCAATCGGAAATCAGTCGCTCCTTGGCCAATGGCTTGGCCATCATCACCGCTGTGTCATCTGCGACCTGCGACAAGCGCCACCCACTGAACGCAAGCATGGCGATGGCCAATGCGAGCACGGAGGCGAATCCGAGCATTAAGCGGGCGCCAATCTTGAGGTTCTTGAACATGGTGGTTTGCGCCGTCTCGTTGCGAGAACTGCAGAGTTGCCGAAGTCTTTCTTATCGGCATGGCACCGGAAAATCTTGAGCGGGACGAAAAAAAACGCATCCGGCGCGAGTCCAGATGCGTTTTGGTGGAACGGTATGAGACCGCTTACCGTTGATATCAGCTCAGGGCGAAATGGGCCCTGGGCTGACGGCGCTGCGCTGCCGTACCTCGTTTAACCGATGTCTCAGCGCTCAATCGTCAGCGCCACACCCATGCCGCCGCCAATACACAGCGACGCAATACCCTTCTTTGCATCGCGACGCTGCATCTCGTGCAGCAGCGTGACGAGGATGCGGCAGCCGGACGCACCAATCGGGTGGCCGATGGCGATCGCGCCACCGTTCACATTCACCTTGGACGTGTCCCAGCCCATCTCGTTGTTGACAGCGCAGGCCTGTGCCGCAAAGGCTTCGTTGATTTCAAGCAGATCGAGGTCGGCCGCTTTCCAGCCGGCCCGCTGCAGCGCCTTGGTCGAGGCCGGTACCGGGCCCATGCCCATGATGGTCGGGTCGAGACCTGCAGTCGCATAGCTCGCGATGCGGCCCAGCGGCCTCAGGCCAAGCGCCGCCGCCTTCTTCGCCGACATCACCATGACGGCGGCAGCACCGTCGTTGATGCCGGATGCGTTGCCAGCTGTCACGCCGCCGGCTTTGTCGAAAGCGGGGCGCAGACCGGCCAATGCTTCGGCATTGGTCTTGCGGTTGACGAACTCGTCAGCCGAAAAAATCACCGGATCGCCTTTGCGCTGCGGAATGCTGACGGGGACGATCTCGTCCTTGAACCTGCCGGCGTCCTGCGCTGCCGCCGCCTTCTGCTGGCTGCCAAGCGCCAGCGCATCCTGCTGCTCGCGCGTGATGCCGTATTGCTTGGCCACGTTCTCTGCGGTGATGCCCATGTGGTACTGGTTGTACACATCCCAAAGGCCGTCGACGATCATGGTGTCGATCATCTTCCAGTCACCCATGCGCTGGCCATCGCGCGAATGCGGCAGGATATGCGGCGATGCACTCATGTTCTCCTGCCCGCCGGCGATGACGATCTCGCTGTCGCCAGTGGCAACCGCCTGCGCCGCCAGCATCACGGCTTTCAGGCCGGAACCGCAGACCGCGTTTATCGTCAGGCCAGGAACTTCGCGCGGCACGCCGCCCTTGATGAGTGCCTGACGAGCCGGGTTCTGGCCGGCGCCGGCTGCCAGCACCTGGCCCATGATTACTTCACCGATCTGATCGGCTGCGACGCCGCTGCGGGCGAGGATCTCCTTGATCACGGTGGCGCCTAACTCGGTGGCGGCAATGCTGGCGAGCGAGCCGCCGAATTTGCCGACAGCGGTGCGGGTTGCGGCGACGATGACGATGTCTTCCATGGGATCTCCTGCTGCTAGTTGGGGTGAGTTTGAAAGGTTGGTTAGTTCAGGCTTTGGCCTTAACGTAACGGCCGGGCGCTGGTTCGACTGCGGTATGTCCGTGTCCGCCATAAGTCTTTGGCGGGGCAACCATCTTGCCGGCGTGGGTTGCCAGCCAGCCGGTCCAGTCGCCCCACCAGCTGCCGGGCCGCTCTTCGGCACCAGCCATCCAGTCTGCATGAGTGGCAGGAAGCTTGCCGTCGTCGCGTATCCAGTGGCTACGCTTTTTCTTGGCGGGCGGATTGATGACGCCTGCAATGTGGCCCGAGGCGCCCATCACGAACCGCACCGGGCCTTTGAGCAGCTGTGTCGTTCCATAAGCACCGCCGCCTTGCGTACCGACCGGCACGATGTGGTCCTCGCGCGAGCCATAGACATAGGCCGGCATCTTCAAACCGCGCAGATCCAAAGGCAAGCCGCAGACGCGTGCAGCGCCCGGTGTTGCGAGCCGATTTTCCAGATAGGTATTGCGCAGGTACCAGGTATAGAACGGGCCCGGCAGGTTGGTGGCGTCGCTGTTCCAGTACAGCAGGTCGAACGCCGGGGGCGTCTCGCCCTTCAGGTAGTTGCCGACCACATAGTTCCACACCAGATCGTTCGGTCGCAGAAAGCTGAAGGTCGATGCCAGCTCCTGACCCTTGAGCAAGCCGCCGGTGGCCAACTGCATCTCCTTGAGCCGCACGAAGTTCTCGTCGATGAAAAGATCGAGCACGCCTGTGTTGCTGAAATCGAGAAATGTCGTGAGGAAGGTGACCGAGGCCGCGGGTTCCTCGCCGCGCGCTGCCAGCACCGCCAGAGCAGTGCCGAGCATCGTCCCGCCAACGCAAAAACCCAGCGTATTGACCTTCTCGCTCCCGCTGATCTCCTGCACGGTGTGAATGGCCTGGATCACGGCCTGCTCGATGTAGTCGTCCCATGTGGCGCTGCCCATGGATTCGTCCGGATTGCGCCAGCTGATAACGAAAGTGCGGTGCCCGGCTGCGACCGTATGGCGGATCAGCGAGTTCTCGGGCTGCAGATCAAGAATGTAGAACTTGTTGATGCAGGGCGGGACGAACATCATCGGCCGCGCGTGTACTTTGGCCGTCAGCGGCTTGTATTCCAGCAGCTGGAAAAAATCGTTTTCGAAGACGACAGCGCCCTCGGTCGTGGCTACGTTGCGGCCCACTTCAAAAACCTGTTCATCGGTCTGGCTCACATGGCCACGGCGCAGATCCTGGACCAGGTTTTGCAGTCCTTGGGCAATGCTCTGGCCTTGCGTATCGATGGCCAGCCTTTGCGCATCGGGATTCAGCGCAATGAAGTTGCTGGGAGCGGATGCCGCCGCCCATTGCTCGACCGCGAAGCGGATGCGCGCCCTGGTCTTGTCGTCGGCCTGTACAGAGTCGGCCAGTTCAGTGAGGAGCTGGCTGTTGAGCAGATGGGAGCGAGCCGCGAAACCAGCTGCGGCGTTTTGCGTCCACGCGAGCCCCGCGAATCGCTTGTCGGCCAGGGGCTGACCAGCATCGGCGGGTGCGAAGAGCGCCTGCATGCCGGCGACATACTCTTGCTGGAGCGCTGCAAGGCGCGCGGGATCGATCCTGGGCATCGGAGGCGGCGCTGAAGATGCGCCCGCTTTCCCGGCGGCCATAGTTGGGGCCGGCGCTGAAGACAGCGCGCCCGACCACATCCGCTGCCACTGCGCTGCCAGCTCTTGGGCGAAATCTGTGCCCGCGTTGTTAGCTGCTGGTTCAGAATTCATCTTCGTCTCCTTCTTGCGGCCAATTTCTGGCTGTTTTCTGCTTGTCCAGATCTCTGACACTCATTCTATGTACCTCGTCGTCATCGCCTGGATGTATGTAACCCTGATGATGGCGGTGGCAGAGGCTACGAGTCCGGAGGGCAGCGTTCTGGGAGCGCTCATCACGTTCGGCCTCTATGGATTGCTGCCGCTAAGCCTTGTGGTCTATGCGATGGGTGCGCCCGGACGCTCCCGCGCCATCAAGGCAGCGGAGCAGCGGGAGCGGGAATCAGCCCGGGCAGCAGCGGCTGCGGCACCAACGAATTCAGAACCTGGAGCGCCAGAGGAGAAGCTATCGGCCGAAGCCGACCCTTCAACTCTCGCGCCAGATACATGCAGCGAACCGGCCGCTTGTGCCAAGAGTGGGGCTGTCGCGCCGGTGCGAAAAGAACCGTGACGGGTTGCTCACCGTGCACCACGCGATGCTGCTGTCATTGCCGTAAATACTGCGGACTCCAACCGCCGACAAACGCTGTCTTGCCAACGCGGCAAGGTCTGCGAGCCATTTATCCTCCCCGGCAGATCGGTCGGGCGCTGGTTTGAAGCAGGCTGCTGCACCTTGGTCATGCTGCATGAAGGCATCGCGCACTTCACCGCCTACCTCGAACGCCGAAGGACCGATACACGGGCCTAGCCACGCTATTACTTCAGGAGCTACATGCGCATATCCTTGTTGCGCTAGAGGCTCAAAATACCTCAAGGTTTGTTCGAGCACGCCGGAAGCCAGCCCCCGCCAGCCAGCGTGCGCTGCGGCTACCTGCCGGCCGTCACGAGCGGCAAACAAGACGGGCAGGCAGTCAGCCACCAGCATGGCGCAAACAATGCCGGGCTCCGTTGTCCACGTGGCATCCGCGCAGACCCGACCATCATTCGGTGCGATGTCGCGGTGCAGCCTCAGGCCATCGCTGCCATGCACCTGCTGCACGAAACGCGGGCGCAGACCGATCACGTCGGCCAGGATCTTGTGGTTGCGAGCGACAGCGTTCGGCTGATCTCCCACGTGATCGCCGAGGTTGAGACCCGCGTACGGTCCGCGGGAGACGCCACCGATTCGCGTCGTGCAGAGTGATCGCACGCCCGGGGGTGCGGGCCACTGCGGAATGATCCAGTCAGGTGGCCCGTTCATCGGATCATCCCGTGCGGGCTCGGTATCGCTCTGCGACTTCGGCGCTCAGCTGACGGCCCTGCGAAGATGTGTGAGTCGGCGTAGAGTTTCACGCTTGCGAGCATAGCGGCGGCGCAAGCGGCCAGACCTGAATGAGCGCGGTGGGTGTCCTGCAATTCATGTCCTGACCTCCCTTTCGCTGCCTGACGAATTTCGTCTTTCCCATTTTTCCACCTCCTCTGATCGTCTCCAAAAAAATGATCCTCGAACACGCTGATCTCCGCATCGACCCGAATCGCAAAGCCGAGTTCGAGCACGCCATCCAGCACGCAATCGATTCCGTTGTGCGCCGCGCCAAAGGTTTTCACAACGCACGCGTGCACCGTTGCATCGAGACGCCCGGTCGTTACATCCTGATGATCGATTGGCAGACGCTCGAAAACCATACGGTCGATTTCCGCGACGGGCCATTGTTTGCAGAATGGCGCGCCATCGTTGGACCCTTCTTTGCGCAGGCTCCGGTGGTCGAACATTTTGAACAGGTCGATTCGCCTGCCTGAACCTGTGGTTCCCGATCTCGCCGCGCGCCACGGGCAAGCCACGTGCGTGGCACACTGAAGCTACAGATTCGCCGGGATCGACCAAGATCGAACCGCGCCGGAATATCCCTGTTCTCGATTCGCCAGGAAGTCGCCATGAGTCATGTTTTTGAAGCCCCCGCGGTGCCAAGCGTTCCGGTTGTGGGCGGCGCCGACACCTTCCCCGTCCACCGTATCTACTGCGTAGGCCGCAACTACGAGGATCACGCCAAGGAAATGGGATTCACGGGACGTGAACCGCCGTTCTTCTTTTTGAAGCCCGCCGATACGCTGGTGGTGGTGGAGCAAGGCAAGACCGGCGCCATGCCCTATCCCAGCCTCACGCAGAACCTGCACCATGAGATCGAGCTGGTGGTGGCCATCGGCACCGGCGGGCGCAACATCGCGGCCACCGATGCCATGAAGCATGTGTTCGGCTATGCGGTTGGCCTGGACATGACGCGGCGCGATCTGCAGACCGAAATGAAGAAGCAGGGCCGCCCATGGGAAATCGGCAAGGCGTTTGAGCATGGCGCTCCAATCAGCGCCATCGTTCCCGCAGCGCAGGCTGGCGATGTAGAAAAGGCCGCGATCTGGCTCAAGGTCAACAATGCCGAACGCCAGCGCAGCACGGTTGCCAAGCTGATCTGGAACATCGCCGAAACCATTGAGCACCTGTCGGCCGCATGGGATCTGAAACCCGGCGATCTGATCTATACCGGCACGCCCGAAGGCGTGGCTGCCGTTGTCAAGGGCGACATGCTCGAAGGCGGCGTCGATGGCGTAGGCACGCTCAAAATTTCCATTGCCTGACGCATTACGCAAGCTGCCCGCATGAGCGTTCGCCCACCTCTTCGCCACTGCCGCAACTGCGGCACGGCCGTTATCTATCGCCTGCCCGACGACGGCGATCTGCGCGAGCGCGCGGTCTGCCCGGCTTGCGCGACGGTGCATTACGAGAACCCGCTCAATGTCGTCGGCACGGTGCCTTGGTGGGAAGACAAGGTTCTGCTGTGCAAACGCAATATCGAACCACGCCGTGGCAAATGGACCTTGCCGGCAGGCTTTATGGAATTGGGCGAAACCGCGGCAGCCGGTGCCGAACGGGAAACCGACGAAGAAGCCGGTGCACAGATCGAGATGGGCCCGCTCTTCTCGCTGATCAACGTCGTGCGCGTGGGCCAGGTGC
>JBBSUX010000116.1:0-10335 GCA_038234045.1 Burkholderiales bacterium
GACCGGCGGTGAGCGCCATGTGACAGATGTGAGCAATGCATCGCGCACCATGCTCTTCAACGTGCACACCAATGCGTGGGAACCGAAGCTGCTCGAGGCCCTTGGCATACCGGCTGGAATGCTGCCTGAAGTGCTGCCCTCCGCTGCTGAATTCGGCACCGTGCGCGCCGGCTTTTTAGGCCACGCTGTACCAATCGGCGGAGTGGCGGGAGATCAGCAAGCCGCCACCTTCGGCCAGGCCTGCTTCACGCCCGGGATGGCCAAGAACACTTATGGCACCGGCTGCTTTTTGCTGATGCATACCGGCACGCGCTTTCAGGCTTCCGGCCACGGCCTGGTCACCACCAGCGCAGCGCAGCCGACAACGCAGCCCGAATACGCATTGGAAGGCAGCGTTTTTGTCGGCGGCGCGGTGGTGCAGTGGCTGCGCGATGGCCTGCAGGCCATCCATGCCAGCGGAGAAATTCAGGGCCTGGCCGAAAGCGTGCCCGATGCCGGCGGCGTGATTCTGGTGCCCGCCTTTACCGGTCTCGGGGCACCATACTGGCAGCCGGATGCGCGCGGCACCATCACCGGCCTGACGCGCGGTACCACCATGGCCCACATCGCCCGCGCAGCGCTGGAAAGCATCGCGTTCCAGAGCACCGCGCTGTTGCAGGCCATGCAGCGCGACGCGGCCGATGCCGGCGTACCCGCAGTGCAAGAACTGCGCGTGGACGGCGGCGCCTGCGTCAACGATCTGCTGATGCAATTTCAGGCCGACCTGCTCGGCATTCCGGTTGTGCGGCCCGCCGTGGTGGAAACCACGGCACTCGGCGCGGCGTACCTGGCGGGCTTGTCCAGCGGCGTGTTCTCCAGCATCGAAGAGCTCTCGGCGCTCTGGCGCGCCGAACGTCGCTTTGAGCCAGCGCTCGATTCCGGACGCGCAGCCGAACGCATCGCGGCATGGGAACATGCGGTGCGACAGTGCACCTTGGCGCCTGGGCAGGTCTGAGCTAATCTGGCGCGGATCTTCTATTTTGATAGCTGATAACTCTTATCGATAAAGCGCTAGAGGCATATTTCGTTCATAACTTTACTTGTTGTGCCGGCACTCCATGAATTCACCTTCCGCACCGACGCCCCAAATCACAGATTCGCCACAGACGCGTCTGCCCATCGTGTTCATCGGTGGCGGCAATATGGCCGGTGCGCTGATCGGCGGCTTGCTCCGCCAGGGCCATGCGCCTTCTGCGATCACCGTCATTGAGCCTTTTGAGGAAACGCGCAGCCGGCTATCGGCGGAGCGTGGAGTAGCAACCGCTGCCGATGCCCACGCGCCGGACGCGACGGCGGCGCTACAGCGGGCCGCGCTGGTTGTTTGGGCCGTGAAGCCGCAGGTCCTGCGAGAAGCGGTGCAGCCGGTCGTTGCCCAGCTGCCAGCCAGCGCGCTGCATCTGAGCGTAGTGGCCGGCATCCGCAGCGACAGCATTGCCAGCTGGCTGCACACCGAGCGCGTCGTCCGCGCGATGCCCAACACGCCCGCGTTGGTAGGACGCGGCATCACCGGTCTTTTTGCCCGTGACGGGGTGACAACAGAAGACCGCGCACGCATCGAACAGGTGCTGGCACCGACCGGTGAAACGCTGTGGATGACTGCGGAGACCCAACTCGACGCGGTGACGGCACTGTCAGGCTCGGGACCGGCCTATGTGTTCTATTTCATCGAAGCGATGACGGAAGCCGGCGTGGCGATGGGCCTGCCCGCGGAACAGGCGCAAAGGCTGGCGGTGGCAACGTTTGGAGGCGCGGCAGTGCTGGCGGCGCAGTCCGGCGAGGCGCCATCGGTGTTGCGTCAGCGGGTGACGTCCAAAGGCGGAACGACCTATGCGGCCCTCACGGCAATGGAGGCGGACCAGGTGAAGGAGCGGTTCATGCGGGCGATGGAGGCGGCCCGATTGCGGGCGGGTGAGCTGGGGGACGAGTTCGGGCGGGACTAGCGGTTGTCGTGTCCGCCGGGTGAGAACCCCGCTGCTGCGCCGTCGCTCAAATTGCAAACCTCGCCGACACTCATGCCCCTCCGGGTTGACGGAATTATTCGGCCCCGAGCGGCATCGGCGCACGTTCCTGATAAGCCAATACATGCCGAATCTTGCGGGCCAGCGCATCCTGCGTGTAGGGCTTGCTCAGCAAGTCCAAGCCCGGGTCCAACCGGCCGCCGTGCACGATGGCGTCCCGCGCATAGCCCGAGGTGAACAGCACTGCCATGTGCGGCCGGCGTTCGCGCGCAAGCCGCGCCAGCTCGGGGCTGCGCAGAGTGCCGGGCATCACCACGTCAGTAAACAGCAGGTCGATGTGGACGCCAGTGTCGATGGTTGCCAGCGCGCTGGCAGCGTCGCTCGCCTGCAGCACTGTGTATCCCAGCGGCTGCAGCAGCTCGACCACCGTAGCGCGCACGCCGTCGTCGTCCTCGGCCACCAGACTGGTTTCGCTGCCGCCCCGGGCTTCTTGCTGCGGCGTGGCAATTACCTGCGCCTCGTCGTCCAGACTGCGCGGCAGGTACAGCTTGATGGTGGTGCCGTGCCCGGGCTCGCTGAACACATTCACATGCCCGCCGGACTGTTTGATAAAACCATAGACCATTGACAGCCCCAGGCCCGTGCCATGGCCCTCGGACTTGGTCGAGAAGAATGGCTCGAACGCCCGCAGCAGCACGTCAGGTGCCATGCCACTGCCGGTGTCGGTCACCGACAGCAACACGTACTCGCCGGCCACCAGGTCGGTCTGCTCGCGTGCATAGGCTTCGTCGAGCAGCGCGTTGCGCGCTTCAATGGTCAGGCGGCCGCTGCCTTCCATCGCGTCGCGCGCGTTGATGGCCAGGTTGAGCAGCGCGTTTTCCACCTGCGTCGGGTCGACCAGCGAATTCCACAGATCGTCTGCGACCACGGTTTCCACTGTGACTCCCTCGCCCAGCGTGCGTCGCAGCAGCTCTTGCAGTCCAGTGACAAAGCGCCCTATGTTGACGGTTTTGGGTTCGAGCGGCTGACGGCGCGAAAAAGCCAGCAACTGGCTGGCCAGCTTGGCCGCGCGGCGCACGCCGTCAAGCGCGCTCTTCACATAGCCTGCAGCGCGCTCTTGCCCTTTAACGGCGCGTCCAAGCAGCTGCAGGTTGCCCGAAATGACCTGCAGCAAGTTGTTGAAGTCGTGCGCCACCCCGCCTGTGAGCTGACCGATGCTTTCCATCTTCTGCGCCTGCTGCAATGCGGCTTCGGTGTGCTTGAGCGCAAGTGCGGCCTCGCGGTCGGCGGTGATGTCGCGACCTACAGCGTGCACCAGGCCAGCCTCGGGCACCGCCATCCACATCACCAGGCAGTAGCTGCCGTTGCGCCGCCGGTAACGGTTTTCGAAACGGAACGTGGTGGCGCCCTGCTCGAGCCTGGCCATCTCCACTTGTGTGACAGCGTGGTCGTCAGGATGCAGAAGATCGAAGAAGGCTCGCCCTAACAGCTCATCCTGCGTCCAGCCCAGTAACGCCGTCCAAGCCGGGTTGACCGACAGGATGGCGCCCTGCAAGTCGGCCACTAGCATCAGGTCGGTCGACAGGCGCCATATCCTGTCGCGCACGGCCGTGCGCTCTGCCACTTGGTGCTCCAGGTGCTCATTCAGGTGCGCTAGCTCGCGTGCGGTGCGTTTTTGCTCGTCGATGTCGGTGTTGGTGCCTACCCAACGCGTGATTCGGCCCTGCGCATTGCGGATAGGCTGGGCGCGCGACAGGTGCCAGAAGTAGTTGCCATCGGCGCGGCGCAGCCGGAACTCGACCTCGTAGGGCTGGCCGCTGAGCAGTGCATGCGCCCACCGGGTTTGCGCCCCAGCCAGGTCATCCTCATGCACTATGGCCGACTAGGTCCGCTCGACCAACTCGCCCAGGCTCAATCCGGCGTATCTGAGCATCTGGTCGTTGAACCAGTCAAGCTGGCCGTCGGGCCGCGCCGCCCAGACGTGGTTGGGCATGGCCCGCGCAAATTCGCGCAGTTGCAGCTCGCTCGCTCGCACCGCAGCTTCGGCCTGGATGCGCGCAGTGATGTCCGAACCTTCGACAAAAATGCCTATTACCAGGTCGTCGTCGCCGCGCAGCGGCTGATACACAAAGTCGACGTGGCGCTGCTCGGGCGGCGCGCCCGGCGTGCGCTGTAGCAGCACCGGCACAGAATAGCCAAATACCGGTTCGCCGCTGGTGTATACCGTGTCAAGCTGCTCCAGAAAGCCCTGCCCCTCAACGTCCGGCAGTGCCTCACGCACCGATTTTCCCAGCACGTCCCGGTGGCCCACCAGCTGCATGTAGGCCGGGTTGGCATAGTCGAACACATGCTCGGGACCGCTCAGCATCACCATGAAGCTGGGAGTCTGGGCAAACATGCGGTGCAGGCGCTCGCGCTCCCTGCTGATGCGCCGCTCGGCCTGAACTTTGGCCGTGGTATTCACCACGATGGCCAGCACCGCCACCGGCGTGCCGGCAGTGTTCAGAACGGGCGAATAGTCGAGGTCTATCCACACCTGTTCCGGCTCACCGGTGCGGTTCAATACGAATTCCTGGTCCTTGTACGACAGCGTTTCGCCCGCCAGGCACTGCCCCAACACATGGTCGTTGAAGGTGGCGACCTCGGGCCAGGTTTCGCGCACCGGCTGGCCCAGGCTCATCGGGTGGCGTTTTCCGGCAAACACCGAAAAGCCGTCGTTGTAGATCATCACGCCCTCAATGCCCCAGAGCATCACCATTGGCACTTGCGAACGCAGCATCAGCGCCAGCTGAGCGGTCATGCTTTCGGGCCAGTCAGCCAGCGGTCCGAGCGCGGTGCGGCTCCAGTCAAAAGCGGCAATCAGCGCGCCCATGGCGCCGGGCGCTTGCAGAAACGGCCGCAACCCCGAGCCTGCGGAGCCCGGCTGGACAGCCGCAGAGGCGTCAGCGGTGGCGGGCGGTAAAGATTTTTCCATGCGGAGTTTGTGTGTGTTGGGCATGGCAGGCCCGGCTTGGGCATCGGATAAGCAAGCGTCCGTCAGATTTGCAAGCTTATCCAACTTCCGGGGCGCCATGGCAGGACGGTCGAACCGTCGCCAAGAGCGCAGAACTGCGGCAGACGACTCACTTCAGCGTAAACCCCAGAGCGATCCCAACAAACACCGTAAACCCCAACCAGTGATTCTTGCTGAAAGCCGTAAAACATCCGTCGCGAGTGCGATGTCGGATCAGCTTCCAATGCCAGACCGCCTGCGCAGCCGCCACCGCAATAGCTATATAAAAAGGAGCTTGTAGCGCATATGGAATAATCGCCACAAGCCATATTGATAGCGAAATAGCATAGAACACCACGACGCCCGCCACATCGAAACGCCCGAGCGTAATGGCCGAGGTCTTCATGCCGATCTTGAGATCGTCGTCACGATCAACCATCGCATATTCGGTGTCGTAGGCCAGCACCCAGAACAGGTTGGCCAGCCACAGCCACCAGGCCAGCGGCGGCACCGAACGCTGCACTGCGGCGAACGCAATCACGATGCCAAAATTGAACGCGATGCCAAGCACCGCTTGCGGCATCGACACAACTCGCTTGGCAAACGGGTAAGCGATGGCCACCAACAATGCCGGAACCGACCAGGCGACCGCCACCGCGTTGGTCGTCAGCACCAGCGCGAAAGCCGTCAGAGCGAGCAACGCGCCGAAACCGAGCGCTTGCTTGACAGTGATGGCGCCGGTGGTGACCGGCCGCGCGGCAGTGCGTTTGACGTGCTTGTCGAAGTCGCGGTCGGCCACGTCGTTGACACAGCAGCCGGCGCTGCGCATCAGCACCGTTCCCAGCGTGAACACGATGAGCAAGTGCCAGCCTGGAAAGCCGCCCGCCGCGATCCACAGCGCCGACAGGGTCGGCCACAGCAGCACCAGCCAGCCGGCGGGTCGGTCGAAACGGATCAGGTTGAGATAGAGCGAAAGGCGGCCGGCGGACATCAATCGGGGATTTAATTCACGACATAAAAAAAGGAGCGGCGATTGTGCCGCTCCTTTTTCGAACTATTCATGCCTGCGACTTCCTGCGACTTTCACGCGAAAGCTTTGGCAGCCCAATCACTCTTCCAGCAGCGAGCGCAGCATCCACGCCGTACTGTCGTGCATGGCGCAACGATTGGTCAGCATGTCGGCGGTTGGATCGTCGCCGGCCTCTTCCGCGACGGGAATGAATTCGCGGGCGATGCGTGACACCGTTTCATGTCCTTGCACGAGGATGCGCACCATCTCCAGCGCTTTGGGTGGCGTGCTGGGCACATCCGGCACGGTCGCGATACGGCTGAACTCTGCATACGAGCCCGGAGCGTAATGACCCAGCGCGCGAATGCGTTCCGCGATGATGTCGGTAGCACCCCACAGCTCGGTGTACTCCTCTTCGAACATGATGTGCAGGGAGCGGAAATGCGGCCCGGTCACGTTCCAGTGGAAATTGTGCGTGGTGAGATACAGCGTATAGGTATCGGCCAGCACGCGCGACAGGCCTTCTGCGATGGCGGTCCGATCAGCCTCGCCGATACCGATGTTGATGCGGGGTGCGCCAGCGCTGCCCGATGCCTCAGAAACAGCGAGCCGGCCCTTGGAGGGAACCGTGCCTGCCGAAGCGGAGGGCGCTTGGGTGAAGCCGGCCGACTTGCCCGCAGAAGCGGACTTCTTCTTGCCGATGTTGGATACTTTGCTGGGGGATTTGGCCATGATGGAAAGACTCCTCGGTACGATCAAGATGCAGAAACGAAAATACGTTGAACGCTGCAAAGCCGCCGCGCGCCTCGTAGCACGCAATTCATGAACTTTACCTGCGCCGTAGCGATTGCGCGTAATCGAACCCACCCGAAGGCTGTCGGCAGGATTCAGCGCTGTGCGGCGCGTTCATGCCCCGAAGCTTCCTGCGACTTTTGGAAGAAATTGGGAAGGAATCATCACAGTCGCGTTACGCCGGGAAGCTCGCATGCGACAACTGCATTTCGCAGCGCGGCGATGGCTTCATAGCGGGTAAAGCTGCGCCGCCACGCCAGCACCACGCGGCGTGTTGGTGGATCGCCCGAAAAAGGGATGTAGACCACCTGCGGATCAACCCCGTCAGTCGAGCGGCGCCGCTGCCGCGACTCGTGCGCTTGCTTGCTAGAGCTGTTGGCAGCGTTGACCAGCACGCCCGGCGGCACCGACAAGCGCGGCACCAGCGTCACGCCCATGCCGGCCGAGACCATGTGCTTGATGGTCTCCAGCGACGATCCTTCGAAGCTCTTCCTGATGCCCTCGGCGTTGCTGGAGAATCGCGCGAACTCCGGGCACACCTCGAGCACGTGATCACGAAAGCAGTGTCCGGTGCCCAGCAGCAGCATGGTTTCGCTCTTCATCTGCTCGGCTGTGACATGGCTTTGCGACGCCAGGGGGTGGGTGCTGGGTACCGCCGCAAGAAAGGGCTCGTCATACAGCGCTGCGGTGGCCAGCCCGGTGTCGGGAAAGGGCTCGGCAATGATGGCGCAATCGATCTCGCCGGTGCGCAACATCTCAAGCAGCTTGACGGTGAAGTTCTCCTGCAACATGAGCGGCATCTGCGGCGTGCGCGCTATTGTCTGGCGCACCAGATCGGGCAGCAGGTACGGCCCGATGGTGTAGATGATGCCGAGAGTCAGCGCGCCCGCGAGCGGGTCCTTGCCGCGCTTTGCAATCTCGCGAATGCCAGCCGCCTGCTCGAGCACAGCCTGCGCCTGCCGCACGATCTCTTCTCCCAGCGGTGTGATGGCCACCTCGGCGGCGCTACGCTCGAAGATCTTCACCTCCAGCTCGTCCTCCAGCTTTTTGACCGCCACCGACAGCGTGGGTTGCGACACATGGCACGCGTCCGCCGCGCGGCCAAAATGGCGCTCCCGGGCGACAGCGACGATGTATTTCAGTTCGGTCAAGGTCATGCGGGTCCGATCCAGTCGACGACTCCCGGAGCAGTGATCCGGGCTAGTTGATCCAAGCCGCGGTCTAACGTTGCCAGGCGCAGCCCGGCGATCTGCGCGACAGCCAGTAAATAAGCGTCGGTTACCTGTCGATGGCCGACCAGTGCTTGATGGCGAAAAACCGCCATGTCGAGCGGCTTGGGGTCATCAAACTGCGCATGCTCGGTGCGTTCACACAAGGTCCGCAGGAGTCCCGCCGCTACGGGAGGCGTCACGGCATCGGCGGTGAAGCTCGCGTTGGAGGAAAGGCGTATGAAGCCGAGCTGCGTCACGGCGCAACTGGCCCAGGGCCGATGTCTAACCGCGTTGAACCAAGCGCGCGCCAGTCCATGGTGCATGTGCCGCGGCCAGGAGATCGCCAGCAGGACATTGACGTCCAGCAGCCATCGTTCGGGCGCCGGCGCGATCACAGCTCGTCGTCCAGGCAGCGCTTAACGTCCTCCAGCGTGATGATCGGAGCATCGGGGCGGCTGTAAAAAACCGGCAGTTCGTCACTACCGACGGCAGGCCCCATCGACTGATCGAGACCCTTGGAAACCAGCTCCGACACGGCCTTTCCCAAACTGATGGCGCGATGGATTGCGAATTGACGGGCGGCTGCCAGAACAGAGGGATCGAGATCGAGGGTGGTTCGCATCTGCGCATCATCGCATCACGGCATCATCTTTGTCAAAAGCGCTCAAGCCTTCAGATATTCCGCCTTGCCTCCCAGCCAGCGTTGCACATGGCGTTCGGCCAGCTCCGGGTCACGGTCCAGCATCTGCGGTGCCAACTCGCGCGCCCATTCGAGCAAGGCGAGATCGGTTTCCAGATCAGCAAAGCGCAGCAGCTGTGCGCCCGATTGCCGCGCGCCGAGGAATTCGCCCGGTCCGCGAATCTCCAGATCGCGGCGCGCGATCTCAAAGCCGTCTCCGGTTTCCGCCATGGCGCGCAAACGGTTGCGAGCGGTTTCGCCCAGGCGTGGGCCGTCGCCAGTGGAATACAGCAGCACGCAAGCCGATGCCGCCGCGCCACGCCCGACGCGGCCACGCAGCTGGTGTAGTTGACTGAGGCCGAAGCGCTCGGCATGCTCGATCACCATCAGCGAGGCGTTGGGCACATCGACCCCCACCTCGATGACGGTAGTGCTCACCAACACGCCCATGCGGCCACCGGCAAATTCGGCCATCACGGCTTTCTTGGCCGCTGGTGGCATGCGCGAATGCAGCAGGCCGATGGGAACACCGGGCAAGGCTTCCTGCAGATCTTGATGCGTCTGGGTGGCATTGGTGAGATCGAGCGCTTCGCTTTCCTCGATCAACGGGCACACCCAGTACACCTGCCGGCCGGCCTGCAACTGCGCACGGATGCGCTCGACCACCTCGTCACGTCGGCTCTCGGCCACCAGCCTGGTGACGATGGGCGTGCGACCGGGTGGCAGCTCGTCGATGGTGGAGACATCCAGATCGGCGTAATAGCCCATCGCCAGCGTGCGCGGGATCGGCGTGGCGCTCATCATCAGCAGATGCGGCTCGCTGCCGGCATCTGGACCATCCGCTGCGGTCTTGTGGCGCAAGGCCAGGCGCTGGGCCACGCCAAAGCGGTGCTGCTCATCGATGATGGCCAGCGCAAGATTTTTGAAGCGCACCTGCTCTTGGATGACGGCATGCGTGCCGACTACCAGTGCGGCCTCGCCGCTTTCGACCAGTGCCAGCATCTCGGCGCGCTCTTTCTTTTTCTGGCCGCCCACCAGCCAGGCCACCCGCTTGCCGCGCGGCGCGAGCAACGGCTCGAGCCAGCCGACCAGTTTGGCGAAGTGCTGCTCGGCGAGGATTTCGGTGGGTGCCATCAGCGCGCATTGGCGACCAGCGTCGATGCAGATGGCTGCAGCCAGCGCCGCCACCACAGTCTTGCCGGAGCCGACATCGCCTTGCAACAGGCGGTGCATCGGCAAGGCCCGCGCCAGATCGGCAGCGATCTCTTCGCCGACACGGTGTTGCGCCGCTGTCAAAGCGAAAGGCAGCACGGCGAGCAGCTGTGCGTGCAGGGAGGTGAACGGTGCGTCGCCGAGCGTCCTGGGGAGCGGCCGCAGCACTGGAGCCCGCAGCCGGGCACGGGCGCGCCGCGACTGCAGCTGCGAAAGCTGCTGCGCCAATAGCTCTTCGGCCTTGAGTCGCTGCCAAGCCGGATGGCTGCGATCTTCCAACGTAGCCACCGCAACATCCGCTGCAGGTTGATGCAAAAAGAAGAGCGAGTTGCGCATATCCCACAAGCGCTGGACACCTATTTCATTATAAAAATACGGCAGCTGCGGATATTCGGGCGCGGCCGCCGGAAGCGTCTCCGAAAGATCGACCCGCTGCAGTGCGC
>JBBSUX010000117.1:0-10157 GCA_038234045.1 Burkholderiales bacterium
ATGGGTATTCATTACAACCAAGGGGCAGAGCTGCTGGACTACGTGCTGAACAAGGGGGATTTTGAGTTCCATGATGGTTACATGCTGCCACCGAAAAAGCCCGGACTCGGTGTGGAAATAGACGAGGCGCTGGTTATCGAGCGGAGTAAAAATGCGCCCGACTGGCACAACCCGGTCTGGCGCCACACCGACGGCGCAGTCGCCGAGTGGTGATAGTCGCCACCCCGCTCGACATCATGAGCCACTCGCCTCCGCAGTTGCTGGCACTTGATTGGGGCACCACCAGCCTGCGCGCGTTTCTGATGCGGGGTTCGCAGGTTTTAGAGACGCGACAGTCTGGGCATGGCATTCAGCATCTTCCCGCTCCAGGCTCAGCCGGGTTCGAACAGGCGTTTGCCGCGATTGCCGGTGACTGGGTGCGCCAGTGGCCCTCGGTCCCGATTGTGGCGAGCGGCATGGTGGGCAGCGCCCAAGGTTGGCGCGAAGCGCCTTATGTGCCCTGCCCTGCTGACCTGTCCGGACTGGCCCGAAGCCTCGTTCGAGTACCGACTGGATTGGGCACGGATATCGCGATTGCGCCCGGTGTATTGCTGGATAAACCAGACCTGCTTCCCGACGTGATGCGAGGGGAGGAAATCCAGATTGCCGGGGCTTTGGCGGAAAACCAGCAATGGGCACCAAACGCCTGTTTCGTCCTGCCCGGGACACATTCGAAATGGATACGAGTGGAAGACGGAAAGTTAATCCACTTTTCGACCTACATGACGGGTGAACTGTATGCCGTGCTTCGCCAGCATTCAATCCTGGGGCGCCTGATACCCGAATCGAGCGAACTTTGCCGCGTACCTGATCGCGAGGGCTTTGAAATGGGTCTTGCGGAGTCACAACGCAGCCGTCCCGGCGATCTCACACACCAAATTTTTGCCACCAGAACCCTGGGATTGAGCGGGCGCCTGCCGCACGCCGCGCTGGCCGACTACTTGTCAGGCTTGCTGATAGGCAGTGAACTGAGGTCGGGCATGGCTCGGGCCAATGATGCCGCTGGTACGCCGCTGGTCATGATTGGCGAGCCCGCGCTTTGCCGGCGCTACGCGCAAGCCTTCAGTTACTTCGGCCAGCCGGTGGCAACCGTGCTCGAAAACACCGCTCCTGTCGGTCTGTGGAACTTCGCTGTTGCCGCTGGCCTGATCGAGAATTTGCCTCATGGTGATCAAGAGACCTGATGAACCCTCAAACGTTATTGACGCATCGTTTTGCAAAAGCGATGTCGGCCTTGCCCCTCGTTGCGATTCTGCGCGGGGTCCGTCCGGAAGAGGCAGTTGACCTGGGGACAAGCCTTTACGAAACGGGCTTTCGCCTGATCGAAGTGCCGCTGAATTCACCGAATCCGATGGCCAGCATTTCGGCGCTGCGCCGGGCACTCCCAGATGATGCGTTGGTCGGTGCAGGCACGGTTCGCTCGGCCAGCCAGATTGAGCAACTCGTTGGATGCGGCGGCGAACTGGTTGTCATGCCCCATGCAGATTCGACCCTAATTCGAGCCGCCAAAGCCGTTGGCCTACTTTGCATGCCGGGCATCGTTACACCGACCGAAGCCTTCGCTGCGCTCGACGCGGGTGCTGATGCGCTCAAGATTTTCCCGGCAGATCTGGTAACACCCGCCATTCTCAAAGCCATTCGGGTAGTGCTGCCGAAGGAAACTCGTCTGTTGCCCGTCGGCGGCATTACGACTCACAACATGCAGGCTTATTTCGATGCCGGTGCTGATGGCTTTGGTCTTGGCTCTGCGCTTTTCAAGCCGGGTATGGCAGTCCAGCAAACTGCAGGTAATGCACGCGCGTTTGTTGCTGCTTGGCGGGCAATGTGACCTGCAGGAGCGGCGGGTATCACGGGCTTGGAAACGCCTCCCAATTCAAAAACCGAACGAGGCACACAACATGAAAATGACCTTCCGCTGGTATGGCGAATCAGATCCTGTGCCATTGGAATACATACGGCAAATTCCCGGCATCTTCGGCATCGTTTCGGCGATTTACGATGTTCCCGTCGGGGAAGTCTGGCCAATGGCCAAGTTGGAGTCGTTGCGAACGCGCATCGAAGACTGTGGAATGAAGTTTGAGGTTGTGGAGAGCATCCCGGTGCACGAGGACATCAAACTCGGCAAGGCATCGCGCGACCGCTTGATCTCGAATTTTCAGCAGAACATACGTCATTGCGCCGCGGTCGGAGTCAAGGTCGTTTGCTACAACTTCATGCCCGTGTTTGACTGGACACGTACCGATATGGCGCGGAAGCTACCGGACGGCTCCTTCACCCTTGCATTTGACGCCACCACCGTGGCAAACATCGATCCAGAAGGCGGTATCGCGCTGCCTGGTTGGGACGCAAGCTACAAACCGGAAGAGCTCAAAAATCTCCTCAGCGAATACAAAACGGTTGATGAAGAAAGGCTCTGGGCAAATCTGGAGTACTTCCTGAAAGCCATCATCCCCGTAGCGGAGGAAGCTGGCTTACGAATGGCCATGCACCCGGATGACCCGCCTCGGCCGATATTCGGCTTACCTCGCATCGTGAAGAACCGAAACGACTTGATGCGGTTAATTCAGATCGTTGATTCGCCCAGCAATGGGCTGACATTGTGTTCGGGCTCTTTGGGCGCTGACCTGTGCAACAACGTGGAAGCGCTCGTGCGAGAGTTTGGAGGCCTCGGCAAGATTCACTTCGGTCATCTGCGTAACGTCAAAGTAGAAGCAGATGGAACGTTTTATGAATCCACTCACAATTCATGTGACGGCTCGTTGGATATGGCGGCCATCGTCAAGGCATATTTCGACGTTGGATTCGACGGCTATGTCCGGCCAGACCATGGGCGCATGATCTGGGGAGAGTCCGGAAAACCTGGCTATGGCCTTTACGACCGCGCCCTTGGAATGACCTATCTAAACGGATTGTGGGAAGCCGTTAGCAAATACTCCAAGCCTATCGCATAGCTGCGCACTTCGGCTCCGTTAGCCTCAAGCTTTTACCGCAGCCATCCCAATCGGTGCATCTCGCGTTTTTTTACACAGCGTAAAAATCTAGCCTTTGACTGCTCCCATGGTCAGTCCCTTGACCACATACCTTTGAAAAATCATCGTTAACACGATTGCGGGCGCCATGATGGAAACAGCGGCCGCCATAACCCCTCCCCAATCGACTTCCGCGTACGACAAAAAGTTGTAGACGGCGATTGGAAGCGTCTTTGTTTTCTCCATGCTGAGCACCTGGGAGAACATAAAGTTATTCCAAGAAAAGATAAACGATAGCGTCGTCGCGGTAATGACGCCCGGTCCGGAGAGTGGCAAGATGATCTTTAGAAACGCGTATGCGCGCGTTGCGCCGTCTACCATTGCAGACTCTTCAAGTTCGCGCGGAATGGAATTGAAATACGTTGTCATGATCCACACCACGATCGGCAGCGCGATCAGCATATGCGACAAAATCAAGGCCACATAAGTATCCATCAGGCCGAGCCACGAGAAGATGATGTACCAAGGCATCAGAAAAGAAATACCGGGCATCAGACGCGCCAGCAAAATAAATACCGCGAGCCTGTGCTGCGTATAGCGAGCTATGGAGTACGCGGCCGGCAAACCAATCAGTAGCGAAAAGCTGACAGAGAAGGTAGCAACGATCGTTGAATTCATGAAGTATTGCAGAAAGTTCTGCTCTTCAAAAACTTTCCGGTAGTTCTGCAGCGTCGGCTCAAAGAACAACTTGGGAGGCCACGTAATAATATCTATTTGCGTTTTAAATGACGATGAAAGCATCCACAAGAACGGAAAAAGCACAATTAGTGCTATCAATGCAACTAGCAAATAAAAAAGTATGTTTGATACGCGCTCTTTTTTCATCTTTACGTCCTGATCAGATTTCAGTCGCTGCACGTAGCTTCATGATACCGAGGCTGCACAGCAGAACCACCAGAAACAGCGCTACCAAAATGACTGACGATTGCCCAATCCGGAAATATTCGAAGCTGTACTTGAACCCCATAATGTTGAGTGTTTCAGAGGCGTAACCAGGTCCGCCGCCAGTCATTGCGTAAATAATGTCGAAGGTTTTCAACGCATCAATCAAGCGAAGGATCGTCGCTGTCAAAATGACGGGCATGACCATCGGGATCGTGACATAGCGCAGAATTTGCCATTCGCTCGCGCCGTCTACGCGTGCAGCTTCTACAGGCTCTTCCGATAGTCCGGCTAAACCCGCGAGAACGATTAAAGTAATCATCGGCGTCCACTGCCAGACATCGACCAAAATGAGGGCCGGAATGACCGTTTTTGCGTTCGATACCCAACTTCCCTGAGGCAAACCGGCCGAATTAAGAAGGAAGTTCAGCAGGCCAATGGTTGGATCGTAGAAAAGATTAAAGACAATACCCACCGCCACAGGCGTGGCGACGAGCGGAAGCAATAGCAGAAGTTTGGCAAGATTTCTGCCAACAAAAGCGCGGTTCAGAATAATAGCGACGGCAACGCCAAGCACAACCTCAATAGCCACGGCAAAAAACGTAAACGTGAAAGTTCTGCCTAACGCGTGTAAAAACCGCGGTTCCGTAAGAACGCGCAGATAGCTGGAAAATCCGACGAAGGCCGGCTCTCTCCCTGAGGTGAGGTTCCAATTAGTGAAACTCAGGTATAGGGTATAGGCGATGGGAAATACCATCATCAACCCAATGAAGATGATGGCCGGAAGCGGGAACAGTATCCGCAAATTCCGCTCAGAAAAGCTTGACCGGTGCATAGATAGCCCTTTTTGCGTGACAGTTCTGCGAAGGGACCTCGTCGAGTATTAGCCCCAGCTATTCCTGCTGTGCGGAATAGCCAGGAACTCATGCCCTGTCACCGAGGCCAGTTTCACTTACTTGCCATATTCGCCGGTGTCTTTGAGCAGATCATTGACGCGGGCGGCTTTCTCTTTGGCCATTGCATCGAGCTTGGTTGAAGTGCCCTTGGTATTAATCGACTCAATCACCAGTTCGCCGATCAGATCGCGGGCCTCGCCTACCGCACTCATGTATGGGCGGTCAACGGGTGTGCCATTCTTGGCGGCAAAAACGCGCGTCTGGATCAAGCCCGGGTTCATCTTTGCGCGCACGGCTGGGTCCTCCCAAACCGACGAACGCGCCATGGTGATGTTGTCCTTCATGCCGTCGATCGCCAGTTCCTTGCTTGAGGCCCAGTTCAGGAACTTCATGGCCATCTCTTGCTTCTTCGATTGACTGGAAACAGACATGCCCCACGAAGATACGATGAACGGAGCGTTGGTCTTGGGGCCAGCCGGGAAGTTGGCAATATCAAAATCGGTCACTGGAATCTGCGTTTTGGACTGATCGACGATCTGCCCGTAAAACACTGAAGCATCGGTCCACATCGCCACCTTACCGGCCTGGAACAGTGGCATGATGTTTTCCCATGACATGGCGGTTACGCCCTTTGGCCCATAATCACCCAGCATTTTCCCATAAAAGCGTATGGCGTCGACAGCAGGCTTGGAGTCAAAGACCGCAACGCCTTTGTCAAGATAATCACCGCCATAGTTGTAGATATAGCTCGACAGCTGCGTTACCGCTGCAGCGCCTTTTCCGCGAGAGGCGAAACCCGCGACACCATCGGTATTGAGTTTCTTGGCCGCAGCTTCAAGCTCTACGAAATTGGTTGGGACCTTTAAACCCGCTTTCTGAAGCAGGTCCTTCCGATAGTAAAGCACCTGCCACTCTGTTACGAGCGGCACAATATAAGGTTTGCCACCAAAAGACGCGGCATTCATGATGTTCTTCGGATAATCTGCAAAGTCGTAGCTGGTAAGCGGTGCATACCAGCCATTCTTGGCAAAAAGCTTGCCTTCTTGCAGCGGCCGTGTCATGAAAACGTCGACCGTGGAGGACTTGGTTGCGAATTCGGTCGTGAGCTTTTGTGTCAGCTGGCTCTCCTGCAAACTTTCGACGTTGACCTTAATCCCGGACTCCTTCTCAAACTCGGGAATATGTTGCTTGAGCAATTCTCCGTATGGATGGTTCGCCAGCAACACCCGCAGTTCACCAGACTGCGCAAAAGCCGCCCCGCAAAGGCAGAGCGTAGACAACGCCAAAAGTTTCTTGGGAAATACGTACTTCATAAAAGTCTCCAGGTTAAGCAACAAAGAACCGGCCGAAAAATAAACATGACGATCACGAAACACCGGGAAATTCAACGTGAAAGTTGAAGTTCTCAAATGATGGTCTGCGACGAAGCTTTATCAAAAATATGTGTCTTAACCATCCTGAAGTCAATGTCGAGCACCTCGCCAACACTGATTACGTGCTCAGGCACGGGCATACGCGCAACCAGCGCATGCGCTCCACAAGTGAAATGGACGAAAATTTCCGACCCGAGCAATTCGACGACCTCGACCTTCGCGGTGGTGGTATTTGCGTCATCACTACCGGGTTGGTGCAATGAGATATCCTCCGGGCGCACACCAAATACGACATCTTTTGCGACGTGCGTCTCTAGATTTTTTCGGAAGACCTCCGGCACAGCAACTTTAAAGCTGCCGCCATCAATAAACAGCGCGCCAGTCTCCGAGATGATTCGAGCATCGAAAAAATTCATCGATGGCGAGCCAATGAATCCCGCAACGAATCGGTTAACCGGTTGTGAGTAGACATCAATGGGTGCACCGCGCTGCTGCAGGACCGCCTTGCTCATGATGAAGATTCGATCGGCCATGGTCATTGCCTCGACCTGATCGTGTGTCACGTAGATCATGGTGGCCTCCAAGCGCTTGTGCAACTTGCTGATCTCGGCGCGCATCGCGACGCGTAGCTTCGCATCCAGGTTGGACAGTGGCTCGTCGAACAAGAACACCTTGGGTTTGCGAACGATGGCACGGCCCAGCGCCACCCGCTGGCGCTGACCGCCCGACAATTCCTTGGGCTTTCGGTCCAGCAAGTCGTTGAGACCCAGTATTTCAGAGGCCTCCAGTACGCGTGCATCAATTTCTGCCTGAGACAGTTTGCGAATTTTTAGTCCGAACCCCATGTTCTCGCGCACGTTCATATGCGGATAGAGCGCGTAATTTTGAAAGACCATGGCGACGTCCCGATCCCGCGGCTCCAGATCATTGACCAGCGTGTCACCAATGTAAATCTCACCAGAGCTGATCGATTCAAGGCCGGCAATCATGCGCAGCGCTGTCGATTTTCCGCATCCGGAAGGGCCTACAAGAACAGCAAACTCCTTGTCCTGGATTTCGATCGAAAGATCGTCGACGCCCTTTACGGATCCGTATTGCTTCACTACGTTCTTCAGGGTCACTTTCGCCATGTCAAATCACTCTCAATAAATAAAATTTTGCAGGGCGGAAATGCTTGAGCTGCAGCACCATGCACCATAGCGGTCTCGGGGATGCGCTTCGTAGCGCGCAAAGGCGGACTCGGCGCGAGGCCGAGATATGGCGAGCGGGTGGGCTCTTCAATTGGTGGTGTCATGGGTGGACGCCGATAGTGGCGCAGGCTGACCAGCCGCCCGCACATGCCACAAGACGAGCGCGACCACCTCGCTCAGCGGTGCCGTGGCATCGACCGTGATCACGCTGGGCTCACCCTCCGGCGACTCCAGTGTCTCGAACTGGCTGGCGACCAGGGCGGGCGGAAACAGGTGACCAGAGCGCTCCCGCACACGCTCCAGCGCCGCGTCGTAATCCAGCTTCAGGAACACGAAGCCGAGGTCAGGTCGTGCCGCCCGCAGTCGGTCGCGGTAACGACGCCGCAGGGACGAACAAGTGAGCACAATGCCCGGTCGATGGCCTTCAGCATCCGATTCGCCAGGCGTTGTTGCCAGGACGCCCGCCAAACGATCGAGCCAACCGGCGCGGTCCGCATCGGTCAGCGGGAGGCCGGCGCGCATCTTGGCAACGCTGTCGGGTGAATGAAAGCCGTCACCCTCCACCATTGACCAGCCGAGCGCGCTCGCGCATGCCTCGCCCACGCTCGACTTGCCGCAGCCAGAGACGCCCATCACCACGATGGCGGTGCAGGCGAGTTGTAGCCGAAGGTTGATAGCGCTGTCCGGAAGAACTGAGGTCAATGCGGGCACAAAAAGAGAAAGGAGTTGGTGGGGAAGGCACAAAGCAACTGAGTCCCGGAGACAAAATCTTTGTTTGCATCGGCAGGACAGCGCTATCCTACGAAAGAATGTCGCCGACCCGATTCCGGAGAAACCCTTGGCCGCTTCCGTCATCCCTGCAGCAATTCCACCCGTTAGCGTTCCAGCTCTTGCTGCGGTAAATACCCGCGCCAGCCGCGCTACCGGCCGCGTGACCTTGAACGACGTTGCGGCCAAAGCGGGCGTGAGCCCGATCACGGTATCGCGCGCTTTGCGCAAAGAGCGCAGCGTGGCGCCGGCTCTGGTCGAGCGCGTGTGCGCTGCCGCCGACGCGCTTGGCTATGTGCCCGACCCCGCCGCGCGGGCGCTGGCCTCGCAAAAGAGTTCGCAAGTACTGGTGCTGGTGCCGATGCTCTCTAACACGCTGTTCGTCGATGTGCTGGAGGCCGTGCATCGGCAGCTGTTTCCCGCAGGGTTTCAGCCGCTGATTGGCGTTACGCACTACGACGCGGACGAGGAAGAGCTGCTACTGCGCTCGTGGCTGCCGCACCGACCAGCGGGCCTGCTGGTGACCGGCTTTGACCGCTGCGAGCAATCGCGCCGGCTGATCGCAGAAAGCCGGGTCCCCTGCGTGCATCTGATGGAGATCAGCGAAGCCAAAGGCGTGCATTGCGTGGGCTTCTCGCAGGCCGATGCAGGCGCCGCCATCACCGATCACCTGCTGCAGCGCGGACGCAAGCGCATCGCGTTTTGCGCAGCGCAGCTCGACCCGCGAACGCTGCAACGCGCTGAGGGCTACCGCAAGCGCCTACGCGAGGCAGGGCTCTACGATCCGCAGATTGAGCTGCTGAGCCCCGAGCGCTCATCCATCGCGCTAGGGGCGCGGCTATTTGAAAAATTGCTGCGCGATGCGCCCGATATCGACGCGATCTTCTTCTGCAATGACGACATCGCTCAAGGCGGACTTCTCGCCGCCAATCGGCTCGGAATCGCGGTGCCGGAACAGATCGCAGTGGCTGGTTTCAACGATCTGGCGGGCAGCGACCAGATGCTGCCACCGCTGACTTCCGTGCGCACGCCGCGCGGCGAGGTCGGCGCGGAAGGCGCGCGCATGCTGCTAGGCCTCATGCGTGGGGAGGAGCCCCCCCGCGCCTGCGTGCAGTTGGACTATGAGCTGGTGCTACGCGGAAGCACGTGACGTCTGGGAGTCCTCTCAGCGAGGCATCAAGGCTATATTTATAGTAGCTAATAGCGCTTTATGCGATTGCGATACAAGCACTTTTTTATCTAAATTTGGCAAGCCACCGCAGCCGCAACGACAAAAGCCTTTGCGGCCCGACATTTCCATCAGTTCCGGTTCAGCGGCGCGGCAGCCTCGAAGCCTCACGGGCCAGCTGCGTGATGCGCGCCCAGTCGCCCTGCTCCACCGCATCGGCCGGCGTCAGCCATGATCCGCCGACGCAGGCCACGTTCGGCAGCGCCAGAAACTCCGCCGCGTTGCCGGCGTGAATGCCGCCGGTCGGGCAGAACACCACGTCGCCAAACGGACCATGCCAGGCCTTCAGCATCACTACACCGCCTGCTTGCAAGGCGGGAAAGAACTTCATGGCAGCGAGTCCGTCTTCCTGTGCCATCAGGATTTCGCTACCCGTGGCAACCCCCGGCAAAAGCGGCAGGCAAGCATCCCGGCACGCCGTACCGATCGCAGACGTGTAGCCAGGGCTCACCGCAAAGCGCGCGCCGGCCTTCACCACCGCGCCCACATCGGCTGCGCTCCGCACCGTACCCGCACCAGCTACGGCCTCGGGTACCTCCCGCGCGATGGCTTCGATGGCAGCCAGCCCCTGAGGCGTACGCAGCGTGACCTCCAACATGCGGATACCGCCAGCGACCAGCGCGCGCGCCAGCGGTACCGCCTGCGCGACATCGTGGATCACGATCACCGGAATTACCGGCGCGTCGCGCATGACCTCCAACGCAGAAAGAGTCATTGCGTGCCTCCGACACAGCCGACAAAACGAGGCGATG
>JBBSUX010000118.1:0-10122 GCA_038234045.1 Burkholderiales bacterium
CTCCTGGAGAAAGATCTCCTTGCGGGTCTTCTTGTGCAGCGGATCAAAGCCAAGGGTCGATTGCGTCATGGCCTCTATCGTGCCGAGACCTCACGCCCTGCGATAGTCGGGGTAGCACGAGGTTTTGCAGAGTCTCCCTAGGTGTTGCGGTTCTGGCAATGCGCGCACAGTCAGCGCAGCAACGTGCCGTCTAACCATTCGTTCCAGCGGGCTGCATTCGGCAACCCCTGAACTCAAACGTTAGTCTTTTCACATGTCAGCGTCACTGCCGATTATCCTCATGGCCGCGTGGGGTCTACTATTCGGTTTCGTGAACACGCATCAACGCCACGCTTCGAATTTCCGCGGTTCATCCAGAGGCTTTCTTGCGGTGCTTCAAGCTTCGGTGCTGCTTGGAACTCTTGTAGGTCTTGGACTTTTAGTCTTCTATTTCACGCGAGTTTCCTGGTATTGGCCGTTGGTACTTTTCGCCTTGGGAAGTGCCGTTGGTGGTCTTGTATTCGGTTTGCTGGATGTGAAACTCGGTCAGCTTGCAATGAGCATTATTGCTTTTCTCGGCTGGCCGGCAGCAGCTATTTGGATGTATTTCATTGTTCAAGCTCTTCCTGTCTAACTCGGCGCTCAAGCGGACGGCCACGCCGCCGCTTACCTTGGCACGTTAGCCGGCACTAAAGCGCACTCACTTCAAGTTGACGAGAAGTACGCTTTAACGTACGCTTCAACTTTTTGTGGGGAGATCAACATGACCACCCTAGTCACTGCGACCGAGGCCCGGGCAGGCCTCTATCGACTGATCGACCAAACTGCCGAATCGCATCAGCCGATTCTGATTTCCGGCAAGCGCAGCAGCGCAGTCCTGGTGTCCGCGGAAGACTGGCAGGCAATTCAGGAAACCCTTTATCTCTTGTCGGTTCCTGGTATGCGCGAATCCATCAAGAAGCGCATGGCCGAACCTCTGACCAAAAGCGCGAAGGGACTAACTTGGTAGGGTGGGCCGTTGTCTTTGCCAAGCACGCACTGAAGGATGCCAAGAAACTTTCAGCGGCTGGGCTGAAAGCGAAGGCAGAAGCGCTCCTTGAGATTCTGGCAAACGATCCATTCCAGAACCCACCCGCCTACGAAGAGCTCGTTGGCGATTTGGACCGTGCTTACTCCAGACGAATCAACATTCAGCATCGTCTGGTGTATGAGGTGTTCAAAGAAGAATGCACAGTTCGGGTGCTGCGCATGTGGACTCACTACGAGTGAACGCGACGGCCGCGTGTTCGCTGTAAAACGTTCGAAATCAGGCGGCGTAACCCGTACTTCAAGAAAAATGTTCAAAACACTCGTCCAGCCCGGCGTTCCTGAAGTTCAACGCCATGAATCCGTTGAAGGCAGTTTGCTCAGCGCGCACTTCACTATTCCCGCCGGCACTTCTTTGCTGGCCGGCATCAGCGCCGGCATGCAGCAGTCAGGAATACGCAGCGGAACCGTGCGGCTCGCTAACTTTCAGGTCGAATCGCTCCAGTACGTGAGGCCCGCTGAAACAAACGACGATGAACACGTCGCTTTCTATAGCGAAACGCATCGCATCGAAACACCGGTGCATTTGCTGCTGGCAGTCGCAACCTTTGGCGAAAAAGACGGCAACCCTTTTGTCCACTGCCACGCCTTGTGGACCGACCCCCAAGGCAAGGTCAAGGGTGGGCATTTGCACAACGACCAGGTGCGGGTATGCCAAGACACGCATGTGACGGCATCGGGTGTGGCCAACGTGGCGATGTCGGTCGAGTTCGACGATGAGACCCGATTCAGCCTTTTCCGACCGCGCTTGATAGAAGACCAAGAGGACCATGCGGCAGTTCCGAAGGGCAATAGGCGCTGCGTGATAGCCAAGGTGAGGCCGAACGAAGACCTGATCGGAAGCATTCAGACGATCTGCCGGGAACATGGCCTGCACCGGGCGCGCATCGCAGGCAGCGTGGGCAGCCTGGTCGGCGCCACCTTCACCGATGGGCGTGTGGTGCCCGACATTGCGACCGAGATTCTGGCGGTATCGGGCCGGGTCGAGCCTGGCGCGCAGAGCCCGTGTGCCAGCCTGCAGATTGCGTTGATCGACCCTGCAGGCGACGTACATTTTGGCGAACTCGCACCGAACGAAAACGCGGTGCTGATTTGCTTTGAGCTGGTATTGGCTGAAGCCTGAACGTGGCTCGATTCGCGGCGTCTCAGCCAATGCGCAAGGGCTTACCCGGCGCGCCGACCGACGTGCCGTGACACAGCGCTCACGTATAAATTACCGCAGCACCAACACAGGCACCGGGCTCGACCGCATGAGCGCCGTCGTGGTGCTGCCGACCAAAAACTGTCGGATGCGCGAATGGCCGTATGCGCCCATTACCAGTAGCGAAGCCTTTTGCTGCCGCAACAATTCGGGCAACACCTCATCAGGCTGGCCGGCGATCACGGTGCTGGATACGTCCTGATGGGCGCCGCCTTTTTTGAGGGCGGATTCGGCCACCTGTAATTGCGAGCGGGTGGCTTTGTTGTCGGCACCCGCACCAGCGGCCTTCACCAGCATGATCGGCAAGCCAACGAGCAGCGGACTCTGCGCAACGGCAGCCACCAGCTTGTGCGCGGTGGGGCTGCCGTCGAAGGCGATGAAGATGCGTTCAAGGGGCTGAAACGGCGCTTGCGTGGCGATCAGCACCGGGCGGCTGACGCTGCGGACCACGGCTTCGATGTGGTGATCGATAGCAGGCAGGCGCCCGCCGGCTTGGCGCGGGTGACGGCCCAGGACGAAGAGCCGCGTTTCAGGCTCCAGCGCATGCAACGCTTCAGCCAGTGATTGCTGCCGCATGCGCGTGCCCACCTGCGTGACGCCTGCGCTCTCGGCGCGTTGCCGCGCGGCATCGAGCAGCAGCGCGCCAGCTTGGTGGGCGACGACGCTGCGTTGCGCGTCGAGCTCGCTCAGCCGTGCAAGCAGTGTTTCATGGGCACCGAGACCGATAGCGCCGGTCAAGTCATCGGCCGGCGACTCAACCCCAGGCGTCGCCTCGATCACATGCAGCAGTTCGAGCGGCGCACCCAGCCGCTGGGCGCACCAGGCCGCCCAATCGATGACGCTGGCGTCGGTGGCGCTGGATGCGTCGATACAGGCGTTGATCTTTTGCATGAGGGGCCCTTTTTCTTGAGTTTGCTGGTGGTTCTTCAGTGCATGAGCTTCTCAACCGCTCCCGGCTTGTCGTGCAGGGCAAAGCGGTCGACCATCGTCGTGCTTGCCGCGTCGAGGCCGATCACCTCGACCGCAATGCCCTCGCGCTTGAATTTCAGCACCACCTTGTCCAGAGCGCCAACCGCCGAGATATCCCAGAAGTGCGCGCGGCTCACATCGATGCGCACCTGCGGCACCACCTCCTTGAAATCGAAGGCGGCAACGAACGATTCGGCAGACGCGAAGAACACCTGGCCGACCACCGTGTAGGTGCGCAGCGGGTTGCCGGCCCCTTCACGGCCATCTACCCCGTCGCTGCGGTCGATCCGCAGCACCCGCCCGACCTTGTTGGCGAAGAAAACGCCCGAGAGCAGAACGCCGACGAAAACCCCCCGAGCCAGGTCGTGGGTAGCGACCGTTACCACCACGGTAGCAAGCATCACCAGTGAAGAGCTCAGCGGGTGCTGGCGCAGCTTGCGAACCGAATCCCAGCTGAAGGTGCCGATGCTCACCATGATCATCACAGCCACCAGCGCGGCCATCGGAATGCGGCTGACCCACGGGCCCAGAAAGACGATCAGCACCAGCAACACGACGCCTGCTGTGAGTGTGGAAAGCCGCCCCCGGCCACCCGATTTCACGTTGATGACCGACTGGCCAATCATCGCGCAACCCGCCATGCCGCCCAAGAAGCCGGTCGCGATGTTGGCCATGCCCTGCCCGACGCATTCGCGGTTCTTGTTGCTGGAGGTGTCGGTAAGCTCATCGACGATGGCGGCGGTCATCATCGATTCCAGCAGGCCCACCACCGTCAGCGTAAGCGCATACGGCACGATGATCTTGAGCGTGTCGAGGTTCAGCGGCAGATCGGGCAGAAGAAACGCGGGCAGGCTGTCAGGCAGCTGCCCCATGTCGCCGACGGTGCGGATGTCGATGCCAAGCGCGACCGCTGCAATCGTCAGCACGACGATGCAGACCAGAGGCGAAGGAACAACCTTGGTCAGATACGGCAGGCCATAGATGATGGCGAGCCCGGCGGCCGTCATCGCATAGACCTGCCAGGGCACGTTGGTGAGCTCAGGCAATTGCGCCATAAAGATCAGGATCGCCAGCGCATTGACGAAGCCGGTGACCACCGAACGCGAAACAAAGCGCATGAGCGAGCCGAGCTTCATTGCGCCCGCGATGATCTGAAAGATACCGGTGAGCACGGTCGTCGCGAACAGGTACTGCAGGCCGTGATCCTTGACAAGCGTGACCATCACCAGCGCCATGGCGCCCGTGGCGGCAGAGATCATGCCGGGGCGCCCGCCAGCAATGGCGATAACGACAGCCATGCTGAAGGACGCATACAGCCCGACCTTCGGGTCGACCCCAGCAATGATGGAAAAGGCAATGGCTTCAGGGATGAGGGCGAGCGCTACAACAGTCCCTGCGAGCAGATCGCCGCGGATGTTGGAGAGCCAGTCCTTGCGTAAGGAAGAAATGGACATGGGCCAAGCAGACGACTGCGGGCGGGCCGCCTCGTCTGAAATTCGGAGGAAAGAAACGAAGAAAGGGTGTCGGCCAGCGGCAATTGCGTGGATTGCCGGGGCGCCGAGAAGCGGTCCGCTAAGAGCCCGCTGAGCGCGCCTGCGCTATGGGGGTGAGACGGAGCAAAAGTAACCGCGCACAAGTTCACGCCCGGGGAAATTCTCCAGGCTCAGAACGTTTGCGTCACAGGATTGACCATGAACATAGTTTAGCGTCGGCAGATATGCGCGCGAACTCAAGAGCGCAGCGGGTTCTACTTGACGTGCGGCTGCCAGCTCGCTGTCTAGGTAACGAGCTGGCTACTCCGCCGCACCATCCACCCGCCGTCTGAGCAGCCAGGGCCCGTATCGCAGAGCATAGAGGCCGAACCCGGCAGACCACAATGCAGCGGCGAGCAACACCTCCTGCACTGTGAAAACCGGCGCAATCAGCGGCGCTGCCACCCGCCCCAACGCTGCCGCCAATACCAGCAGATAACAAGCGATATCTACCCCATCGGCTCGCAATGGCCGACCGGTATGGCCCCGCGCGGTGCGGGTCATCATGCCGATGATGAGACCGCCAGCAGCACCGGCAGCCAGTGCATGTACAGCGGCTGAGGGGCCTACCAAACCGAGCGTCTCGGCTGCGCGCAAGCCGAAATGGACGACGACCCACAGGTACGACACGTGGAGGATCCACACCAGCGGTGTGCGCAATGTGGTCCATGGCCGCCAGCACAACCAGCGCGCGGCCTGGGTTAATCCGCAAAGCAGCAGCAAAAGCATGAGCGGCGTACCGGATAGCCCGACACCATCGGCAACAAACAGCGCGAAAAGCGCCAGCGTTGCTAGCGCTTCGAGCTTTTCGTGTCGCTTTGCTCCGGCGCCTTGGATCGCGCTGTTGGTAAAGAGCGGCACCACGCGGCCGGCTATAGCCGATATGACCAGCAGCAACACGTCGAGCCCCAGCTGCACGCCTACCCATGGCGGAGGATGAATCACCTGCAGTTGCGCCAGGTGAAACATCAACTGCGCCACAAACATGCCCAGCAGGAGCGCGATGAAAAAATAGTTGCGCCGGTTGTGCGCCCCGATAAACGGCACAGCAAGCGCCACGGCAGCCGCCAGTGGAAAAGCGCAGTTGATAACTGCGGCCAGCCACCCATACGGGGTTACCACGAGGATGCGGCCGGAGACCCAGAGCGCTATCAGTGCCATAAGGGCCGGGCCATGCAACGTGGGCCGGCCTGACCAGTTACGTCCGGCAGTGAGAAGAAAACCGACAATCACCGCCAGCACGAAGCCAAACAGCATTTCATGCGCGTGCCAGAGGGGCCCTGCGAGGTACGGGTGCGGCAGCATGCCCGCAAACTGCAGTGCCCAGAGCGGGATCGAAACCGCGGCGAACACGCTGGCGAGCAGATAAAACGGCCGAAACCCGAGCCGCCACAGCACGACGCCTGCTCCACCTTCGGTGGTGCCCGCTTGGCTGCCGGCGTTATTGCTTGCGGTGCTCTCGCTCATGGTTGAGGTTTGGCGGGTTTGCTGGACTGCTCGCGCAGGATCTGCGCACGCTCGACCAGCCACCGCATTTGCGCGGCGCCCTGCACGGTCAAGCGGTGCGGAGTGGCGCCAGCGCGCGGCGAAATGGTGCCCGCCATTTCTTTGGCCAGCGCGAGTTGCTGTGGGGAGGCATCCGAGAGCAGCGCCATCAAGAGACTCTCCAGAGCGATCATGCGCACCTTCAGCTGGACGATCTCGGCATTGGTCTGCGGCGGCCCATCAACGTAGGTGCGCTCGGCGCGGGTCTGCGTCGATGCAGCGTCGACGGAGGCATGCGGAGGCTCCACGTCAGGTATCTCGCCGCCTTCATTGGCCCAGCGGGAGATGGCCTGCTCGCGTAAGGTTGTGCGGTCGGTATCGTTGGGATCATTTGACATGGCAAGGTCTCGGCCAGAAGGTAAAAGAAGGGGTAGCAAGTGTGGCGTTGCTGCCGGAGCTCAGACGGTACAGCCGAGCAAGCTCAACGCGCAAGTGCTCTGGTAGGGACGATGGGCGATGGGGCGATGGAGAGCGAAGGCATGTCGGCGCCTTCCTCGGGGGTCGGCGCGTTGTTCCGGTCCAACCAGACGCCGCGCCAGCCAAGCAGGCATGCCATCACCAGCGGCACTGCACCGAACAGGATAAACACCACGTCGCCGGGCATTCGCAGCCACTCGATCAGGTGGGAGCGCTCACTGCCGATGAAATCGAAGCTGCGGGCATGCCAATAACCATGCTCCAGCACGTCCCAGACCTGCAGCACGCCGCCGGGGAAGAGACTCAGCCCAATCATCATCGCCAGCCCGATGTTGACGCCCCAGAAAGCCACACGCACGCATTTTTCGATGGCGACCCAGCGCGCATCGGTACTGGTCTGCCGCAGCACGAAAACCATCAATGCAATAGCCAGCATGCCGAAGACGCCCATCAAAGCGCCGTGTCCATGCGCGGGCGTAAGCAGGGTGCCAACCTCGTAGTAACTCACGACCGGAAGGTTGAGCAAAAAGCCGAACATGCCGGCGCCGACAAAATTCCAGAACCCCACCGCCATCAGAAAGTAGAAAGTCCAGCGGTGCGGGATGGCGACGGCTTTGCCGCAGTGGTCGCACTGACCCCGGGTTGTGCGCACGAAATCCCAGGCATCAAGCGTCAGCAGCGTAAGTGGCACCACCTCCAACACCGAGAACATTGCCGATACCGCCATGCTCGCGTTGCTCTGGCCGGTGAAATACCAGTGATGGCCGGTGCCAATCAAGCCGCCGAGGAAGTACAGGATGGCATCCAGGTAAATCACCCGTAGCGCCACATTGCGCCGGGTCAGCCCGAGCTGGAAGAACGTGAGCGCCACCACGGTGGTAACGAAGAACTCGAAGAAGCCTTCTACCCAGAGGTGAATGATCCAGAAGCGCCAGGTATCGACAACCGTGAAATTGGTGCGCGCTCCAAAGAGCAAAGCCGGGATGTAGAAAACCGGAATGGCCAGCGCCGCCACGAGAAACATGCGCGCAATGGGCCACGCTTCGCCCTGGCGCAGCGCCTTGGGTCGCACGAGCATGAAGAGCAATACAAACCACGCGAACAAGCCCGCTACCAGCAACATTTGCCAGATACGGCCCAGCTCCAGGTACTCCCAGCCCTGGTTGCCAAGCCAGAACCACCAGCCCCCCAGCAGTTGCGCAATACCCAGCCACTCACCCAGCAAACTTCCTGCGATGACAACTGCGAAGGCAACGAAGAGGACATGCGTCCAGGGTTTCAACCAGCGGGGTTCGGTGCTGCGCAATGACTGGCCCAGAAACAAGGCTGCAGCCACGTAAGCCGTGGCAATCCAGAAGATGGCCAGCTGAAGGTGCCAAGTGCGCAGCAGATTGCTGGGGAAAATTTTCTCGAGTTGAAATCCGTAGAAGCTGCCTGGGTCTGCCCGGTAGTGGGCAACGCCACCACCAATCAGCGTCTGCGCAAGCAACAACACCGACACCACAACGAAGAACTTAACCAACCCCTTCTGACCCGGGGTAGCGCCGCCTGGCAGCATATGCGGATGCACATGCTGCCCACGCGATATCCACCCCAAAAAGTCGAACTTGCCGAATGCAAGCAGCACCACCGCGATGCCGGCCAGCAGCACGGTAAGGCTCAGCGCACTCCACAAAAGCGCGCCAGAAGTGGGCACGTTGCCAACGCTGGGGTCATACGGGAAATTGTTGGTATACGAATAGGTTTCACCGGGCCGGACCGCCACCGAGGCCCACGCGGCCCACATCACAAACGCAGTGAAGTGGCGCAACTCTAGCGGGTCGGTGATGAGATCTGCCTTCAACCCTCCGTTGCGGGCGGGATCGTGAAAGTAGGCAGTCCAGTGATTGATCTGCTCGCGATAAGCGGCCGCCTGCCCATCCAGGAAAACCAGCGTGTCCGTAGCGGGGTCGTACCGGTTCGTTTTTTGCAGCGCAACCACTTCGCCCTGCACCGCTCCACGTTGGATGGGTGTGAGTTGCGAAACCGGTACCCCGTAATGCTCTTGGGCCAGCATCTCGCTGGCCTGCACGCCCATGCGGTGCAAAGCTTCGGCGGAAAAGTCCGGCCCCAGATAGGCGCCGTGGCCCCAGATGCTGCCATTGGCCATGAGCCCGTAGCGCAGGAAAACCTCTTGCCCATCCCTCACATCGTCGCCAGTGAAGACCGTCGCACCGCGCGTATCCACCACCTGCGCTGGAATCGGCGGCGCATTGCGGTAGGCCATGCGCGTGACGAGCAGCAACCCCCCGAAGCCGAAGATCATCACCAGCACGATGGTGCGCACCCACCAGGGCGAAAGCGGCCCGTCGTCGGGGGTAACCGGAAGTGCGGCTTCGCTCATAGCGCTGACTTCGCCATCGTGAGGCGGATGTTCTCGATCGCGCGTGACGGTTTGAGACCCTTCGGGCACACCTCGGTGCAATTCATGATGGTCCGGCACCGGAAGAGGCGGTAGACATCGTTGAGATCCTCAAGCCGCTCGGCGGTGGCACGGTCACGGCTGTCGAGGATGAAGCGGTCGGCCTGCAAAAGGCCGGCCGGGCCAACGAAGGTCTCGGGGTTCCACCAGGATGAAGGGCACTGGCTGGTGCAGCAGGCGCACAGAATGCATTCGTAGAGGCCATCGAGCTTCGCGCGGTCTTCGGGGGACTGCAGGCGTTCGCGCGCTGGGGGTGGCTCGTCGTTGATCAGCCAGGGCTTGATGGAGTGGTATTGCCGATAGAAGCGCGTCATGTCGACCACCAGATCCCGTATCACCGGAAAGCTCGGAAGCGGCCGGATGACGATGGTATCGGGCAGATCGCGCAAGCGCGTGATGCAAGCCAGACCGTTGCGGCCGTTGATGTTCATTGCGTCGGATCCACACACGCCTTCGCGGCAGGATTTGCGCAGGCTCAGAGTCGGGTCCAACGCCTTGATGCGCAGGAGCGCATCCAGCAGCATCATCTCGTTGGCTAGCGGCTCAAGCTCGTAATCCTGCATGCGCGGCTTTGCGTCGCCCTCGGGGTCGAAGCGGTAGATCGAAAATCGCATGGAAGCACCTCGCAGCAAAGTTGCCGGTGTGCCAGTGCGCAGTGCCGGTGAAAAAGAAAGATGACTAGCCGCCGCCCATCCACAGCGTGCGAAGCAGCCACACGCCAAGTGTGACCAACGCACCGGCAAGAACCGCAAGCGCAGCCACCCGCACTGCGACGGGCCGGGCGTAATCCAGCAGTACGTCGCGCAGGCCCACCCACATATGCGCGAGCAAGGCCAGCGTTGCGACCGAACCGGCGATGGCAATGTCAGGGCTCAATACCCAGGCGCGCCAGGTTTCGTACGAACCAGCACCACTGATGAGCAGATGCAGCA
>JBBSUX010000119.1:0-10111 GCA_038234045.1 Burkholderiales bacterium
CAGGACCGCAGACGGATGCGGCACTGAAGGCAGTTTTTGTTTCAGCGCATGCCACAGGCTGCTGATCCCCGTTGCTGAAGAAGAAGCGTCCGCCGCAGGCTCCGGCGATGTCGATGGCGCACCGGGGATGGTCTTGTCATCGCCAAGCTTCTTTTGCCCCTCGGATTGCGCCACATCGAGTTCGCGCCCCGAAAGCTCAACCGCCGCCAGCGCCTCCTGATGCGGCTCAGCCAGCACGTTGCGAAAAACGGCCTCGCTCGCAAGCCCCGAGAGCGGCACCGCAAAGCGCACCAGCAACAAGGCCAGCAGGGCGGTGGAAGCAAACCGGCTGGTGCGGCCTGCCGGATCTGCCTCGGCTAGCCGCATCGCCAGCCACAGCAGCAACGCGACCGACAGCAGCGCCGACATCACCCAGTGCGCCCCGATCTTCAGCAAAAAAAGCTGGATGCCAAACGCCACGCTGGCCGCCAGCATCAGCGTCGAAAACTGCTCGCTCAGCTCATTGAGGGGCCGCAGGATGCGCCCAGGCGTGAGCTCCACGCCGATGCCGAAAGGCGCTGCCTCTACCGCCGTGCCCTCGGCCAGCGACAGCACCGCGCTCAGCGTGCGCGCCACGGCAAAGCTGGTGAGCGCGCGCTTGAGCCCCTGCTGCACCTGCTGCTTCGCCGGGGCGTCGGGGCGCACCACCCAGGCTCCGAGCAATACCGCAGCGGCAAAAAGGATGAGGATGAGTTGGCGGAGGAGCTTCAATGAGTGACCTTCTTGTCTTGTGTTTTGCACTGCAGTGCGGCGGCCTACATGGATGCTGAGGGCCAGGCGATATTTCCCCACGCCGCTGCGACGTTCCGGCCTACGGAGCCGTACTGCCTGAGAGCCAGCATGCATTTGGCTTGCATTCGACCTTATAAGCTTATTGACGGCTTGTAACAGGCGATGGCGGGCTCTAACTTCAACCCCCAGGACAAGGAAACACCATGAAGAAATTACTCGTAGCTCTCGCCGCCGCCGCCCTGTTGCCCCTGACCGCTTTTGCCATGGATCACGCCGGCGATGGCGTCATGATGAAGGACGGAAAAATGATGGAGACAAAGGACGGCAAGACCATGATGATGGACAAGGAAATGACCATGTCCAACGGCACCAAGGTCATGAAAGACGGCACCGTCATGACCAAAGATGGCAAGAAGATGATGATGAAGGACGGCGAACACATGAGCATGGACGGCAAGATGGGCAGCGGCGCGATGATGAGCAAGTGATCCCGCGCGGCCTGCCGCCGCCGCACCCGCAAAAAAAGCAGGCTTGCCTTTCGGCGCGCCTGCTTTTTCTTTTTGGGGCGTCATGCGCCGCCAGCCCTGAGGGGCGCTACTTCGCCGCCACCACCTTCACCATCTCCAGGCACTTGGTGGAGTAACCCCATTCGTTGTCGTACCAGGAAATAATCTTGATGAAGGTGCTGTCCAGCGCGATGCTGGCATCGGCGTCGAAGATCGACGTGCGGGTATCGCCGCGGAAATCGGTGGCGACCACTTTGTCTTCGGTATAGCCCAGGATGCCCTTGAGTGCGCCTTCGGATTGCGCTTTCATCTCGGCCTTGATTTCGTCGAAGGTTGCTTCCTTTTCCAGCTCCACCGTCAGGTCGACCACCGACACATCAGAGGTCGGCACGCGAAACGCCATACCGGTGAGCTTCTTGTTCAATGCTGGAATCACCTTGCCAACCGCCTTGGCGGCGCCAGTGCTGCTGGGAATGATGTTTTCCAGAATGCCGCGGCCACCGCGCCAATCCTTGTGGCTCGGGCCATCTACGGTTCTTTGCGTGGCGGTGGTGGCGTGTACCGTGGTCATCAGGCCGCGCTTGATGCCCCACTTGTCGTTCAGCACTTTCGCGATCGGTGCCAGGCAGTTGGTGGTGCAGCTGGCATTGCTGATGATGGCCTGGCCAGCGTAGGTTTCGCAATTCACACCGCGCACGAACATGGGCGTGTCGTCTTTCGACGGCGCCGACATGATGACCTTCATGGCGCCGGCATCCAAGTGCTTCTGACACGTTTCCTTGGTGAGGAAGAGGCCGGTGGATTCCAGCACCACCTCAGCGCCCACGTCGCCCCACTTCAGGTTGGCTGGGTCACGCTCCTGCGTCAGGCGGATCTTCTTGCCGTTGACGATGAGGGTGTTGCCTTCGACCGAAATATCGCCCTTGAAACGGCCGTGCACGCTGTCGTACTGCAGCATGTAAGCCAGGTAGTCAGGCTCCAGCAGGTCGTTGATGGCGACAACTTCGATGTCATCCGAAAAGTTCTGCACAGCCGAACGCAGAACGTTGCGGCCGATGCGGCCAAATCCGTTGATGCCGAGCTTGATGGTCATGGGGCGAGTCTCCTTTGATTAAGACGAACAGGTTGGATTAGGGTGTTGGACGAGCAGCCATGTACCAGCTTGGGACGCACCGGCGAAATAAAACACCAGCCGCTCAAACGACGCATCGGTCACGCCTTCTTGCCGAGCACCTTGCGCACGGTAGCTACGACGTTCTCGGGCGTGAAGCCGAAGGCCTTGAACAGCACATTGGCAGGCGCAGATTCGCCGTAATGGTCGATGCCAACCACCGCGTCGCAGCTGTACTTCCACCAGCCATCGGTCACGCCCATTTCCACCGCAATGCGGGGGATGCTGGCAGGCAGCACCTGCTTCTTGTAGGCGATATCCTGACGATCGAAGGCCGTGGTGCTGGGCATGGAGACCACGCGCACCGCGATCTTCTGCGTGGCGAGGATTTCCTGCGCGCGCAGCGCCAGTTGCACTTCGGAGCCGGTGGCAATGATCACCACTTGCGCCTTTTTCTTGCCCATGCCGACAGCCGCTGGCTCGCTCAATACATAGGCACCGCGGCTGATATCGCCGAGATCCGCTTTGGGCGCATACGGCAGGTTCTGGCGCGACAGCAGCAGCGCGGTTGGCCGCGTGCGGTTCTCCAGCGCGACGGCCCAGGCCACCGCCGTTTCAGCTGTATCACCCGGACGCCACACATCCAGGTTGGGGATCAGGCGCAGGCTGGCCGCATGCTCGATCGACTGGTGCGTGGGGCCGTCTTCGCCCAGGCCAATGGAATCGTGGGTGAACACATGGATCACGCGAATCTTCATCAGCGCTGCCATGCGGATCGCGTTGCGGCTGTAGTCGCTGAAGGTCAGAAAGGTGCCGCCGTAGGGGATGAAGCCGCCATGCAGCGCAATGCCGTTCATGATGGCCGCCATGCCAAATTCACGCACGCCATAGTTGATGTGGCGGCCGCCCACTTGCGTGCCGATGGCGCTGGTCACTTGCACCACGGCACCCTTGTCGTCAAAGCGCAGCGGCGGCGTGCTCTTGGTATTGGTGAGGTTGGAACCGGTGAGGTCGGCGCTGCCGCCGAGCAGTTCGGGCAATGCAGCCGTGAAGGCTTCCAGCGCGATCTGGCTGGCCTTGCGGCTGGCAACGGTTTCGGCCTTGGTGTGGGCGGCGATCACGGCATCGACAGCGGTTTGCGCGAAATGCGCTGGCAGGTCGCCGCGCATGCGGCGGGTGAATTCGGCCGCGAGTTCCGGATGCGCCTGTTCGTAAGCAGCAAAGCGCTTTTGCCAATCGGCCTCGGCCTTGGCGCCAGCGTCCTTCGCGTCCCACGCGGCATAGACATCGGCAGGAATTTCGAACGGCACATGCGCCCAGCCGATCGCCGAACGCGTCAGCGCGATCTCTTCAGCACCGAGCGGTTCGCCGTGCGCCTTGCTGGTGCCAGCGCGGTTGGGCGAGCCCTGACCAATGGCGGTTTTGCAGTCGATCAGCGTGGGCTTGTCGGCAGAAGTCTTGGCGCTGGTAATGGCAGCAGCGATTGCCGCAGCGTCGTGCCCATCGACCGGGCCGATCACGTTCCAGCCACAGGCTCTAAAACGCGCCGGAACGTCGTCGATGAACCAGGGAGCGACCTTGCCGTCGATGGAAATGCCGTTGTCGTCATACAGCGCGATCAGCTTGTTCAGCTTCCACGCCCCGGCCAGCGCCACGGCTTCGTGACTGATGCCTTCCATCAGGCAGCCGTCGCCCATGAAGGCGAAGGTGTGATGGTCGACGATTGCGTGATGAACGCTTCCGTCGGTACGATTGAATTCAGCCGCCAGCAGCTTCTCGGCCAGCGCGAAGCCCACCGCATTGGTCAGGCCTTGGCCCAGAGGACCGGTGGTGGTTTCCACGCCCGGCGTGTAGCCGACCTCGGGGTGGCCCGGCGTTTTGCTGTGCAGCTGGCGGAAGTTTTTCAACTCTTCGATCGGCAGTGCGTAGCCGGTGAGGTGCAGCACCGAATACAGCAGCATCGATGCATGGCCGTTGGACAGCACGAAGCGGTCACGATCGGCCCAGTGCGGGTTCACCGGGTTGTGCTTCAGGTGGTGGCCCCACAGCGCTACGGCCATGTCGGCCATGCCCATGGGCGCGCCCGGATGGCCCGAGTTGGCGTGCTGCACGGCATCCATCGCAAGTGCGCGCACGGCGTTGGCCATCGCGGTTTCGCGCGGCACGACTGCGGTGGAGAGCGCTGCGCCCGGGCTGGTGGATGACGTAGCGCCTGGCGTCGGGTTGGAAAGCGCGGAAGTTTCGGTGGTGGCCATCAGCAGCGGCTCCCGGTGAGGGAGCATTGGAAAGGGGGGACGGGTGGCGGTACGGATCGAATGAGCCCGCGTGACCATCCCGGGAAACCCCGCATTTTACCGAGCGCCCCATCTCCACACGATCGATGGTCGTCTGCGTCCGACGGAGCGTGCCGCCAGCGATGGCCTTGCACTAAAGTCGCGCCATGCAAGGCCTCCATCTCACCGCCGACCTTTATGACTGCGCCTGCGATACGCGGTGGCTGACCGATGAGCAGGCTTTGCTCTCGATTTGCCGACAGCGCATCGCGGCGGTGGGATTGCGGGCGGTGGCCGAGCTCGGGCACCAGTTCCCCGCCGCAGAAGGGGCGGCCGGCCCGGGCGGCGTCACCGCCACGGTGTTGCTCGCAGAATCGCATGTCTGCGTGCACACCTGGCCCGAGCAGCGCGCCATCACGCTCGATGTGTATGTCTGCAATTTCAGTGGTGATCACTCCGACAAGGCCTTCACCCTCATCGACGCCTTGATCGCGTTCTTCTCGCCGGCGCGCATCGAGCGCCATGCACTGGCGCGCGGAAAACCGGCGTAATGACGGAAGAAAAAGCGGTCCACCATCGCCCGCTTGCGAGTGCGATGGTGCTGGCAGCGGGACGCGGCGAGCGCATGCGGCCGCTGACCGATACCTGCCCCAAACCCTTGTTGCCGGTGCGCGGCAAGCCGCTCATGCAGTGGACGCTGGAGGCGCTGGCCACTGGCGGTTGCCAAAACGCCGTTATCAACACCGGCTGGCTTGGTGACAAAATTGAGGACAAAATTGGCCCCCAGCGCTTATTCGATAAGCGCTATCAGCTATCAATTGCATACTCAAGCGAGCCGCGTGCGCCGGGCGCCGCATTCGAGACGCTCGGCGGCATCGTGCGCGCACTGCCGCTGCTGGCCGATGTGTTCTGGGTGGCGGCGGGCGATGTGTTTGCGCCCGGTTTCACCTTCGATGAGGGCGCCCGCAATCGCTTTGCCGCCAGCGACGCCCTCGCCCATCTATGGCTGGTGCCGAATCCGCCGCACCATCCTGCCGGTGATTTCGGCATCGACGCCAATGGCCGCGCTACCGATCCTGCGGCAGAAGATCGGGCGCAGCGCTACACCTATTCGACCATTGGTCTCTACCGCGCCGCGCTGTTCGGTGCCGCTTGGTGCGACATCCCGCGCGGCAACCCGGGCGGCATCGCTGCGCCACTTGCACCATTACTCCGCGCCGCGATCGCCGCAGGCAAAGTGACTGCCGAGCTTTACACCCGCGAGTGGACCGATGTGGGCACGCCTGGGCGGCTGGCGGCTCTCAACGCTTGAACGCGTGACGGCCTGAACCTGTCAAGGCCAGGCAGGGCTCACCGCGCAGCAGCCGGCGCCACCACACTCTTCGGATCGAACCCCGCCAGCTGCTTGTAGCGCAGCGCGATGGCGGCCAGTTCGGCATGCGGCACCACCGATTCGATATTGGCAAACCCTTGCGGCGCGCGCTCGTGCGCCAGCTGCATCACCTGCTCGGGCCCGTTCATGCGGTTGCGCAGCACGATGCCGGCGGTGCGCGGCAGGCGCTCGGCTTCGTATTCGCGCAGCGCCATCGCGGGGTCTGCAAACTGCACCAGCGCATCGGTAAGCGCACGCGTGTCCATGATGGCCTGCGCGCTGCCGTTGGAGCCGATGGGGTACATCGGGTGCGCCGCATCGCCCAGCAGCGTAACGCGGCCGCACGTCCAGCCGGGTAGCGGATCCTTGTCGACCATCGGAAACTCGTAGATCGCCTCGGCGCCGTCGATGAGCGCCGGGATGTCGATCCAGTCCCAGCGCCAGTCCTGGAAAGCCTCCGCAAAGACCGACTTGTTGACCCGCTTGTTCCAGTCGCTTTTGGGTGGTGTGTCGTCGTCGCTGCCTGGCACGCGCAGCTCGGCAATCCAGTTGATGAGCGAGCAGCCCTCTTGACGCAACGACTCGGAGATCGGATAAGCCACGAACTTCTGATCCTGATGGCCCGCCATGAACATGGTGCGGCCATCGAGATAAGGCCTTGCCTCGGTGACGCCGCGCCACAGCATACGGCGCGAAAATCGCGGCTGGTCGCCAGTCGGATAGAACGAATGTCGCACGGCCGAATGGATGCCATCGGCTCCCACCAACACGTCAGCGGTGTGCTCGGCCAGGGAGCCGTCGGCCCGACTTTTCAGCGTAAAAACTGCTGGCTGGCGGAATGCATCCATCAGCCCGGAGCCATTGCGCTGCACGGTTTCCAGCACCTGCCCGGTGTGGATGTTGTCCGCGCCCAGGCGCTCCAGCGCTGCGGCGTACAGCAACATCTGGAAAGCACCGCGGTGCACCGAATATTGCGCCACCGGGTAGCCGGCAGCGCGGCCGCGAGGCTCGTGCCAGATCTGTTGGCCGTGCTGGTTGTAATAGGCCAGCGCGGCGGTCTCGATACCTGTAGCGGCCAGAGCATCACCGAGGCCGAGCGCAGTGAGCTCGGCTACCGCATGCGGCAAAAGGTTGATGCCCACGCCCAGCGGACGGATGGCTTCGGATGCTTCGAACACCTCGCAGGCAATGCCGGCGCGGTGCAGCTGCAGTGCGAGGGTGAGGCCGCCGATGCCCGCGCCGATGATGGTGACTTTCATGTCGATTTCGTCTCCTGCGTTTTTTCCGGATTCTGGACCGACACGGGATGCATCCCCGCTACCGGCGCGACAATGCAACACAGATACCGCATCCGAAGATGGCTGCCCGCTCACAGAAATTTCGCGCCTTCGCCCACCGCCATGAACGATACAAGCTCCCCCCACGCAACCCGCCGCGCGCGCCTCGCCTCGCTTCTTGGCGGCGACGGCATCGCCATCATCCCGACCGCACCTGAGCGACTGCGCAACCGCGACAGCGAATACCTGTTTCGCCACGACAGCTACTTCTTCTACCTGACCGGTTTCACCGAACCCAACGCCTGGCTGGTGCTGACAGGCGACGGCCGCTCCACCCTGTTCTGCGCGCCGAAAGATCTGGAGCGTGAGATCTGGAACGGCTATCGCCTTGGCCCGGCTGCGGCGCCGGAAGCGCTAGGCGTGAATGAAGCCTTCAGCATCGACGAGCTCGACACCCGCCTGCCGCGCCTGCTGGAAAACCGCGATGCTGTCTGGTACCCGTTCGCTACCCATGTCGGGCTGGAAACCAGGGTCGATGGCTGGCTAGCCAAGGTGCGCGCGCGGGTACGCATGGGCGCGCTCTGCCCCGAGCAGCAACGCGATTTGTGCGGTCCGCTCGACGAGATGCGCCTGGTGAAAGATGCACACGAGCTGACAACCATGCGCCGCGCTGCGCAGATCAGCGCAGAAGCGCATGTGCACGCCATGCAAACCTCAGCACGCATGCTGCGCGACGGCCGCGATGTGCGGGAATACCACCTAGACGCCGAGCTGCTGCACGGATTTCGCATGGCGGGCTCGCAATATCCGGCCTACAACTCCATCGTCGCTGCCGGCGCGAATGCTTGCGTGCTGCATTACCACGCCGATGCCGCGCCGATCCGCGCCGGCGAGCTGGTGCTGATCGACGCCGGTTGCGAGCTCGATGGCTATGCCAGCGACATCACCCGCACCTTCCCCGCCGACGGAAAGTTCACAGGCCCCCAGCGTGCGCTGTACGAACTGGTGCTGGCCAGCCAGGCCGCCGCCGTAGCTGCAACCAAGGCTGGCAACCGCTTCAACGACGCGCACGACGCCACCGTCCGGGTGCTCTCGCAAGGCCTGCTGGACTTGGGCCTGCTCAGCGCCGACAAGGCTAGCAACGTGGACGACGCGATCGAGCAGCGCGCGTATTTCCCGTTCTACATGCACCGCACCGGCCACTGGCTGGGCATGGACGTGCATGACTGCGGCAGCTATGTCGAGCCCAGCGAAGCCAGCCAAGTCACCGAGCGCAAGGACCCGTTGAGTGGCGAGATGATCAAGAGCCGGCCGAGCCGCATCCTGCGCCCTGGCATGGTGACCACCCTCGAGCCCGGGCTCTATATTCGGCCGGCAGAAGGCGTACCCGAGAAATTCTGGAACATCGGCATCCGCATCGAAGACGACGCCGTGGTTACCGATGGCGGCTGCGAACTCATCACGCGCGGCGTGCCGGTGGATGCGGACGAGATCGAGGCCCTGATGCGCGGTTGAATCGGGCGCTTTTCTGCTGCTTTCACAATAGCTAGATGCGCTTATTCTTCAATCGCATCTACCGCTTTTTCTGCAAATCTTTTCCGGCCAAGAAGACACCCATCCGGCGCCGGCTTAACGGGGGCCGGCAGTTTCGGATGCTGATTCGGTGACCACCCCCGCCCTCTCCTGCCGGCCCCAATTCCACCGCTGCGTGAGAAACGCCACCCACCCCATCGCCGCACCCAGGTGCCGCAGCAGCTGGAACGTGAATGGCTCGGCCAGCGCCGCGAGTAGGCCTTCGCCCAGCTGCGCGCGCGCTGTGCCGCCGACCCACTTGCGATACAGGTAGATCGACCACAGGTGAAACGCCAAGTCGATTGCCAGCTTAATGCCGATGACGCTGGCGGCGGCGCCCACCACGCTGAGCCGGCCTGTCGTCACATAGAAAACCAGCAGGAAAAACGCGGTGAGCCCCTAGAGCGGCTGCAATGTATCGACCGCTTTCACCGGCAGCATCAGCGTGCCGAGCCAGCCGTAGCGGCGGTCGCCGGCCATCGCGCGATAGCGGTACTGCGTTTGCAAAAAACCACCGAACCAGCGACGGCGCTGGCGAAAAAAGGCACCCAGCGCCACGCGGCCGCTGCAGCGCTGAGCTGGCCGAGTGGCGGCGCGGCGATGCCGTGCTCGGCTGACAGCCAGACGCCGGTGGCGTCGCTGGAGCCGTCGTCCACCACCACGATGCACTCGGGTGCGTCGGTCTGCGAACGCAAGGCCGCCAGGGTGAGCGGCAGAGCGCCCGCTTCGTTGTGCGATGCGATCAGCACGCAGACGCCGGCTCGCGCGCTGGAAACCACGGCTTTGACCTGGATGCCTCACTCACACCCCGTGCCTTGAGAGCGCGGGGCCATCAGACGCCGGCGCAGCTCCCATGTCTGCCATGCGACAAACAGCAGTAGCGAGGTGTCATAGCTAACATAGGCCACGCCAACCGACCACGCCTTGACGCCATTCGACGAAAACGCCATGCCGCGCATCGGCAGGATTCTGCAGTTGGCTCCGGGCTGAAAGAACATCTGCACACCCTCTTCGGCCATTGGCATACATGGCTGGGATACGGGCTCTACGCACTGTTCGCGCTGCACGTGCTGGGCGCACTCAAGCACCAATGGTTCGATCGGCACAAGGTGCTACCGAGCATGGGCTTTGGCAAAAACCGAGCACGGCCGCGAGGCTCGGCCGGGGCTTTTGCACGTTCGGGTGGGGCAGCAGTGCTGGTGATCCAGGGCAAAGTGATCGAACCTGAA
>JBBSUX010000120.1:0-10066 GCA_038234045.1 Burkholderiales bacterium
CCCCCCGCCCCCCCCCCCACCCCCCCCGCGCCCCCCCACACCCCGCCACAGGCGGCACTCTCGAAATCAACAATCCAGCATCCATGCGGGTTGTAGGCCATCTTTCAGTAGACCCCAGCACCATATCTAGTATCAATAAGAATCGATTTTTTTCGAAAACCCTAAATGAACCAATCACTTGGGGTTTTTTATTGCGCGTCGCTTTCCGATATTTTGAATTAGCAATCACGCGCTCTACGAACATCTCGATGGGCATGCTGACACTATGATTCGCACCGCACGATGGATGCTTCGCCCAAAATGCCGCTACATCAAGCGGCTTGAATCCCGGCATCCACTGTGGCGGAAAGCGCGACAGCACGGTCGACCATCTGGGGGGCAAGCCCGAGGTAGTTGGCGGGATCAGTCAGTCGGTCGATCGTTGCACGATCGAAGTGCTTGGTGACCTCCGGTAACGCTGCGAGAGCTTCGGCGAGCGTGCCCCCCTTGTCGTTAACGCTGCGGCATGCGTCATATACGACGTCGTGTGCCTGCTGGCGGCCGATGTGCGGCGCCAACGCCATCATCACGGCCTCAGCCACGATCAGGCCGCGACTGATGCCCAGGTTGTGCTTCATGCGGGCCTCATCCACGATCAGCCCGCCGAGTACGAATTTGGCTTGGTGCAAAGCGCCCGAAGTAAGGATGAAGCTCTCGGGGATTGCAATCCACTCGGCATACCACGGACCCGTCGCCCGCTCGAAGTCCTGCACCATTGCATCGACCATCAGTCCGGCGTGCTGACGCACCGCTTTCGAGGCTGCCAGCATCAACTCGCTGGAGATCGGATTCCGCTTTTGCGGCATCGTGCTCGACGCGCCGCGCCCTTTTACGAATGGTTCCTGGAGTTCGCCAAACTCAGTCGAAGCCATGATCATGATGTCGAGTGCGATCTTGCCAAGCGACCCTGTGACGAGTGCGCGCAGATTCACCGCTTCGGCCAAGCCGTCCCGTGCAACGTGCCAAGTGGTGGCTGGAACCCCCAATTTCAGTTCCTCGGCCATCGCCTTTTGGACCTCGAAACCCTTGTCGCCGAGTGAAGCCAGCGTACCGGCGGCCCCTGCGAACTCGACAACCGCGACACGCGGGAGCAGTTCAACGATGCGCTGCTGGTGGCGATCGAACATCGCGAGCCAGATTGCGACCTTGTAGCCGAAGGTCACGGGCAGCGCCTGCTGCAGGTGGGTGCGACCGGCCATCGGAGTTTCGCGGTATTTCTTCGCGAGCGACGCCAGAACTGCGCGCAGTTCGCGTATGTCCGTGTCTATGCTGTCGAGTGCATCGCGCACCTGCAGTGCAACGGCGGTGTCCGTGATGTCCTGTGTGTTTGCGCCCCAGTGGACGTAGCGGCCAGCCTCTCCGCACATCTCGACCAACTGGTGGACCAGCGGAAGGATAGGGTAGCCGACGAGGTTCGTTTCTTCGCCCATGTGGTCGAAGTCGATGCGCTCGATCTTCGATTCGCGTGCGATGACCTCGGCCGCCTGAGCCGGGATCACGCCGACGCTTGCTTCAGCTTTGGCCAGTGCGATTTCAGCATCGATGTAGCGCTGAACCAGTCCGGAGTCGGAGAAAATCTCACGCATCTTCTTCGTACCGAAAGCATTCCGGAACAGTATGGAATCGAGGACGGTGCTAGCCATCGGAAGGGTTGAGTCGGTGGTCATTGAGGTCTATCGGAGATGGAATTGACGGGTGGGTAAATATGTCCCAAAAATCGAACCTTGACATCAACGCCCGCCCTGCGCGCGTTGCTGTTCTTCAATGGCCGCAGCACGAGGCGCGTCGGATCATGTGGGTTTACCGCGGGCTGCATCGGAAGGTTGGGGTCGCTGTAGCGAAGGCGTGTCGACCAAGAACGGAGAACAACCAGTCTGGGTACTTACGCCGCCTGCAATGCCGCAATCAGGGGACACTGCACCTGCCCGCTCGCGGCGCAGCACCGCCCGACGAGTCCCTGCAGTGCGCCCTCTATTTTTGACAGGTCGGCAAGACGGGTTCGAACATCTGCCAGTTTGTGCTCGGCCTGCTCGCGGGCTTCGGTGCAATGCGACCCGTCCTCGAGCTCGAGCAACTGCGCGATCTCGTCCAGGCTGAACCCCAGTCGCTGGGCGGACTTGGTGAAGCGCACCCGCGCCAGATCTGCTTGTCCGTGGCACCGGATGCCACCCTGCGGCCAAACGGGCTCCTGCATCAGCCCTTTGCGCTGGTAGAAGCGAATCGTCTCGACGTTGACTCCGGCGGCTTCTGCCAGTGCGCCAATGGTCCGGGTTTCGGGTGAGTCGTTCATGGTGCTTGACTCCGTACTTATGTACGGAAGTAAGCTTAATCCTTGAAGCCAGATTTTCCAACTGAATCTCGAGGCGGCGGGCGCGGCGCATTGCTGACCGGTGGTCTGGCTGCCATCCTCGCCCGTGTTTGGAGCCACCAAATGACCGTTGTTATTCCGGAATCGACGCTGACCTGTCCCGAATGCGGACACGCCAAGACCGAAACGATGCCCACCGATGCATGCCAGTGGTTTTATGAGTGCGGGCAGTGCCACGTAGTGCTCAAGCCCAAGCCGGGAGACTGCTGCGTCTACTGCTCCTACGGCACGGTGCCGTGCCCGCCGATCCATGAACGTGGCGAGGGAAGTTGCTGCAGTGGCTGAAAAGCACAGCGCGCCGAAGTGCCGGGCGCCGTGGGCGCTGCGAGGTTGAACAGACGCAAAGTCGTGAGCCACGCATTAGGAATGAGGCCTTGCCATCATTCCGCTGCAGATCGACGCCAGTGAGTGCCCTATTGGACTGTCGCTCATCCTCCCCATCATGCTGCCGTGCATCAACCACATGCCAATCATGGCAACGACAGCCAACATACCGATGACGGCAAAAATGATCACAACGATGTTCCAGCCAGGCGATTGGTTAGCCATATTTTTCTCCAGAATTAAGCGCTTGCTTGCCAAAGAAGACCTGCGTTAGCTGACGGTTTGCGTTACAAAGCCCGAAAACTCTGCAGAGGCTTTTAGATCGAAGCCCAGGCGTTTTGCTTCAGAAAATGTCTGCTCAGAGGTCCAGCCGTGTTGCTTTGCCTTGCTCAGCGACAGTAGCAGCGCAGCTCGCGCGCCTGTTGCGCAATGCAGCAGAAACGGGCCCGCATGGTCCTTGAGTGCGCGATCCAGATCGCCAATCTGGTCGCTCGACAGTGCCAGCTTGTTGACCGGGATGTTCACGTAGGCCAGACCCTGGCTTGTGGTCAGGCCTGCGTTGGACGTCGGCGTCTCGGACGGCAAACGGAAATCGATGACCGTTTTAATGCCTCGCTGTTTGGCTGCTTGCAGATCTTGCTCGCTCGGCTGGGCGCCGATGAAAAATTCGTCGTCGATGCGTTTGAATGAACTCATGAAATGACTCCTTGATTCTTGGTTCTTGGTTGTCGGTTGTTTGATAGATCAGCCCTGAGGGCTCTCAGTCATGTGGCCGCAGTATTTCTCCAGGTTTTCAGGCAAATGGTCGGGGCAGACGCCACATTGCAGATTGCCCGGCACAGCGTAGTCAATGAATTTGGGATAGGGCAGATTGAGGTTGGCCATGATGTGCCTGAACTCGTCGAGGGTGCGCTGACCGCCAAGCCGAGGGTTGCGTTTTCTCTCTTGGGCAATGGAGGAAACGCACCTACCCTCGTAGTCGTGCGCGGGATAGACCAGCGTGTCACCCGGCAATGCGAACAGTTTTGCAGTGACGCTTGCGTACAGTGCATCGGCATCGCCGTTCTGGAAGTCGGTGCGCCCGCAACCATCGATCAGCAGCGCGTCGCCGGTGAGCAGTCGGTCGCCCAGCAGGTACGCGAAATGGCCCGCGGTGTGACCCGGCGTATGCAATGGCTGTAGCGCGATGCTGCCGAGCTTGAAGGGAACGCCTTCTTCAATGCCGATATCGGCACAGGGCAGGCGGTCGAAAGCTGGTGCTGCAATCTTGCTGCGCACCTTGTTTTTCAGCTCCAGTGCAGCGGTGATGTGGTCGGCGTGGATATGCGTATCGACGCTGTAGGCCAGCGTCAATCCGAGCCGGCTGATTTCGGCGAGATCTCGGTCGATGCTGACGATCACAGGGTCAATCAACACCGCCTGACCGGTCTCCTCACAGCCCAACAAGTAGCTATAGGTGCTCGACAAAGGCTCAAACAGTTGGCGAAAAATCATCAAAGTTCTCCTTGAGCAAGTGTGGAAATTTCATTCCTCATCATAAACTATATAAATATATATTGTATATTTGATGATCGAAAAAGCCGGAGCTGATGAATGATGGACACCCCTGAAAAGCTGGATGTGCAAGCGATGCAACGCGCTGCGGCACACGCAAGCCGCCTGCTGAAGGCCTTGGCCAACCCGGACCGGTTGCTGCTGTTGTGCCAGCTCACGCAGGGCGAGCACTGCGTCGGCGAGATGGAGGCATTGGTCGGCGTGCTGCAGCCCACCCTGTCGCAGCAGCTCGCGGTGCTGCGCCAGGAGGGCCTGGTGACGACTCGGCGTGAAGGCAAGCAAATTTTTTACAGCATTGCCAGCCAGGACGCGTTAGCCGTGATGCAGGTGCTTTACCAGCAGTTTTGTGTACTACCCACAGGAGAGAAACATTGATCGATTGGGCCCATTTCACGCCCTGGACATCGCTGGCCGGCGGTCTGTTGATTGGCACGGCGGCTGCGATGCTTTTGCTGCTCAACGGCAGGATCGCCGGCATCAGCGGCATCGTCGGTGGTCTGCTAAGCCCCAGGGAAGGTGACATTGGCTGGCGCGTGGCGTTCATCCTGGGGCTGGTGGAAGCGCCACTGGTGTATCAGATGGCTGCGCCGCTACCTGCCGTGCAGATCGATGCGAGCACTACGCTTCTCGTCGTGGCCGGACTGCTGGTGGGGATTGGCACCCGATACGGGTCGGGCTGCACCAGCGGACATGGCGTCTGCGGCCTGTCGCGTCTGTCGCCGCGCTCCATGGTCGCAACAGCGGCCTTTATGGCGGCTGGATTCGTGACCGTGTTTGTCGTTCGCCATCTGATCCATTAAGGAAAACATGATGCAACTGTTGATGGCATTGTTGGCCGGCCTGGGTTTTGGCCTCGGCCTGATTGTTTCGGGAATGACCGATCCGTCCAAAGTCACCGGTTTTCTGGACCTGGCAGGCGCCTGGGATCCGTCCCTGGGGTTGGTGATGGGTGGCGCGATCGGTGTCGGTCTGATCGCATTTCGCTTGGCTCGTACCCGTTCGCAGGCGATGCTCGGTGGACCGCTGCTACTGCCCACCGCACGCCAGATTCACCGCAGACTGCTACTCGGCGGACTGACGTTCGGTGTTGGGTGGGGTCTGGCCGGCTACTGCCCCGGTCCGGCTTTGGCGTCGCTCGGCTCTGGCGCAAGCAAGCCACTCATCTTCACGGTTGCCATGCTGGTGGGCATGGCGATTTTTGAGATTCAGGATCGGTTTTTCCAGACGTCCGCGACAAGCACGGCATGAATGTGGGTCCGGTCTCGCACCATCCTTGGCTGCGCCAATCGAAGACCCCCCTAGGATGGAGCGCGGGCCGCGTTCGCCGGATGGCTCCTACCTCCTGATATGAACTCCCCCGACACCGCCGGCAAGAGAGGGTGGGGAAGCTAGCCGCTAGTTGCCGAGGTTGCGCGCACACGTGGAAGCGCTGATTCAAACCAATCGTCATGTCGCATGCTTTCCCAACAGGAGTCTTCAATGCTGTCACCCAATTCGAGTCCCGGTGAAACGGAAAAGAAAATCGTGCGCGGATTTGCCGCGATGGATCCGAACAGGCAACGTGAAATTGCCAGCCGAGGCGGGAGAGCAGCGCACGCGAGCGGAAATGCTCATGTGTTCAGTCCAGCCGAAGCAGCGGCCGCCGGCCGTAAAAGCCGCCGCGGGGCTGTGGAACGCCAGACACTTCGTTCGAGTCCGAGCTCAAGTCCGAGTCAGACGTGAGCACGAGAAGCTCGGAGCGCATTTCGACAAACGTCTTTTCCAAGGAGTCTGCGCATGACTATTCCTTTTTCCACGAGCAAGCCCGTCGGACGCCCTTGCACTGAAGGCGCAGAATTTGTAGCGGAGGAGGAAATGAACTCAGACGATCTCCCTCTGAAGCAGGATGTGGATCTGCCCATCGAGGCTCAGATCCGGACTTCGGACGAGGTTCATAAAAGTCCTGGCAACGATGATTGAGCATTCGCACGATCGTTAAACGACAGGATTTGTGTCGCCGGGCTGCGTAGGTCCGATTGGATCGTCATTCCTGCAACCAAGTGAGCCAGGTGACGCTATCCTGAAGCATGCTTCTTCAGGACATCATCTATTCACAGGGCTTCGGAACACGTCGCGTTTGCTCCGGTTTGATTCAGCAGGGTTTGGTGCTTGTCGCGCAACGCCATCTGGACCCGGACGGCTCGATGCTGCCCTCCGATCAGCTGATTTGGCGGACCATCATTGATCCGTCAGCAGAGTTCAGCCCCGAAACGCTGACCATACGAGTGCAGGGGAAGGAATGGGAGGTTCATTGTGCTGCGTATCTCATGCTGAACAAGCCTGCCGGAACCGAGTGCTCACAGAAGCCTTCGACCTACCCGAGCGTCTACACGCTATTACCGGCGCCGCTCAGAAACAGGCCCGCACGGACGGGTCTCAAAGGAGTCCAAACCATTGGGCGGCTTGATCAGGACACAACAGGGCTGTTGCTTCTGTCTGATGACGGAGCGTTCATTCACCGGATGGCATCACCTAAAAAGCGACTGCCGAAGGTATATGAAGCCACGTTGAAACACCCGATGGATCCTACTGCCGTTCAAAAGCTTCTCGATGGCGTCGTGCTGGATGACGATCCCCGGCCCGTCAATGCGGCCGCTTGCGAAGTATTCGTGGAGATGAACAAGGATGGTGCGCCCGTTCATCGGCTCCGCATGACGTTGACTCAGGGCAAATACCATCAGGTTAAACGTATGGTTGCCGCTGTCGGGAATCGGGTCGAATGCTTGCACCGGTCCCGTATTGGCATGCTGTCGCTTCCCGATGACTTGCTGCCAGGTCAATGGCGTTGGCTTCGCGCTGAGGATCTCAACAAGCTTTCTAGCGCAACTCTCCCGTCGGCGCAGTCAATAGAATAGCTAGGAGCGCATGTCAGTAAAGGCTTGAGGTCGGAAAACGTCTTGTATTTTTTGGGGTATATGTTGTGCATTGTTTTCAATGAAATAACCTGGTCTAACGCAACTCGCATAGGAGAGCTTTTTGCTCGATGCGCCTCGCCGGCGCTTGGATCCGATCTGGTTGCTACGTGCTCCGGAGGTTGCCGCTAGCATTCCGGGGATGAATCGTGCTCAAGCCCATCACTTGGAGAATCTACCGTGACGTCTGTCGCCGGCCAGGACTTCCCGCCCGTTAGAAACCGCCCTGTACTGGAGGGCCCCCCCGCATTTGGCATCATCATCGTGGGCGACGAAATTCTGTCCGGCAAGCGGGCCGACAAACATCTCGCCAAGGCGATCGAATTGTTGGGCGCAAGAGGGCTGCAGCTTTCGTGGGCAGAATATGTGGGAGACGCGCCGGACCGCATTTCCGACACTTTGGCTCGTGTGTTCGCGGGCGGCGATGTCGTGTTTTGCTGTGGAGGGATTGGCGCCACCCCTGACGATCACACCCGCCAGGCTGCGGCGCGCGCTCTCGGGGAGCCACTGCGGCTGCATCCCGAGGCGGCCGCCCTTTTGCGCGAACGCATGCAGGAGGTGGCGACAGAGCAAGGCACCGTTTTTGAGCCGGATAGGCCTGACAACATTGATCGGCTCAACATGGCGATGTTTCCCGTGCGAGCCCACGTTATTCCCAACCCCTACAACAAAATAGCGGGTTTCAGATGTGTCGGCGCAGGCGGCGCCCACGTGCATTTTGTCCCGGGGTTTCCGGTGATGGCCTGGCCGATGATGGAGTGGGTGATGGATACCCACTATGCGCATTTGCTGCACCAACGCGTTCATGCAGAGCGGTCGGTGATCGTCTTCGGTGCGATGGAAGCCGCTCTCACACCGCTGATGGAACGGATCGAGCGGGACCATCCGGGCGTGAAGGTCTTCAGTCTGCCCAGTGTGGACCACCCCGAGTTTGGAAGACACATAGAGCTGGGGGTGAAAGGAATTCCGGCGTTAGCTGAGCCGGCTTATCAATCTTTGAGAGCGGCGCTGTCAGAACATTCCAAGCTGACTTATGGCCCCGAATTGGTGCGTTAAAAGCACCAAAACGATGCATTCCATCTACGCACATATTTGGTGCGAAAGTGACGTTCGTCTTATTGAAGCTATGTTGGGGTCCACTCGGCACATTTGCGGATCAGAAGGGTTGTAGAAATGGTGTCCAATAGTCCGTTGCACTGATTCCTCCTGGCACAGAAGCTGCATTCAGGTCTCGGTCAACCCTTTCAACGCCCAACGATTCAATTGGAGATTCCTGATGGCAAAGACCGTCGCAGACGTGATGAAGATGGTGAAGGAAAACGAGATCAAGTTTGTTGATTTCCGCTTCACCGATACCCGGGGCAAAGAGCAGCACGTCACGGTACCGGTGTCCCACTTCGATGAAGACAAGTTCAGTTCGGGACATGCTTTTGACGGTTCTTCCGTTGCCGGCTGGAAAGGCATCGAAGCATCCGACATGCTGCTCATGCCGGATCCCGCGACGGCCAACATCGACCCGTTCTTTGAAGAGCCAACGCTTCTGCTGTCCTGTGATGTGCTCGAACCAGGTGACGGCAAGGCGTATGACCGCGATCCTCGCTCGATCGCCCGCCGCGCCGAGGCGTACCTGAAGGCGTCAGGACTCGGTGATACCGCCTACTTCGGACCTGAGCCCGAGTTCTTCATCTTCGACGGCATTCGCTGGGGCAACGACATGTCCGGCTGCTTCTACAAGATCGACGAATACGAGGCATCCTGGAACACCGGAACCAAGATCGAGGGCGGTAACAAGGGCCATCGTCCCACCGTCAAGGGGGGTTATTTTCCGGTTCCGCCAGTGGATAGCACGCAGGATATGCGCGCAGAAATGTCGCTGATTCTTGAGTCGCTCGGCATTCCCGTCGAAGTGTTTCACCACGAAGTTGCTGGAGCTGGTCAGAACGAGATTGGCACTAAATTCAGTACGCTGGTTCAGCGTGCCGACTGGACGCAATTGCTGAAATACGTCGTACAGAACGTGGCGCATGCGTATGGCAAGACGGCCACTTTCATGCCCAAACCGATCGTGGGCGACAACGGCTCGGGCATGCACGTGCACCAATCCATCTGGAAGGATGGAAAGAACCTGTTTGCAGGTGATGGCTATGCGGGCCTTTCGGACTTCGCGCTGCACTACATCGGCGGCATCATCAAGCATGCACGCGCGCTCAATGCGATTACGAATCCAGGCACGAACAGCTATAAGCGCCTCGTTCCCGGATATGAAGCGCCGGTCAAGCTGGCTTACTCCGCCAAGAACCGTTCGGCTTCCATCCGGATTCCCTATGTAGCCAATCCCAAGGGCCGCCGTATCGAAGCCCGCTTCCCCGATCCGCTGGCGAATCCTTACCTGTGCTTCTCTGCGCTGATGATGGCCGGGCTCGATGGCGTCGAGAACAAGATCGATCCGGGCGAAGCAGCAACCAAGGACCTGTACCATCTGCCACCCGAGGAAGACGCCAAGGTTCCGACCGTTTGCCACAGCCTCGATCAGGCGCTGGAGCATCTCGACAAGGATCGCGCCTTCCTGACCAAGGGTGGCGTCTTCACCGATTCCATGCTCGATGCCTACATCGAACTCAAGATGGGCGAAGTCACGCGCCTGCGCATGGCCACCCACCCGGTCGAATACGATATGTACTACTCGCTTTAATCAGATGCGGCCGCCGCAAGGTGGTTGTAAAGGCGGCTTCGGCCGCCTTTTTTCATGGCCACGGTGCCTTACGGAACCCGGCACCTGAACCAATGGTCACAATGTGGTGTGCCGCCGGATCGCACGATACTTCCGTCC
>JBBSUX010000121.1:0-9922 GCA_038234045.1 Burkholderiales bacterium
ACGATCTGCCGCGACCCGTGCGCACCATGCTCGGTGGCATTGGCGTTTCATCGCGCGCAGCCGATATTCGCGGCTCAGCTCTTGCGAGTTACCTGCTCTTCGAAGCCGGATACACGCGCGAGCTGATGGCCCTCGGGCGGGCCGACGCGATGCGACAGTCGGACGACATTCACCGCTTCTTCGGATGGCCGGATCCATCGACCAACACAGCGCACGCGGGACGATGAGGTGGCGGGCAGGCGAGCGATATTTGACCTATGAACCGTCTGGAAAGCCGCATACTGGCACTCTCAGAATGGTCCAAAGACAGACAAGCACATGCACCGCGCCCTCATTCACCGTAGCCCATGCACATCGGCCATGGGTCCGATCGTCGCAGCCTTTGCCGTAGCCGCGATGTTGCTCGGCGGCTGTGTTGCTGACCCTCGGCCAGCGTCGCCGGCGCCGGCGACGATGCCGCCCCGCATTTCTGCTGCTCTCCCCGTCACGAACGAGTCCCCACCAACACCCACCACATGTCCGAAAGACATTCCCGCAAAAACCCGCTGCCTGGCAGGCCAGGATTCCACCGGCGCCTTCTACCTAATCGCCGTGCCTGCCGAGTGGAACGGCAACCTGGTACTACACGCGCACGGCGGACCGGTGCTCGGCACCCCCAAGGCATCGCGCACGGTTGCCGATCTGAAGCGCTGGCAAATCATGATCCGGGCTGGGTACGCCTGGGCCGCATCCTCGTTTCACCAGGGCGGGGTGGCGGTTCACTCCGCTGCCGAAGACACTGAGCGCCTGCGTCAGATCTTCGTGCGCTATGTCGGCCAGCCGAAGATGACAATCCTGCACGGGCAATCCTGGGGCGCCAGCGTCGCTGCCGTCGAGGCTTCGATGTTCACCGATGACGGTCACGGCAAGCGCCCGTACGACGCGGTGCTATTGACCAGCGGCGTGCTGGCTGGTGGCAGCAAGGCCTATGACTTCCGTCTCGATCTGCGGGTGATCTACCAGTACTTGTGCCACAACCATCCGCGCCCCGACGAGCCGCAGTACCCATTGTGGATGGGCCTTCCCGTCGGCTACACCCTCACAGCAGCTGATTTGCGCAGCCGGGTCGATGCCTGCCTGGGACTCGGCAAAACTACCAACGCACGTAGCGCCGCGCAACAGCAGCGCATCGACACCATCGTGCGTACTGTGCAGATTCCCGAGCGCTCCATTCAGGGCCATCTGAAATGGGCCACCTGGCACTTTCAGGACATCGTGCAGAACCACACGCATGGCGGCAACCCCTTCGGCAATATCGGCGCCGAGTACCGCGGCTCGCCCGAAGATGCGGCGCTGAATCGCGACGTGCAGCGCTACCAGACCGATCCCAAAGCGGTTGCCACTTTTGCGGCGGATACCGATCCGGATGGCCGCATCCCCGTGCCGGTGCTGACGGTGCATGCCGTGAATGATCCGACCGCCTTCGTCGAAATGGAGGACACCTTCCTGCACACCATGCAGAAAGCCGGTACCGCAGACCATTTGGTCCAGACCTTCACCTCGGATCATGAGCACAGCTATCTCACCGACGCCACCTACCCCACGCTGATGACCGCACTCACGGCTTGGGCGAAAGGTGGTCCCAAGCCCACGCCGGCCAGCATCGCGCAGGATTGCCACCGCTTTGAGCCTACCTACGCCGCCAATTGCCATTTCCTGCCGGACTACCATCCGAAGCCGCTCGATACGCGCGTGACCCAGCGCAACCTGCCCTGAGCAGTATTCGGCGCTGCGGCGAACGGCGGGCCGCAGGGCGCCGCGGGTCGCCACCTAAAATCGAAGGTTCGCCCGCATGAGCGAGCCTTCAAAGCGCACCACCCGGCGCGTTTTCGTGCAGCCCGACGCCACCGATGCCCTCATCCTCTTCTTCCTCCGTGCCAACCCGCAGCCTCTTCGTCACGACCGCCTTGCCGTATGCCAACGGCAAGTTCCATATCGGGCACATCATGGAGTACATCCAGGCTGATATCTGGGTGCGGTTTCAGCGCATGCGGGGCGCGCAGGTGAACTTCGTCGGTGCCGACGACGCCCATGGCGCGCCGATCATGATTGCCGCTGACAAGGCCGGAAAAACCCCGCAGCAGTTTGTGGCTGATATCGCTGCGGGCCGCAAGCCGTATCTCGACGGCTTTCACATCGCGTTCGACAATTGGCATTCCACCGACGCGCCGGAAAATCACGAGCTCGCGCAGCAGATTTACCGGGATTTGAAGTCAGCCGACCTCATCGATACGCGCACCATCGAGCAGTTCTTCGATCCCGAGAAGAACATGTTCCTGCCGGACCGGTACATCAAGGGCGAATGCCCGCGCTGCCACAGCAAGGACCAGTACGGCGACAACTGCGAAAACTGCGGCGCTGTCTATGCGCCTACCGATCTGATCGACCCGGTTTCCACCCTTTCGGGCGCGCGGCCGGTGCTGAAGAGCTCGGAGCATTTCTTCTTTCGCCTGTCAGACCCGCGCTGCGTGGAGTTTTTGCAGGACTGGACGCAGAACGGCCAGCATGTGCAGGCCGAGGTGGCCAACAAGGTCAAGGAATGGTTCGGCACCCGCACCAATGCCGATGGCTCAACAAGCGAAGGCTTGGGTGACTGGGATATCAGCCGCGACGCGCCCTACTTCGGCATCGAGATTCCTGATGCGCCCGGCAAGTATTTTTATGTCTGGCTCGACGCGCCGGTTGGCTATCTGGCATCGCTGAAAAACCTGCTGGAAAAGCGCGCAGCACTCGATCCACAAAGCCCGAGTTACGACGCCTATATGGCCAACCCGGCGCTGGAGCAGGTGCACTTCATCGGCAAGGACATCGTTACCTTCCACACATTGTTCTGGCCGGCGATGCTGAAGTTCAGTGGCCGCAAGACGCCCGACCGCATCTGCGTCCACGGCTTTCTCACGGTGAACAACGGCGAGAAGATGAGCAAGAGCCGAGGCACCGGCCTCGACCCCTTGAAATATCTTTCCCTCGGCATGAACCCCGAGTGGCTGCGCTACTACCTCGCGGCCAAGCTCAACGGCAAGAACGAAGATATCGACTTCAACGCCGAGGATTTTCTGGCGCGGGTCAACAGCGATCTGATCGGCAAGTACGTGAACATCGCAAGCCGGGCGGCCGGCTTTATCGCCAAGCGCTTTTCCGGCACGCTGGGCACCGTGACCGCCGATGGCGCGCTGTTGCTCGAAGCCCTGCGGGCGGAAGCCGATGCCATCGCCGCGCTCTATGACACTCGCGACACGGCACGTGCGCTGCGCGAAATCATGGCGCTCGCCGATCGCGTCAACGCTTACGTCGATGCCAACAAGCCATGGGAGTTGGCCAAGCAGCAAGGCGCCGATGCGCGCCTGCACGATGTGTGCAGCGTTTGCATCGAAGCCTTCCGGCTGCTGACCCTCTATCTGAAGCCGGTGCTGCCGACGGTGGCGCAGGCGGTGGAAGGTTTTCTGAACTGCCCGCCGCTCAACTGGGTTGACGCCCCAGTGCCGATTGGCGCGGGTCATGTTATCGGCACCTACCAGCACCTGATGCAGCGCGTTGATCCCAAGCAAATTGAAGCATTGTTTGAGGCTCCAGAGCAATGGGAACAAGCGCAACCAGCTACCCCTTCAGTAGCAAGAGGCGGCGCTCCGACAAAAGCCCAGCACGCTCCAGCGATCGAAACCAACGCTTCCGGCGGCGAACCGATTGCAGCCACCATCACCATCGACGACTTCGCAAAAATCGATTTGCGCATCGCGAAAATCGTGGCGTGTCAGGCGGTCGAAGGGTCGAAGAAGCTATTACAGCTCACGCTCGATGTGGGTGAGCACGCAGAGGATGGCTCCGCCCTCACCCGCATCGTTTTCAGCGGCATCGCGTCGGCTTATCAACCCGCTCAACTGGTTGGAAAGCTGACTGTGATGGTCGCCAACCTGGCGCCCCGCAAGATGAAGTTTGGCCTCAGCGAGGGCATGGTGCTGGCCGCCAGCCACGCCGATGAAACATCCCATCCCGGCATCCATGTGCTGGAGCCGTGGCCGGGCGCGGTTCCGGGCATGCGGGTGCGCTAGCGATTGAGTTGCAAAGGGTAGGCGTGCAAACGGGCCCAGAAGGGAGGACATCGCTCGATTCGCGAGGATTGGACCTCGTCGCGCTGCACCTGAAGCTTCAAGGCCCGCCGATGCTGTTGAGGGCGATCACTCGGCCATGACCACGCAAGCCGGTGCTACGCTGCGCATCCAGGACGACTCTCTTCCCCAACCCGGAGACACCGCATGGCCCCGCTTCACGCCGCAACACCCAAAGCCCCGCTGGAGGCGCACCAACTGGTCCGCCGCACCATTGCACTGGTGCTCGCAGGCGGGCGCGGCTCACGCCTGAAGCAGCTGACCGATCGGCGCGCCAAGCCGGCGGTGTACTTCGGCGGCAAGTTCCGCATCATCGATTTCGCACTGTCCAATTGCCTCAACTCGGGTATCCGGCGCATGGCGGTGGTCACCCAGTACAAATCGCATTCGCTGATGCGGCACCTGCAGCGCGGCTGGAGCTTTTTGCGCGCAGAGCTCAACGAGATGGTCGATGTATTGCCAGCGCAGCAGCGCGTCGGCGACGAACACTGGTACCGCGGCACGGCCGATGCGGTTTTCCAGAATCTCGACATCATCCAGACGCCTTCGACGCCGCACGACTACGTGGTCGTGCTGGCCGGCGATCACATCTACAAGATGGACTACTCGATCATGGTCAAGGACCATGCCCAGCATGGCCTGGGCTGCACGGTCGGCTGCATAGAAGTGCCGCGCATGGAAGCCACAGCCTTTGGCGTGATGCATGTAGACGCAGACCGCAAGGTCACGGCGTTTCTCGAAAAACCCGCCGACCCACCCGCCATGCCGGGCAACCCTGATGTGGCATTGGCGAGCATGGGCATTTACGTGTTCGATTCCGAGTACCTCTACCAGCTGCTCGAAGCCGACAACCTCGACCCCAACTCCGATCACGACTTTGGCAAGGACATCATTCCCCGCGCCGTGGCCGAGGGGCGTGCACTGGCGCATCCCTTCAGCATGTCGTGCGTTACGCGCGCCTCGCGCGGGCCGGACGCCAAGGCTTACTGGCGCGACGTGGGCACGATCGATGCATTCTGGGCGGCCAACCTGGACCTGGCCTCCATCACCCCGGAACTCGACATCTATGACACCGACTGGCCCATCTGGACCTATCAGCGGCAACTGCCGCCTGCCAAGTTCGTACTCGGCCGCGACGGAAAGCAAGGCGTAACCTACAACACCATCGTCTCGGGCGGCTGCATCGTGTCGGGCTCGACGGTTCGCGATGCCGTGCTGTTCTCGAGCGTGCGCGTTCATTCTTTCTGCGAAATCACGCGCGCCGTGCTCCTGCCGGACGTCGAAGTCGGTCGCGGAGCGCGCCTGACCAATGTCGTGATCGACCGCGGCTGCGTCATCCCCGACGACATGGTGATCGGCGAAGACGCTGTAGCCGATGCCGCGCGATTCGAGCGCACCGAAACGGGCGTCGTGCTCGTCACACGCGAGATGTTGAAGCGACTCGAACCTGCCGCCGCCTGATGCGTGTTCTCCAGGTCAGCGCCGAACTCTTTCCTCTCCTCAAGACCGGCGGCCTGGCCGACATCGCAGGTGCGTTGCCGATCGCGCTGATGGCGGCCGGGCAGGACGTGCGCGTGCTGCTGCCGGGTTTTCCGAAGATCGTATCGGGCACTACCAATTTGACTGAGGTCGTTGAGCTGTATGCGCCGTGGGGTGATCGGACTCGCGTTCTGTCGGGGCAGATTCGTGTAGCGGGCGCACCCGACATCTCTGCCTACGTGATCGACGCGCCAGCGCTGTACGACCGGCCCGGCAATCCCTATGAAGACGCACAGCGCCAGCCCTACGCCGACAGCCACCGGCGCTTCGCGCTGCTCGGATGGGTCGCATCACAACTCGCACAGGGCGCCGACCCCGACTGGCAGGCGCAGGTGGTGCATGCACACGACTGGCATGCCGCGCTGGCGCCTGCGTACCTCGCGTTTTCGCAGCCTTGGGGCCAACCGAAAATTGGCACCGTCTTCACCGTGCACAACCTGGCGTATCAGGGCCTGTTCGCGCCAGGGAACTTCGCCGAGCTTGGCCTGCCGGCTTCGGCGTTTCAGGTGAACGGACTCGAATTTCATGGGCAACTCTCGTTCATGAAGGGCGGGCTCTATTACGCCGACCGCCTGACAACAGTGAGCCCGACCTATTCGCGCGAGATCCAGACGCCCGAGCAGGGCTGCGGGCTCGACGGCCTGCTGCGTGGACGCGCCAGCGTGCTGACGGGCATCCTCAATGCGGTCGACGACCAGGTCTGGAATCCGGCGCGCGATGCGCTCCTGGCCGAGCGCTACGACCCACGCCGCATGACCGGCAAGGCGGCCAGCAAGTCCACGCTGCAGGCACAGCTCGGGCTGGCCGAGCGGCCCGACGCGCTGCTCTTCATCGTGGTGAGCCGGCTCACCGAACAAAAAGGCCTGCACCTCGTGCTGGGCGGCCTCGACGCGCTGCTCGCGCAGGGTGGCCAGCTTGCGCTCTTAGGCAGCGGCGAAGCTTGGCTCGAAGACGCCTTCCGGCAGCATGCAGCCGCCTCGCCCGATTCGGTGAGCGTCACCATCGGCTACGACGAGCAGCTAGCGCATCAGCTCTTCGGTGGCGGCGACGTGGTCGTCGTGCCTTCACTTTTCGAGCCCTGCGGCCTCACGCAGATGTACGGTCTCAAGTACGGTTGCCTGCCCTTGGTACGCCGCGTCGGCGGCCTGGCGGACACGGTCATCGATTGCACCCTCGAAGATATGGCGAGCGGCTTGGCCACCGGCTTCGTGTTCGACCGCTTCGAGCCCGACGACTACGCCCGTGCAATGCGTCGTGCTTTCGCCCTCTACCAGCGCCCGACCGACTGGCGGCGCGTACGCGCAACCGCGATGCGCCGTCCAGCCGACTGGGCCACTGCCGCGTCGCAATACATCGAGGTCTACGAAAACGCCATCGCCTGATGGCCGCCCCTAAAGGAAGGTCTTCAGCAGACTGCCTGATCCCACACGGACGCTGCGCACCATCAGGGCGGGCAGCAGAAGTTATTTTTCGACCTCAGGCTGCGCATTGAATACGGCCGCAAAGCGAGCGGCTGCTAGCGCTCGCCAGCCCGCGTCATGGAGATCAGCTGCGCCGCTTGGTGAAAAGCGCCCAGATCACCAGCAGAATGATGGCGCCGATGATCGACGCGATCCACCCCACCGGCTGGCCGACCCGGTACCAACCCATGGCCTGCCCGACGTAGCCGGCGAAAAATGAGCCAGCGATGCCGAGCACGGCGGTCATGATCCAGCCGAGCTTGTCGTTGCCGGGTTTAAGCGCGCGGGCGATCAATCCCACGATGAGGCCGACGATGATGGTGCCGATAATGGAGAACATGCTGGGATCCTTTTTTGCAGTAATGAGCGCGGCCATTGTGAATGAATCGCGACCGCAGCCGCCCCAACGTTTCAGGCTGATACGCCGCATGCGACGCATGCCTTGCCAGATGAATCTGGTGCAGCGTGACGCTGCGCACCTCAGCAAAGCTGGCGCTGATTCAGGTCGCGCTTTGCCACAAATAAAGTAGCTGGTAGCGCTTATCTAAAATCGCTAGGAGCACATTTCCCTCAGAAAGCGACAGCGCATCCGTCCTTGCGCGGATCAGACCCCGCCAGGTAAGCATCGCCCTCACGCAGCACCAGTTGCGCACCGCCGAAGGCAAACACGCCATTGCCCTTCTCCACCGTTACCTCGTGACCACGGGCGCGGAGTTCGGCAATCAGCGCAGGGTCGAAACCCGGCTCTACCGCCACGCCCCGGCCACCCGTCACACGCCAGCGCGGCGCGTCGGCGGCGGCTTGCGGGTTCTGGCCGTAACGCAAAACGCGCAAGGCCATCTGCAGGTGGCCTTGCGATTGCATCGGGCCGCCCATCACGCCGAATGCCATCTGCGGTGTGCCGTCGGCATGCATGGCAAAAGCCGGAATGATGGTGTGCGAGGTGCGCTTGCCGGGCCCTACTTCATTGGCATGACCGGGCATCAGGCTGAAGCCATGTCCGCGGTTCTGCAGGCTGATGCCGGTGCCCGGCACCACCACCCCGGAGCCGAAGCCCATGTAGTTCGACTGGATGAAGGAAACCATCATTCCCGACGCATCGGCCGCAGCCAAATACACGGTCCCACCAGGGCCCGGCGCGCCGTGGCCCGGATCACCTGCCCGCGCCGGGTCGATCAGCCGTGCACGTTTTTGCAAATAGTTTGTGTGCAGCAGTTGGCTGCATGTCATGCGCATGGCGTCGCCGTCGGCGTTGTGCTGATACAGATCCGCCAGCGCGAGCTTCATCGCCTCGATACTGGCGTGCACGGTGTCGGCATGATCGACAGGCTGGCCGCCGATGCCGATGGCTTCCAGCATGCCGAGCGCCATCAACGCTGCGATGCCCTGTCCGTTGGGCGGGATCTCGTGAATCACCGAGTCTGCAAATCGCTGACTAATGGTGCCGACCCAATCAGCGCGATGCGCGTCGAGATCCTCCATCGTCATGGCACCGCCATGCGCAGCGGAATGCGCCGCCATCTGCCGGGCAAGTTCGCCGCGATAGAAAGCCTCGCCCTTGGTCTGCGCGATCAGCTCCAGCGTGCGTGCGTGGGCTTCGCTGCGAAAGATCTCGCCGGCAAGCGGCGCTCGCCCACCGGGCAGGAAGCATTCGGCAAAGCCCGGCTGCTCACCGAGTTTTTTGGCACCCAGCGCCCAGAGCTTCGCGATCGTGGGCGAGACGGGAAAGCCGTTGCGCGCGTAATCGATGGCCGGCTGCGCCAACTGGGCAAACGGCAACTTCCCCATGTGCTCAGAAAGCGCCACCCAGGCGGATACGGCGCCCGGAACGGTGACCGCATTCCAGCCTGCCTCGGGAATGCCGCCGCGCTCCGCGAAATAGGCGGGCGTCCACGCCGCCGGCGCCCGGCCGGAAGCGTTCAGCCCGTGCAGCTCTTTGCCATCCCAGACGATGGCAAAGCCGTCGCTACCCAAACCGCAGCCGGTCGGCTCGACAACGGTGAGCGTCATGGCCGCTGCAATGGCAGCGTCCACAGCGTTTCCGCCCGCGAGCAGCATGCGCAGACCCGCTTGCGCTGCCAACGGTTGCGAGGTGGAAACGACGTTGCGACCCATCACCGCGCTGCGCTGCGAGGCATAGGGCAGCGCCCAATCCATAACATTCGGACATGCGGCGCCGACATGCGCTTTGGTCGGGGTGCCTGAATCAACTTGAGGATTTTTGTCTTTGGTCGTCATCCGGGATTTCCTGTTCTCTCGTTAGTGCGGGCCATGCACGCGGACGTAAACGGCGGCGACCCAATCAGCCGCCTGCGCGCTCTGCCTCGCTTGCCGGATCGATCATGCTGCCGGTGCGCAGCACGCGACCCTTGTCATCGAAGGTGACGCTAAACATCATGTTGGTTGCAGGCGGCCTCAGATAGCGCCAGTCCCATTCGGTTTCGTTGCGCCACTCGTAGGTGATCATGCGCATCGGTCGGCCGAGCGCGCGGCGCACATCGTCCTGCATTGCGCCGGGCTGGATGCGGGCGAAGTTCTCGGGCGTGAGCACCTGGCGCAGCGCGCTCATGCGGCCGTCCGCACCGATCGTGATCATGTAGTTGCGCAGGCCTGCAGGCTGGCGGTTGTATTCCAGCGTATGCGCACCGTTGGCCTCAGGCCAGAGCCGGTCGGGTTCGCCGAACTGCTGGCGCACCTGCGCTTCGGTGGAAACCCCCTCCTCCAATGAATGGATGCGCTCACCGTCGCAACCGGCAAGCATGGCCGCGCCAACCAGCA
>JBBSUX010000122.1:0-9852 GCA_038234045.1 Burkholderiales bacterium
CCTTCACGCGCAGAATTGGTGACTGATCATACCGAACCGTGTCGCGCAGGCCCGGACGTTCTTCTTCTGCCGGCAGCGCAAGCGGCTCACCGGCGGCATCGACCCGCAGCAACTCGAAGCGAGCTGGCAGATCGGTGCCACGCATGGCGCCCAATTGCGGCACAGCCGAAAGGAGCGCGCGGGTGTAGGCATGCTGCGGCGCCTTGAACACCGTCTCGGAAGGGCCGGCCTCGACCTTGTCGCCGCGGTGCATCACCAGCACCCGGTCGGCCACCTCGGCCACCACGCCCATGTCGTGCGTGATGAAAAGCACGCCCATCTGCATCTCGTCCTGCAACTCTCGGATGAGCTGCAGGATTTGCGCCTGAATGGTCACGTCGAGCGCTGTGGTGGGCTCGTCGGCGATCAGCAAGGATGGCCGGCACGACAGCGCCATCGCAATCATCACGCGCTGCCGCATGCCGCCGGATAACTGGTGCGGAAACCGGTCGAGCACGCTTTTCGCCTCAGGAATGCGCACCAGCTCCAGCATGCGCAGGGCCTCGGCCCGCGCGGCCACACGGTCCTTGCGCTGGTGGATGGCGATGGCTTCGGCGATCTGGTCGCCCGCAGTGAACACCGGGTTCAGCGATGTCATCGGCTCCTGAAAAATCATCGCAATGTCGGCACCGCGAATACCGCGCATCGCGCTGTCTGAAGCACGCGCCAGATCCAGCACATCGCCATTGCGGCGGCGAAACACCATGCTGCCGCCGATAATGCGGCCGCCGCCCCATTCGACCAGCCGCATTAGCGCCAGCGAGGTGACCGACTTGCCCGAACCGGATTCCCCGACGATGGCCAGTGTCTCGCCGCGCTCCACATGAAAGCTGAGCTGGCGAACCGCATCCACCACGCGTTCGGACGTGGAGAAACGCACGCTGAGCGCGTCCACCGACAGCACCCGACCATCGGCGAGCGCGAGAAGTGGTTTGGCGCCGGCGGCAAGCAGTGGTGCTTCAGCAAGAACGGCGGACATGGATAAAAAGGATGGACCTGGTTCAGCGATGGATGGCGGTGTGCGGCGCTTCGGCGCCACGCGCGAAAGCGCGGTACATACCTTCGGAGTTGAACGGCAGGCACAGATTGCCATGACGGTCGACAGCGATCAGCCCGCCCCGGCCGTCGATGGCGGGCAAGCTTTGATGGACGACCGCGTGGGTGGCCTCTTCCAGCGACTGGCCGCCGTATGTGATGCGCGCGCAAACGTCATATGCCGCGACCACGCGGATGAACATCTCGCCACTGCCGGTGCACGACACAGCGGCGCTGCGGTCGTCGGCATAAGTGCCGGCGCCGATCAGCGGCGAATCGCCGATGCGGCCGACGCGTTTGTTGGTCATGCCGCCGGTGGAAGTGGCGGCTGCTAGGTGGCCATGCTGGTCGAGTGCCACGGCGCCGACGGTGCCCAGCTTTTGGCCTTCGGCCAGCGGCGCTGTATCGTGGTCGAGCATCACCCGATGCGACGCCAGCGCGTGCTTTAACTGCCGACGCCGCGCCTCGGTCGAGAAATGTGCTGGTTCGACCATCTCCAGCCCTCGCTCGCTCGCGAAGGCTTCGGCACCCGCGCCGGCCAGCAGGACATGCGAGCCATCCTCCATGACAGCTCGCGCCGCGCGCACCGGACGACGAATGTGACTTACCCCGGCTACCGCGCCGGCCCGTAGCGTCGTACCGTCCATCACCGCCGCGTCGAGTTCGTGCGTTTCCTCGTGGGTGAACACAGCGCCATAACCCGCGTTGAACAGCGCGCATTCTTCCAGCAGCTCCACTGCCAGACAGACCGCGTCGAGCGCGCTACCGCCGCCCAGCAGGCAGCCTTGTACGGTGGCAGCGATGCGACGCAACGCGTCGTGGTACGGGGCGGAACGGGCCACATCGGCGGTGGCAATGGTGCCGGCGCCGCCGTGGATCGCGATAACAGGAGATGTCGTCATGGGATGCACCCGTTATTGCCTCAGTTCGGTGGCGCCGCAACCGGTGGTTTCACGGGATTGTTAAAACCCTGAAGACCTGCGCGTGCCGCATACGTGGAAGTATGCCGCAGCACGCAGCGGCCCAAGCAATTTCCAGGCTGGCAGGCTTGTCGCGCGCAGACCGGGCAGACTCGGCCGGCTTTAGGCCAGCGAACGCCCCAGTTTGCGCAAGAAACCTTCACAGGCTTCCAACTGATCGATTGCCACGAACTCATTCGGACTGTGCGCATCCGCGATATGCCCGGGACCGCAGATCACGGTAGGAATGCCGATGCCCTGGAACACGCCGCCCTCCGTGGCGTAGGCCACCTTGCGCACCGATTGGTCGGCTGTGAGCGCGCGCACCAGCTGGGTTACCGCTTCCTGCTCTGCCGTCTCCAGCCCCGGCGCCGAGGCGACGTGGTCGAAGTGAATGCCGGCGCCGGAGAATTCCTTCTGCATGCGCGGCAGTAATTCATCCTGCACATAGCGCTCGACCTGCGCATGGATATCGGCAGGCGACACGCCGGGCAGGTTGCGGATCTCGTACTGAAATTCGCACAGGTTGGGAATGGTGTTGACCGCGATGCCGCCGCGAATCAGGTTGGTGCCCATCGTGGTGAAGGGCACGTCGAAGAATTCGTCATAAGGTCCGTTGGCACGCAACTGGTCCGCTATATCGCGGATGCGGCAGATCAGCCGCGCCGCGTATTCGATGGCGTTGCTGCCCTGCGGCGTAAGCGATGAGTGCGCCGCCTTGCCGTGCACGCTGCAGCGGTACAGGCTGATGCCTTTGTGAGCCACCACTGGCTGCATGCCGGTAGGCTCACCGACGATGCAGCCTTCGGCCTTGATGCCACGGCGCTTGAGTTCATCCAGCATCACCGGCGCGCCCATGCAGCCGATCTCTTCGTCGTAGGAAAACGCGAGATGGATCGGTTTTTTGCGTGGCATGGCCAGAAACTCAGGCACCAACGCCATTGACGTGGCGATGAAGCCTTTCATGTCGGCCGAGCCACGGGCAAAGAGCTTGCCCTCGCGCTCGGTCAACTTGAACGGATCGCTCGCCCAATCCTGCCCGTCGACCGGCACTACATCGGTATGGCCCGAAAGAATGATGCCGCCGTCGGTGCTGCCGTCCTGCGCCGGCAGGGTGGCAAACAGGTTGGCCTTGCGCTTGTCGGGCGAGGCGAAAAGTTCGGATGTCACGCCCTGGGCTGAGAGCCCTTCGCGCACGGATTCGATCAGGTCGAGATTGGAATTGCGGCTGGTGGTGTCGAAGGCGACCAGTCGCTCCAGCCATTGGCGGGTGTTCATGGGTAGATGTGCTCGCTGCTACGGTCGATGGGTGCCGGAATATATTGCAATGAATGCCGGACGAAGCTCACAGTTTAGGCGCGGCGCGAAGCCTCCGTGACAGCGCCGGTTACTCGGCAGATGCATGATCGGCCGCCGTTTCTTGCGCTCAGTTCCACGCGGGCACACTACGAAGCCCACGCTTCGCAGCGGCGCTTTTGGTCTGACCGGTTTTTTTCATTTCCTTCACCCGTTTCATCATTCATGCAGCCATCCACAAACACCTCTGCCGTCTCGAAGCGGAACATCCTGGCGGCCGTTATTGGCAATGCTCTGGAGTGGTACGACTTTCTGGCGTTCGCGTTCATGACGCCGATCGTCGCCAAGCTGTTTTTTCCCAGCAACCCGGCGGACCCGCAGAACAACATCAACCAGATCCTGCTGACGACTGCGGTCTTTGGTGTGGGCTTTTTCATGCGGCCGGTGGGCGGCATCGTGCTCGGGCTGTATGGCGACCGCGTGGGGCGCAAGCCGGCCATGGTGATGGTGACAGGCCTGATGGCGGTGGCGATTGCGATGATTACCTTCGCTCCAACGTATGCGGCGGTCGGCATCTTCGCGCCGCTCTTCATCGTGCTGGCGCGGCTGCTGCAGGGCTTTGCGGCTGGTGGTGAATTCGGTACATCTACTGCGCTGCTGATCGAGCTGGCGCCGCCCGGCCGTCGCGGCTACTACGGCTCGTGGCAAATGACCGGGCAGATGGTGGCGCTGCTGCTGGGCGCCTCCGCCGGCACGCTGATCACCGAAATCTTTACGCAGGAGCAACTGATGGCCTGGGCCTGGCGCATCCCGTTCGCGCTCGGTCTGCTGATCGTGCCGGTGGCGATCTACATCCGCCGCAAGATGGTCGAGCCCGAGTCGTTCGTTGCGCTGCAGGCCGCGCAAGCCGCCGGCAAGGTGACGCAGGCGACGCTTGGCGAGATGCTGCGCTTGCATATGCGCGAGACCCTGGTCGGAATGGGCCTGGTAATGACGCTGACGGTCTCGGTCTACATCACGTTCACCTATGTCACCACCTTTTCTACCGTAACGCTGAAGCTGCCGCTGCACGAGACTTTCCTGGTGCAAATGGCAACCGCCGCTTTCATGGTGGTGCTCACGCCGCTGGCCGGCGCCTGGTCGGATCGTATTGGCCGCAAACCGCTGCTGATCGGCTCGCTGATCGGCTACCTGTTGGTGCTGTATCCCGCATATGCCTGGCTCACGTCTGATCCTTCCATTAGCCGCCTGCTGGTGGCGCAGCTGGTGATCAGCGTGTTCGTGGCCGGGTACTTCGGCGTTTTCAGCACAGTGATTGCCGAGCTGTTCCCGGCCAATGTGCGCTCGCTCGGAATGTCGTTGGCCTACAACATTGCGGTGATGATTTTTGGCGGTTTTGCGCAGTTCATCGTGACCTGGTTGATCCGCGCAACCGGATCGCCGATGGCCCCTGCCTACTATGTGATGTTTGGCGTGGTGGTGGGGCTGATCGCAGCCTGCTTCATCCGTGAACGATCGAAGGAGGAACGGTTTGCCTGAGCCACGCTCCCCCTCCGCGGCGCGCCGCGAATTCTTCGGGGTGATGCCGTATCTGGTGTCGCCGGTACGCTCAGATGGCCGCATTGATTGCAAGGTACTCACGCGCCTGTGCAACGACTTGATCGCAGCCGGCGTTCACGGCTTGAGTCCGCTGGGTTCGACCGGCGAATTTGCCTACCTGAATGCCGCGCAACGGCTGGAAGTGGTCGAGTGCGCAGTGGCAGCGGTAGCGGGCCGCGTGCCGGTGATTCCGGGCGTGGCTTCATGCTCCACCGTCGATGCAGTAGCGCAGGCAAGAACCTATGCCGCGTGCGGGGTCGACGGCATCCTCGCGATCCTGGAAGCGTATTTTCCGATCGACGATGAAGGCGTGTATCAGTACTTCAAGGCCATCGCTGAATCCGTCGATCTGCCTGTCATTCTGTACACCAACCCCAACTTCCAGCGCTCCGACCTCAGCTTGCCGGTGATCGAACGGCTGAGCCATATCCCGAACATCTGTGCCATCAAGGACGCGTCCGTCAACACTGGTCGGCTGCTGTCGATCATGGAACGGGTTGAGGGTCGCATGCAGGTGTTCGCTGCCTCGTCGCACATACCGGCTGCGGTGATGATGATCGGCGGTGCCGGCTGGCTGGCGGGGCCCGCGTGCCTGGTGCCGCACAAAAGTGTGGAACTGTACGAGCTCTGCCGCGCTGGCGACTGGACGCGTGCGATGGAGCTGCAGCGCGAGCTGTGGGCCATCAATCAGGTCTTTGCGCGCTACAACCTCGCGGCCTGCGTGAAAGGCGGCTTGGATCTGCAGGGCTATGCCGTGGGCGAGCCACTGGCGCCACAGAAGCCGCTCTCGGCCGGAGGTCGCGAAGCGGTGGCCGCCGTGCTGCGCAAGCTGGGCGCCCTGTGACGGCGATATCCATCTCAGCCCTGCTGTTCGCCTTCGGCAAAAGTTTTTTGCTGGCGGTCGCGACGATGCTGCCGATTCTCAACCCGCCCGGCACGGCGCCGGTGTTTCTTTCGATGACCAAGGGTGCGTCGCAACCCACCCGCGAACTGCTGGCACAGCGTATCGCGCGCAATGTGTTTCTGATGACATTCATCTGCATGCTGGTGGGCTCGTTCGTGCTTGATTTTTTCGGCATTTCGCTCAACATCGTGCGGGTGGGAGGCGGCCTGCTGGTGATCTCGATTGCCTGGCGCCTGCTCACCACCAATGAATCGGCCTCGCCGCGCGCTGAGCGCATAGCCGAGAACTACACCCCGGAAATGGTCAAGCGCCATTCGTTTTATCCGCTGTCGTTTCCCATCACCTGCGGGCCGGGCAGCCTGGCCACGGTGATTACCGTGGGCGCGAGTCTGTCGGACCCGTCCGTGACCATTGCCGCAGCGCGAACCGCCGGAGCGGCTTGCGGACTGGGCGTGGTGGCGCTGATTGTTCTGCTGTGCTACCGGTTCGCGCAGCGGCTGCTGCGGCCGCTGGGGGAGTCGGGCACGGTCGTGTTTCTGCAGCTTTCGGCCTTCATCTTGTTGTGTCTAGGCATTCAGATCCTGTGGGAAGGCGCAGCGCCATTGCTGACCGAGGCGATGCGCGCAGGAGCCGTGGCGGCAGTAGGACCTGGCGGGGTCTGAGTGTCTGAGGCTAGGCCGTGCGTCGGAGCGCCCGATAGGCTCAGCGGCAACGTTTCTGGTTGCGGCTCTAACGGGCCGAGGTCGGCGGATGACTCCCTCCGCTCATGTCCCCCGCCTTCGGCTCCTCCTTGACTTCGCTTCGAGAGTCATCCACCAACCTCGACCTGTAGCGCTCTGCTTCATCTCGGCTCGAACAACCCCAAACACCAAAGCCCGGGCCGGTGGGGCATACGCCGCAGCGAGGTTAAGGAGGAGTCGTCGGCCGCAGGCCGGCAGCGGGGGACACGAGCGAAGGCGTGTGCGCCGCCGACACGGGCCGTCACAGCAAAGAACCGCTTCCATCCCCGCTCTCGAAATCCCGCTCCCAGCCCCGCGACGCAATACCATCCTCGTCTTCCCGCCCTCGTCCGGCCAGAACCTTGCGCACGGTGTCGCCACCAAAGCCTCGGGTTAACAGGAACCGCATCTGCCGTGCGCGTTCCTTGGGTTCGGTGGGAGGTGCGGCGTCGAACTTGCGACTCCACAGATCATGCGCGCGTGCCACTTCGCTCGACTGGAGACTCGCAATCGCCTGGGCTACCGCTTCGGGTGCGATGCCCTTGCCTTGCAGCTCCTGCCGGATGCGGGCGGCGCCCAGACGTTCGGCACGACGCCGCACGACTGAGCTGACAACACGCGCCTCGCTGATGAAGCCCTTGACCGCAAGATCGTCGAGCATGGCGGACAGCTCGTCGGCGCTGTCGGCATGGGCGCGGAGCTTTTTCTCCAGCTCGAAGCGTGAATGTTCGCGCTGGCTCAGCAAGCGCAATGCGCGGCCTTTGAGCGATAGTGCAGCGAAAGCCATGGGTGGCGCGAGACTCCAGTTTACTACGCTAAATATAGCTACTTGCGCTTTACCAATAAGCGCTAGAGCCCTATTTCATTCATGAAATAGCCACGCCTGCCGCCCGTTGGGTTACGCTGGCGCATCCCGCAGTCGGGCATTACTTCAGGACACAAGCCGGCGAGACATGCAGCCGGCTTGGCCGCGTGGCTCTCTCTGCGTCAGGCGGTGGTTTCGGGCGCAACGCGCGGGATTTCCGCGGGCAACGGCGAGATGCCGAGGTTCTCGCGCACCTTGTTCTCGATCTCGTACGCCAAGGCGCGGTTCTCACGCAAAAACTCGCGCGCGTTATCGCGGCCCTGGCCGATCTTCTCGCCCTGGTAGGCGTACCAAGCACCTGATTTTTCGATGATCTTGGCGATCACACCCATGTCGATGATCTCGCCTTCGCGGCTGATGCCTTCACCGAACAGGATGTCGAACTCCGCTGTCTTGAACGGCGGGCTGACCTTGTTCTTCACCACCTTGACCTTGGTCTCGTTGCCGATGATCTCGTCGCCCCGCTTGATCGAGCCGATGCGGCGGATGTCGAGCCGCACCGAGGCGTAGAACTTCAGCGCATTGCCGCCGGTGGTAGTCTCAGGGCTGCCGAACATCACGCCGATCTTCATGCGGATCTGGTTGATGAAGATGACCATGCAGTTGGTCTTCTTGATGGTGGCGGTGAGCTTGCGCAGCGCCTGACTCATCAGGCGCGCCTGCAGGCCCGGGAGGCTGTCGCCCATGTCGCCTTCGATTTCAGCGCGCGGCGTGAGCGCGGCGACCGAGTCGATCACGATCAGATCGACCGCGCCGGAGCGCACCAGCGAATCGACGATTTCGAGCGCCTGCTCGCCGGTATCAGGCTGGCTGATGAGCAGATCCTGCAGATTCACGCCCAGCTTTTGCGCGTACTGCGTATCGAGTGCGTGCTCGGCATCGACGAAAGCGCAGGTGCCCGCCTGGCGCTGCATTTCGGCAATCACCTGCAGCGTGAGCGTGGTCTTGCCGGACGATTCCGGGCCGTAGATTTCAACCACGCGGCCACGTGGCAGGCCGCCTACGCCAAGCGCCACATCGAGCCCGAGCGAGCCGGTGGAGACAACCTCGATATCGGCGATGACCTCGCCTTCGCCGAGCCGCATGATCGTGCCCTTGCCAAATTGCTTTTCGATCTGGGCGAGTGCGGCCTGCAAGGCCTTGGCTTTTTCAGAGGCGGCAGCGGTGGTGTTCTTGACGGGATCCATGGAAAAAATCTCCTGTTGCATCAATGAGATGCATCGTTTGAGGGTTAGCTGTCAGAAAAGACAGGCTGGATGCATGACCAGTAATGTAGAGGCCAGGTCTCATTTAGTAAACGGTTTTTATGGTAAGTTTGACTGACTTTTTTTAGCCGCGTCAGACGATGCTTTTGAATGCTTCAGAGTCCCCGCAACCGGTGCCTGACCACCGTGCGGCGGCTGACGCCACCAACACGCAATGGCGCCCGCTCCATCTCGGCCGGCTGCTCGGCGAATCCATGCGCCGATTCGACGAACGCGTGCTGGAGCTGATGGCGCACGACATCGATGTGCCACTGGCCCTCTCGAACCTGGCGGCTCGCGGCCAGATCAGCGCGGCGCATGTGCACATCACGCGCCATTTACCGCCTGAAGGAGCGCGGCTGGTGGATTTATCCCGCAGCGCCGGCATGACCAAGCAGGCCATGGGCGACTTGGTGGATCAGTGCGTTGCCTGGGGGCTCGTCACGCGCGAGCCCGACGCACGCGATGCGCGGGCGCGGCTGATCTGCTTCACGACAGCCGGCACTGCGTGGCAGCAGGCTTTCCGGCATTCGGTGGCGCAGGCCGAAGAAGAATTTACCGCTGCTGTGGGGCGCGATGTTGCGGCGGTGGTGCGGATCGGGCTGGAGGTGTACGGCGTCGGCTTGTGAGGGCCGGCCCGGATGGCGCGTCAGCCGGCTCAACCTAGAATTTGGCGGGCAAAGCAAACCCGCTTCCCACCTTTCCTGCCGGAGTCTCATGCGAATTCTTATTGCCGAAGACGACCAGGTGCTGGCCGATGGATTGCTGCGCACGCTGCGCGCCTCAGGCGCTGCGGTGGACCATGTGGCAAGCGGCACCGAGGCGGACGCTGCCCTGATGACCAACAGCGAATTCGATTTGCTGATTCTGGACCTGGGCTTGCCGCGTCTGCACGGGCTGGAAGTGCTCAAGCGCCTGCGCGGACGCGGCTCGTCGCTGCCGGTGCTGATCCTTACCGCTGCTGATAGCGTGGAGGAACGTATCAAGGGGCTCGACTACGGCGCCGACGATTACATGGCCAAGCCCTTCAGTCTGCAGGAGCTCGAAGCGCGGGTGCGCGCACTCACCCGGCGCGGCATGGGCGCCGCGACTTCCATCATCAAGCACGGCCCGCTGATTTACGACCAGGCCGGCCGCGTCGCCACGTTCGACGGCAAGATGGTGGAGCTCTCGGCGCGCGAGCTCGGCCTGC
>JBBSUX010000123.1:0-9821 GCA_038234045.1 Burkholderiales bacterium
AAAAGAGCCCCACAGGTTCGACAGCGCCATCGGGATCACGGGCAGCTCGATACCGTCGGCTTGGGCCTGTTCCAGAATCTTCATGACTCCGCCCCTGAACTCCTGTAACTCACCATCGGTCGTCAATGCGCCCTCCGGAAAGATCGCCAGCAGTTCACCGTTTTTCAGCACCTGGGCGGCACGCTCGAACGCCGCGGCATAGATGGCCGGGTCCTCCTTCTGGGAGGCAATCGGAATCGCTCGGGCCAACCGGAACAGGCCGCCGAGCACCCGCGTTGCGAAGATGCGGTGGTCCATCACAAAGTGAATGGGGCGCGGGCTGGCCGCCATCAACAACACCGGATCGACAAAGCTCACGTGGTTGCAGACCAGCAGCGCGGCGCCTTCGGCGGGAATGTGCTCCCGACCGCGCACCCGAAAGCGGTAGACGATGTTGGCGGCGATCCAGGCGATGAAACGCAGCAGGTATTCAGGTACCAGCAAAAAGATGTAGCCCGCCACCACGGCATTGGCGAGACCCGTCGCCAGAAACACCTGCGGCACCGTGGCGCCTGCCGCCAGCAGCGCGCCAGCCAGCACTGCGCTGGCGATCATGAACAGCGCATTGAGGATGTTGTTGGCGGCAATGATGCGGGCGCGGTGCGTAGCCGGGCTGCGCATCTGGATCAACGCATACATCGGCACACTGTAGAGCCCGGCAAAAAGGCTGAGCAAGGCCAGATCGACCATCACGCGCCAGTGCGCGGCGGTCGAGACGAAAGCGCCCAAGCCCATCAGCTCCGAAGCTCGCAGGCCGCGCGATGCGAAGTAGAGATCCACCGCGAAAACGCTCATGCCGATGGCGCCGAGCGGCACCAGGCCGATCTCCACCTGCTGGCGACTCAGCACTTCGCACAGCAGCGAACCAGTACCGATACCGACCGAGAACACCACCAGCAGCAGCGACGCCACATGCTCGTTGCCATGCAGCACGTCGCGCGCAAAGCTCGGGAACTGCGCCAGGAACACCGCACCGAAGAACCACATCCAGCTGATGCCCAGCAGCGATCGAAACACCACCTGGTTTTCCCGCGCGAGCTGCAGGTTGCGCCATGTTTCGGTGAAAGGGTTCCAGTTGATGACGAGCGACGGATCGGTGGCAGGCGCACCGGGAATCGCCCGCGCAACCAGCCTGCCGATGAGCGCGAGGCCCACACAAGATGCCGCCACGAAGCCTGGGCCGTTGCCGGGAATGGCGACGAGCAAACCGCCCGCCACGTTGCCGAGCAGGATGGCCACGAAGGTGCCCATCTCCACCACGCCGTTGCCGCCAGTGAGCTCGCGCGGCGCCAGCACTTGCGGCAGCAACGCGTATTTCACCGGACCGAAAAGTGTCGAATGCACGCCCATCATGAAAGTGCAGATCAACAGGATCACCACATTGCCGAGAAGAAAACCCGCTGCAGCCAGCAGCATGATGCCGATCTCCAGCGTCTTCACGAAGCGGATCACGCGGGTCTTGTCGAACTTGTCGGTGAGTTGCCCCGACGTTGCCGAAAACAGCAGAAACGGCAGGATGAAGAGTGCACCGATCACCAGCCCCGCAAGCGCGGGTGGCATCCACTGCACCTGCAGCTCGTACGTAACAAGGACGGTGAAAGCGAACTTGAAAAGGTTGTCGTTGGCAGCGCCTGAGAACTGCGTCCAGAAGAACGGGGCAAAGCGGCGCTGGCGTAGAAGGGCGAACTGGCTGGCGTGCTGCCGATCGGGCTCGGGGGGATGGGACATTTGCGTTCCTGGATGCCGCGCCAAGCGCGGAAAGTGGCCGCATTGTGCAGGAGCAAAGTGACGGCTTGAACGCCAGCAGCCCGCCGCACCCGGAGATCCATTGATCGTCACCTTCCGGTTTACTAGAGGTAACACCCACCGAAAGGCAGGGGCACACCATCTTGCACTTCCATCCTGAGGACTTTCATGCCATTCACCTTGTTGAAATCGCCTCGTCGCCGAGGACTGCGCCAGCGGCTCACGGTGCTTGCGGGCGCCATGATTGCGCTGAGTTCGTTCGCGGTCGCCGCCGCAGAAGTCCATCTCAAGGTTGAGGGTACGTTCAAACCTCCAGCGCCTGAGCAAACCGCCCTTTTTCCAGTGGAAGGTGGCATCGACCGCGCGGACCTGGCGAAAGGAACGTGGTCCATGGCGGTGGTGTATGACGACACTGCCGCCGACGTGGATCCCGACCCGCACGTAGGTCGGTTTCCTCATGCGATTCGGAGCGCTCGGCTCACGATAGGCGACAAGACCATCGAACTTCCGGTGGGCCGCGCCGAAATCGTCGTTAGCGACGGCGGTCACGGGTTCTCGTACCGCGAATCGATCAAGGTGGTGGTGCAGGCACCACTCCCGGCGGGGCCCATGCGGCTGAGCTGGGTACAGCTATTTACGCAACAACGGGACACCGATCTGCGCGGCACTGCCGGCCTGCTGAGCGGCGACGCAATGCCGACTGCCGCACAAATGGCCAACTTCCCTACGACACAACCGTTCGACCGCTTTCTGGAACTGCGCGTCGACTCGCCAGCCGGTGCTGCACGACCCCTGCTTTACCTCAGCTCATCCGAGCTTTCGGCAATAGCGACAACCCATTCACCGACTCACTGAGGACGCCGCATGTTCAAAATCGAAATGATGTCGGTGGGCCGTGCTTTCGGAAAAACCGTGGTGGTGTTGTCGATTGCGCTGCTGAGCGCATGTGGCGGCGGAGGCAGTGTCGATGTGGGCGTCGCCGTGCCGATTCAGCCCGATCCCGGGCCGGTTGTGGTGGCTGTGGCACCGCTTTCCCTTGCGCTCACTCGGGTCGGACCGAACGCGATAGCCGTCGACTGGAGCGATGACCCGCTCGTGGACACCTTCTATGTAATCAGGGACGGGGTAACGATTGCCAGCGTTTCTTCCACTACGACCTTGATCGACAATTCAGTTTTTGTGGACGAGACGTACTGCTATTCGGTCGAGGGAGATTCGCCCTCCGGATTGCTGGTCGCCGCCAGCAGTGTGGGCTGTATTTCCGTTGTACCGTGATGACGGCGCTGGGCAAACGCGGGATGCCTGACTACAATTTAGGTCGCAGGAGAGCGAAAGACCCGTTGCAACCATCTGACGGGCCTTTCCACCGAAGGCGCAAACTCCCATGAACGCTCAGGTGACCGCTGGCAAGCAAGCCCATTCGCTTGCCGGGGGTTGGGTACTGCGAACCATCATCAGCCGTCTGGAGAGCCGCTGAGTCGGGATGTCCCATCACCGGGACCTGCTGGCACAGCGCACCGAAGGAGCAAATGCGGTCACCATGGGTACGGCATGAATCTCTCAGGTACCGAGGACAGGGGGAGCGGCAGCTGGGTCGATCTGCGTGAGCTATTTTTTTAATAGCTAGTAGCGCGTATCGGCAAAGCGCTACAGCTCGAAAAGGTTCGCAAATATCATGCGTGTCATCGTTCTCGGTTCCGGCTTGCTCGGGATCACTTCTGCCCACTATCTTCAGCAACTCGGCCACGAAGTCATTGTGATTGACCGGCAGGCCTCACCCGCGGCTGAGACCAGCTTCGCCAATGGCGGGCAGATCTCGGTCAGCCACGCCGAACCCTGGGCCAATCCTTCGGCGCCCTTGAAGGTCTTGCAATGGCTGGCGCGTGAAGATGCGCCGCTGCTGTTTCGCCCGCGAGCCGATTTGCGGCAATGGCTCTGGGGCCTTCAGTTTTTGCGCGAATGCACGCCAGCCCGCACGCGGCACAACATCGGGCAGATCGTGCGGCTTGGCACCTACAGCCGCGAAACCTTGCAGCAACTACGCGCCGATCTCGGCCTGCAATACGAACAGCGCACGCAGGGCATCCTGCATTTCTACACGAGCCAGAAGGAGTTCGACCACGCCGAGGCGCCGGCCGCGCAGATGCGCGCGCTCGGCTGCGACCGCCGCGTGATCTCCGCCGACGAGGCCCTGGCGATCGAGCCCGCGCTGGCGCATATCCGCCCGCAACTGGCGGGAGCGACCTACACGGCAGAGGACGAATCGGGCGACGCCCAGCATTTCACGCGGGCACTGGCCGACCGCTGCCGAACCAACGGCGTGCAGTTTCGCATGGGCCACACCATCACGGCAATGCGTGCTACCGGCGGGCGGATCGAGCATGTCGAGGTGACAGATGACGAGGGCCGGTTCCAGCAACTCAAGGCAGACGCTTATGTGCTGGCACTCGGCGCCTTCAGCCCGCTGCTGGCGGCACCTTTGGGGCTGCGCCTGCCGATCTACCCGGCCAAGGGATATTCGCTCACGATGCCGGTGAAGGACGCATCACGTGCGCATCAGGTTTCGCTCACCGACGATGAATTCAAGTTGGTGTTCTCGCGCTTTACCGGGCCGGACGGCGACCGGCTCCGGGTGGCCGGAACGGCAGAGTTCAACGGCTACGACCGCCACCTGAACCCGGTGCGTTGCGACGCGCTGTTGCGTCGCACGGAAGCGCTTTTTCCCGGTGCGGGCGACACCAGCCAGGCGCAGTTCTGGACGGGTCTGCGCCCCGCCACGCCGAGCAATGTGCCGTTGATCGGCGCCACGCGGCTCGGCAACCTGTTTCTCAACACCGGGCACGGCACGCTGGGCTGGACGCATGCCTGCGGCTCGGGCAAATCGATCGCGCGCATCGTGAGCGGACTGGCACCCGAGCTCGATTTCGCGTTTACTGGCAATCGCTCGCGCTCAGGGGCCGCACTGCAACCGGCGTGAAGGTCAGCATCAGCGGATTAGCGGATTAGCGGATTAGCGGATCAGGGTGACGGAGCGCCGGCACGCCACGGCGGCTGGCGCAGCCGTTCACGCACTACTTCCTCGTCGAAGAAGCCAGCCGAAGCCTTCACCAGATCGCTGCGGCTGATGATGCCGACTAGCTGCAGGTTGTCGTCTTCCGCCACCACCGGCAGCCGCTCGTAACCTTGCGCCGCCATGCGACCCGCCACAGACCGGCAATCCTCAAGCGCAGTCGCTGTGGCAAGCGGCAGCGGTGCCTTGGACAGCAGATCGGAAACGAGCGTCCTATTGAACGCGTCGAGCGGCGCCGCAAGCAAGGCTGAACGGTCGATCATGCCCAGCAGCTTGCCGTCTTCCAGCACCACCGGATAGGCGCGGTGCACCTGCCCTTCTCCGAAATAGCGTTGCAGGGCTGCGTGCACCGTGATGCCTGCAGGGATCGTCTGCACATCGCGTGTCATCACCTCTCCCACGTCCTGCCGCTCTAGCGGATCGACGCCATATTCGCGGTAGATATGCTGGCCGCGACGGGCGATCTTCTCGGTCATGATCGACCGCTTCATCGTGAGGATCGTGAAACCATAGGACACCGAAGTAGCCAATAGCAGCGGCAACATGGCATTGGTGTCGTGCGTGAGCCCGAGCGCAAACACCACGGCCGTCAGTGGCGCACCCAACACACCGCCCAATGTTGCAGCCATGCACACCAGCGGCCAGAGCGCAGCGTTTTGTCCCGGCAGGATGTGTCCCAACAGCACACCGAGGCCAGCACCCATCATCAGCAGCGGGGCCAGCACGCCGCCTGAAGTGCCAGAACCCAGTGCGATCACCCAGATCACGGCCTTGACGGCGAGCAGCGCCATGGCCGCGCCGAGCAGCAGATGGTTGTTGAGGAGGTCACCGATGACGTCGTAGCCGACACCCAGCGCACGCGGCTGCATCCAGCCGCCAATGCCGACCACCAGACCGCCGATCGCGGGCCACCACATCCAGTGGATGCGCGAATGTCCGAACAGATCTTCCACCTTGTAGAGTGCAATCGACAGCCCGCTCGCTAACGCACCACTCAGCAGGCCGGCAACGATGCAGGAGAAAAGTGCCGGCAGGCTGGCAACACCCGTCTGCAAGGGGAAAAGCGGGCCAGCGTCGAGTAGCAACACGCGCAAAAAGCCCGCTACCGCGCAGGCAATCGCCACCGGCAACAGGCTGCGCGGCCGCAGCTCGAACAGCAGCAGCTCGACAGCGAGCAAAACTCCCGCCACCGGAGTGCCGAAGACCGCCGTCATGCCGGCCATGGCGCCGGCTACCAGCAAGGTCTTGCGCTCTGCCGCGCTCACATGGAAATACTGCGCAATGAGTGAGCCGATCGAGCCGCCCGTCATGATGATCGGCCCCTCGGCGCCGAACGGCCCGCCGCTGCCGATCACGATTCCCGACGAGAGCGGTTTTAGCACCGCCACAATGGGCGACATACGGCTCTTGCCGAAAAGGATGGCTTCGATCGCCTCCGGTATGCCGTGGCCCCGGATCTTGGGCGAACCGAAGCGTGCCATCAGCCCAACGATCAGCCCGCCGATCGCCGGCACCACGATGACCCACGCGCCCAGCGTGTTGTCTGCTGGCGAGTGGTTTTCCAGCGAGAAGGTCTGGAAGAAAAACAGGTTGGTGAAGAAGTGGATCAGCGTCAGCAGCAGCCATGCCGCAGGCACGCCCAAGGCGCCGATGCCCGCAGCGAGCGCGGAGATGCGCAGGAGACGGGAATCAACCGTGAAGTCCTGTTTGGTGTTGAAAGCTGGGGCGGGGTTGGGAACCATGTTGGGGACGAAAAAGGAGGACTGACGACAAACGGGAACATGCGCGGCTCGACCGGCGCAGCCAGTTGGATCTGGACGGTCTGTATTGTCGTCTGTGGGCGCCGCGAGGTGCTCAGGCCGACTCGTGGCCCGCCTGGACGAAAACCGTCAATACGCCGGTGTAGCCAAAGATGCGATTGCGGGCGATTTCGCCGTTGGCGAAGAACCCAACCAGCGGCACATCGCCGAGCGCATGGCGCACCATCGCCAGCTCGGCACCCGGCGCCCCGAAGTGGGGGCCGCCACGGCCCGAGCAACTGACATAGATGGCACCAGCAATGCGGCGCGCGGCATGCGGCGCCGATAACGCCGGGTCGCTCGCGAGCGCGGTGGCGAGCTCGAGCGTCATTTCTTCGGGCTCCAACTCTTCGCGGATCTCGGCGCAGACCCGCATCAGATCGGCACGGGCAGCCTGGGCATTGCGTTGGCAAAACGCCAGCTGCATGCCCGGGCGTACCTTCTCGGCTACCGCAACGCCACGCCGTCCGGGATCCAGACCGATGATGTGGCGCACCTGGGTGTCGGTACCAAAGTGCCCGGTGCGGCCGACCAGCGCGCGGCCGTCGCCGTCTTCCGGCGCCTGCAACCCGACGAGGGTGGCGCGCACCGCCGTCAGCGCGGCGCGGGGTTCGTCGAGCGACACATCCAGCTCACGCAACAGCACATCCAGCGCTGGTGTGGCGCCGTCGAATTCAAGCACCACGTTGTCCTCAGCCTGGCTCACCGTGTGCGCCGGGCCAACAGGCTGGCAGCCTTGGGTGACGCGTGAAATCAGTGCGATTTCCTCACCGAAAGCCACGCCGCTCAGGCCGCCGCGAAACACCCCGCTGGCTGCGCCATGGCCGTTGATGTTGCCGTTGCCGCCGATGGCGAATTGCACGCCCCCATGCCGACTGGCTGCCAGGCCGCCGAAGAGATAACCGGTGGCGGTGCGGCCCGCCATTTCCTCGATCAGATCCGTGAGTTCGGGGGTTTCGGGATCGGCATGCACCAGAGCGGTGTGCGCCTCGAAACTGCCGGTGGCGAGTGAGCCGAGCGGCGCAACGCCTGAGAAAACGCGGTACTGATGCGCAGGCAGATCGCACAGCATCACCGAAAGCGCCGGCTCGTCGAAATATTCGGCGTTGCTCGCAGACACGCCCACGCCCACCGTACCCGTCCAGTCGGTCACGCCCGGCAGCTCAGCGCCCAGCGTGGCAAGAATTTCTTCTGCGTCGACGGCGTAGTAATCGGTGATGTAGAGGATGCCGAGCGTCGGATGCGCGGCATGACTCGGCAGCGCCATCTGCCCGCGCAACTGCGCCAGCACCAAAGCCAGCGCCATGCGCCACTGCGGATGAGTGGCATGGCCGGTAGGAAAGAGCTTCATCTTTTCTTTGCCGATCGGGCGGCTTTTGCGGGTGCTTTTGAAGGCGCTTTTGCTGCAGCACTGGTGCGGGCGGATGACTTTTTGCTGGCTGGCGCGGCACTTGCGGCTGACTTTGCGGTCGCTGTCTTTCTTGCACCGGAAGGCGCTTTCCACACCACCTGCCGCGCCGAAGGGGCTGGTGCGGCTTTGGCGCTGCCACCGCCTTTTCTGGCACGGACTGTGCCTGCCGACTTTTTGCCTGCGGGCGCTGGCGAAGCCGGAGATCGGGACTTGGAGCTGGCGGGAGATGGAGAGCTTTTTTTGCCTGTAGCGCTTTTTGAACTTGCGCCATTAGCTCTCTTTTCAGAAGCACTTTCCCCGCCAGCCATCACAGAGCCGGCCATACGACCAGCCGTGTCGAAGGCACGCATTGCCGATTCAGTCATCTGCACGCCATTGGCGGATTTCGCCTGCCGGGCAGCGTCGGCGAGCGCGCTGGCGGCGATCTGCTGGAACTGGCCGGTCAGGGCGCTCCACCATTGCATGGCTTGCTTTCCAGCGGCCTCACTGCTTCTGGCGGCCCCGTCCTTAACCCGGGCGCTGGTCGCGCCTTGATCTGATGGCGTATCGGCTGACCGGTCAGTGTCACTGGCTGCTGCGGCGGGAGCACTTGAAGCAGCAGCCTCGGAACGGTCCTGCGCGCGGTGCGTTTCGGCCCTCACTTCTTCAACCCGGTCGCGGTCCTGCCCGGCCTCGGGCGCTGATTCGGCTGCCTCAGCGTCGCTGCCGGTTGGCTTGCGGCGGGTAATCATGTCGTCATAGGGACCGGGCGCAGGCGCAGGCTCCGCCGGGGTTGGCGCCGCCTCTGTCGGGGCGGACGCGGCGAAGGGATTGCGCCAGCCCGCATCGGCCGTTGGTGCAGATTCAGCGGCTGGAGCCGGCGTTGCGGCAGCGGCAGCACCGAAACCGAAGCGGCCTGCAAAATCTTCCATCTGCACGTTCATCCCGCGCAGGGTGGCCAAGGTCATCTTCTGCACCTCCAGTGCCTGGATGGTCGCGGCCAATGCACGCGCGTTTTGCTCGAGCCAGAACTGCACGGTCTTCAACTCGCCGATGCGCTTGTCGATCTCCTTGGGCTCCAAAGTGGGCGCCACCCATTTCGACCAATCGGGCATGCCCGAAGGCATGGCGCCAGGGGGCTTGGCCTGCTGCGATGCGGACTGCACCAGCGTTTGCAGGAAGTCGAAACCCGGGACGAAATTGCCAAATCCGAAGGGCCCGCCTGCGGCATGGTCCGAAGAATTCGACGAGGCGCCCGGAGAAGTGCCGGAGAAAAACGAATCTTGCATGGCTGCTCCGCTGGTCTACCGTTCGAGGACAGGAGTTCGTCGAAGGGATGAGGATGAGGAAGTAAAAAGAAGTGTGCCGTAATCTGTCCAAACCAGCTTACTCCAAGCCACCTCGCCGCTGGTTACTTTCCCTGTGAAACCGGAGGCCAGCCCCCCGCACCGAAACCACGCCTGACCAAGCGCTGCGAATACAAGTCCGCAAGCCAGACCGCATCCGCTTGGCGTTGCGGCGGCACGACTACTTGCCGCTACCTGCTTCAGGCATTGCGGAATCGCTGTGGATCATGGACTGCATTGCCTTGCTCGGTGCGGCTGCGTCCATACCTTTCATGCCGGGCATTCCACTCATGTCTGAGCTCATTGCGCTCGGCGCAGAAACTGTCATCGTCACGGTCAGCGGCGGTGCTTTTTCGAAAGTCAGAGCCATCGGAAAGCTCTCACCCACCACCAGCGGCTGCTTCAGACCCATGAACATCAGGTGCATTCCG
>JBBSUX010000124.1:0-9796 GCA_038234045.1 Burkholderiales bacterium
ATGTGTTTCTCAGGCAAGCGCGCCCCCGGCACCTGGAAGCGGTGCTTGAAAAACTGACGGATGCCGGCGCCACTATTTCGGTGGGAGAAGCCGGTGTGCGGGTGCGTTCGCCTGGTGCGCGAGTGGGCGCCTTGCAAGCGCAGAGCTTTCGCACCCCCGACTATCCGGGTTTCCCGACCGATATGCAGGCCCAGTTCATGGCGCTCAACTGTGTCTCGCAAGGTGCCTCACGGGTGACCGAGACGATCTTCGAAAACCGCTTCATGCACGTGCAGGAGCTTGCCCGTCTCGGTGCGCGCATCCAGGTAGACGGCAAGGTTGCGCTGGTCGAGGGGGTAGAGCGGCTCTCGGGTGCGACCGTGATGGCCACCGATCTGCGCGCTTCGGCCGGCCTGGTGAGTGCCGGCCTTGTCGCCGACGGAACGACCGTGATCGACCGCATCTACCATCTCGACCGCGGCTACGACCGCATGGAAGAAAAGCTCCGCGCGGTCGGCGCCGATATCGAGCGCATCGCGGGCGCTCGCGGCTGAGCAATTGCTTGCTTTTCGCCGCTATCGATCCCGTCTTTTCAACCACCCCTCCACCCCCACCGCACCACGAAGGAAGCCTCCCGCGTGATCACGCTCGCTTTGTCCAAGGGACGCATCTTCGAAGAAACACTGCCGCTGCTGGCGGCTGCCGGCATCACGGTGCTGGAGGATCCTGAGAAGTCGCGCAAGCTCATTCTCGCCACCAATCAGCCGGATGTGCGGGTGGTGCTGGTGCGCGCCAGCGACGTGCCAACGTATGTGGAATACGGCGGTGCCGATCTCGGCGTGACGGGGCTGGATACTCTGCTCGAGCACCAGATGGAGCATGCCGGTGCTGGTCCGCGCTTGTACCAGCCGCTCGATCTGCGTATCGCGCGCTGCCGCGTGAGCGTGGCCGTGCGGGCTGATTTCGATTACGCCAATGCTGTGAAACAGGGCTCGCGTCTCAAGGTTGCCACTAAATACGTGGGAATATCGCGCGAGTTCTTCGGTACCAAGGGCGTGCATGTCGATTTGATCAAGCTCTACGGCAGCATGGAGCTGGCGCCGCTGACGGGCCTGGCCGATGCCATCGTCGATCTGGTCTCCACCGGCAACACCCTCAAGGCCAACCATTTGGTCGAGGTGGAGCGGATCATGGACATCAGCTCGCGCCTCGTAGCCAACCCGGCCTCGCTCAAGCTGAAACGCGAGCCGATGCGCCGGATCATCGATGCATTTGCTTCGGCCGTGCAGCAACCCGCCACCTGATGCGCAAACGATAAAAATGGAATTGATAGCTAGACCCGCCCGCCTTTCAAGCGCTGACGAGCAATTTGATGTGAAATTCAAGGCGCGGTTGCATTGGTCGGCGGATACCGATGCCGAAATCGAGCAGCGCGTTGCCGGGATCCTCGCTGACGTGCGCGCTCGCGGCGACGCGGCGGTGCTGGAGTACACGCAGCGTTTCGACGGCCTGGCTGCGCAATCGATGGCCGCGCTTGAATTGACGCAGGCCGAGCTGAAGGCTGCGTTCGAGGGTCTGCCATCCGATCAGCGCCACGCCTTGCAGGAGGCCGCCGCACGTGTTCGCAGCTACCACGAGGCGCAGAAGAAAGCGAGCGGTGAAAGCTGGAGCTACCGCGATGCCGACGGCACTCTGCTGGGGCAGAAAGTCACGCCGCTGGACCGCGTCGGCATCTACGTGCCGGGCGGCAAGGCAGCCTATCCATCGTCGGTGCTGATGAACGCAATCCCCGCGCATGTGGCGGGTGTCGGTGAGATCGTCATGGTGGTACCGACGCCGGCGCGCCGCGATGAAAGCGGCAAGTTTGTCGGCACCGGCGAAAAGAACGCCCTTGTATTGGCCGCAGCGCACGTGGCTGGCGTCACCCGCGCCTATACGCTGGGTGGTGCGCAGGCCGTGGCCGCGCTGGCCTATGGCACCGAAACCATTCCCGCGGTCGACAAGATCACCGGTCCTGGCAATGCCTATGTGGCCGCAGCAAAGCGCCGGGTCTTCGGTACTGTCGGCATCGACATGATCGCCGGCCCGAGCGAAATTCTGGTGCTGGCGGATGGCAGTACGCCGCCCGATTGGGTGGCAATGGATCTGTTCAGCCAGGCCGAACACGACGAACTGGCCCAAAGCATCCTGCTGTGTCCCGATGCCGCCTACATCGATGCCGTGCAAGCCGCGATGGACCGCCTGCTGCCCGCCATGCCACGCGCCGCCATCATTGCCAAAAGCCTGAATGATCGCGGCGCATTGATCCACACTTGCAGCATGGAAGAGGCATGCGAAATCAGCAATCGCATCGCCCCCGAACATCTGGAAGTGAGCAGCCGCGATCCGCACCGCTGGGAGCCGTTGCTGCGCCACGCCGGTGCGATCTTCCTTGGGGCTTTTGCCAGCGAAAGCCTGGGTGACTACTGCGCCGGCCCCAACCATGTGCTGCCCACCAGCGGCACAGCGCGTTTCTCCAGCCCGCTGGGCGTGTACGACTTCCAGAAGCGCAGCAGCCTCATCGAGGTGAGCGAGCAGGGCGCGCAAACGCTGGGCAAGATCGCATCGGTGCTTGCGCATGGCGAGGGGCTGACGGCGCATGCGCGTGCTGCAGAAATGCGGCTCACCGGCCATCAATCACGCTGAAAAAGGCGGTCTTATGTTGATCAAGTCGGCTGATGACAAAAGCAAGCGGCTTACTTTGCTGGAATCGCTGAGCCAATCGCCTGTGTTGACACTCGATCAGAAGGATTGGGCGCAACGCGAGCTGAAAAACCAGCGCTATGGAATTCAGGGCGAGCGTGATGCCGCGCACTACATCGACAACCACTTCGCGGACTCGAAAAATCACGCGGTGATTCATGATTTGCGCATCGAATTTGAGGGAGAGGTCGCGCAGATCGATCATCTTCTGATTTCGAGAACCTTCGATTTTTATTTGCTTGAAACCAAGAATTTCAACGGAAGTCTGTCGATCAATGAGTTCGGGGAATTTACAGTTCAATACGGCCCAGGTAAGCGCTTCGGCATTCCGTCACCGCTGGAGCAGAGCCGGCGGCACGAAAATGTATTGAAAAAACTATTAATGCGACTCGAGATCACATCCAGATTTAGGCGCGTTCCCGAGTTCAATCACGTTGTGCTGATCCACCCCAAAGGGACAATTGACCGTCCCGCCACAAAAAAATTTGATTCGGGCAGCGTCATCAAGGCAGATCAGTTTGCGACATGGCGCGAAAAATTTATTGACAGGGAGTCCACTCTGCGGACTCTTGGCTCCGTGCTGAATGTCAGCGGTCGAGACACAGTCCGCGAGTGGGCGGAGAAAATAGTGCGCCAGCATCGTCCAATGGACGTGTTGGGGCTACCTGAGTTCATGTCCCCGCGTGTATCGGTAGCGGGCGAACAGCCCGGTTCTTACGGCACTAAGAGCCCTTCCGCTGCGCAATCCGCGCTAGGCAAGGTTGAGACGGGACTTATTCAACCCGTAACGACTGCGAAAAAGCGCTGCATTTGCGCTACCTGCGGACTGAAAATCAGCTTTGCAGAAGCGAAATTCTGCTGGGGTAACGAGAAGCGCTTTGGCGAGCTCCAGTACTGCCGTGAACATCAAGCGGCGTTTCGTTGAGATGAGAACCCGATGAGTTTGAACCCACTCGATCGCATCCGCCGCGATGTGCGCTCCATGCACGCCTATACCGTGCAGGACGCTGCCGGCATGGTCAAGCTCGACGCGATGGAGAACCCGCATCCGCTGCCGCCAGCGTTGCGGCAGGCGCTGGGCGAACGTCTGGCGGGTGTGGCGCTGCATCGATATCCGGGCCCGCGCATCGACGATTTGCGCCGGGCCATCGCTGCGCACGCCGGTTTGCCCGATGGCCATACGCTGATTCTTGGCAATGGCTCGGACGAACTGATTTCGCTGCTAGCGCTGGCTTGCGATATCCCGGTAGCAGAAGCGCCCGGAGGCATCGCGCCCGCAGTGCTGGCTCCCCTCCCTGGCTTCGTGATGTACGCGATGAGCGCCCAGCTGCAGGGCCTGCGCTTCATCGGGGTGCCGCTCACAGCCGATTTCGCGCTCGATGCAGCTGCCATGTGCGCCTCCATCGCCCGCGAAAAACCTGCCATCACGTGGCTGGCGTATCCCAACAATCCGACCGCCAATCTGTGGGATGACGACGCCATGGCGCGCGTCATCACTGCTGTTGCCGATGTCGGTGGGATCGTGGTGGTGGACGAGGCTTACCAACCCTTTGCCAGTCGCAGCTGGATCGACCGCATCCGAGCCGAGCCCGCGCAGAACGCGCATGTGCTGCTGCTGCGTACCCTGAGTAAATTCGGCCTGGCGGGTGTGCGGATCGGCTACCTGATGGGGCCAACCGCGCTCATTGCCCAGATCGACAAGGTGCGCCCTCCCTACAACATCAGCGTGCTCAATGCAGAATGCGCGCTCTTCGCGCTGGAGCATGCCGACGTGTTTGCCATGCAGGCGGCCGACATCCGCGCTGAGCGGGAAAACCTGCTTGTCGCGTTGCGCGCGATACCCGGCCTCGATGTCTGGCCGAGCGATGCCAACATGGTGCTGGTGCGCATGCCCGGCGGCGATGCGGGTGCGCAGCAGATGTTCGACAGCATGCGTGAACGCGGCGTGCTGGTGAAGAACGTTTCTAGAATGCATCCCTTGTTGACGGGCTGCCTGCGTCTGACGGTGGGCACGACGGAGGAAAATGCGCAGATGCTGACCGCGCTTCGCGCCAGCCTTGAATCGCATCAGATCTGAGCCACAAGAATTTTGCTAATTTGGCAGTTACCGCCGGCTTGCCCCCTCAAGACCCCACGTCGATCGCACTAGCGTCGCAACCGCCTTTCGGAGAATCTCTCATGACCGATGCCGCCCGCGTCGCCGAAGTCAGCCGCAACACCGCCGAAACGCACATCACCGTGCGGATCGACCTGGACGGCACCGGAAAATCCACGCTTGCCACCGGCATCGGATTTTTCGATCACATGCTCGAGCAGATCGCCCGCCACGGGCTGATCGACCTCGACATCGAATGCAAAGGCGACCTGCACATCGACGGCCACCACACGGTGGAAGACGTTGGCATCACGCTGGGTCAGGCTTTCGCCAAGGCAGTCGGCGACAAGCGCGGCATCCGCCGCTATGGCCATGCCTACGTGCCGCTGGATGAGGCGCTGTCGCGCGTGGTCATTGACTTCTCCGGCCGGCCGGGCTTGCATCTGCACATTCCGTTTACCAGCGGCATGGTGGGCGGCTTCGATACCCAGCTCACCTATGAATTCTTTCAGGGCTTCGTGAACCATGCGGGCGTCACGCTGCACATCGACAACCTGAAGGGCATCAACGCGCACCACCAGGCCGAGACGGTGTTCAAGGCTTTTGCTCGCGCATTGCGCGCCGCGCTGGAGCGCGATCCGCGGGCGGCGGGCGTGATCCCGTCAACCAAGGGTTCGCTCTGAAAATCAGCATGAAATATGCCTCTAGCGCATTATCCATAAGCGCTACTAGCTATGTTTACTGAAGCAAATAACAAAATAGTGGCTGTGGTCGACTACGGTATGGGCAACCTGCGCTCGGTTTCGCAGGCGGTGCAGGCCGCAGCGCAGGGGACCGACTGGAAGGTCGTGGTGACGGCTGAGCCTGAAGTGGTTAGGGGCGCGGCGCGGATCGTGCTGCCGGGCCAGGGCGCCATGCGCGACTGCATGCGCGAACTGAGCGATTCGGGCCTGCGTGCCTCTGTGCTGGAAGCTGCCGCGCAAAAGCCGCTCTTTGGTGTGTGTGTCGGCATGCAGATGCTGCTCGACCGCAGCGAGGAAGGGCCGACCGACGGCCTCGGATTGTTCGCGGGCGTGGTGCGCAAGTTCGATCTGGCGGGACAGACGCAACCCGACGGCAGCCGGTTCAAGGTGCCGCAGATGGGCTGGAACGAGGTCTGGCAACCCCTGCTCTCGAACAATGCGCCGCATCCTTTATGGGCAGGGATTCCGGACGGCAGCTACTTCTACTTCGTGCACAGCTTCTACGCCGAGCCGTCGGATATGCGCCACAGCGCGGGTGAAACGGTGTACGGGCAACGCTTTACTGCAGCGATTGCACGCGATAACATTTTTGCCACGCAATTCCATCCCGAGAAGAGCGCGGATCACGGGCTCGCGCTGTATCGCAACTTTTTGCACTGGAATCCCTGACTCCTTCTGACCATGCCCTGACGCCTGACGCCTGACGCCTGACGCCTGACGCTATGGCGGGTTGGCCCAAACTGCCGAACAGCCCACGCACTCCAGAGATTCTGTCCGCCGCCGAACCTGCTTCGGGCCGACTGGTTCGCATCCGTTTTCCCTTCCCTTTCTTTCCTTTCCTTTTCCCCAACTCCACTGCTGACAACGGCACCATGCTTCTCATCCCCGCTATCGATCTGAAAGACGGCCACTGCGTTCGCCTCAAGCAGGGCGACATGGACCAATCCACCACCTTCGGCGAAGACCCGGCCGCCATGGCGCGCAAATGGGTGGATCAGGGCGCGCGGCGCCTGCATCTGGTCGACCTGAACGGCGCCTTTGCCGGCAAACCGCAGAACCGGATCGCGATCCAGTCGATCCTGAAGGAAGTGGGTGCCGAGATTCCGGTGCAGCTCGGAGGCGGCATCCGGGATCTGGACACCATCGAGAAATACCTAGACAGCGGCCTGCGTTATCTCATCATCGGCACCGCAGCGGTAAAAAACCCCGGCTTTCTGCGAGACGCCTGTACTGCCTTCAGCGGCCACATCATCGTTGGCCTTGACGCCAAGGACGGCAAGGTGGCCACCGACGGCTGGAGCAAGCTCACTGGCCACGAGGTGGTGGATCTGGCGAAGAAGTTCGAGGACTGGGGTGTGGAATCCATCATCTACACCGACATCGGCCGCGACGGCATGCTCTCCGGCATCAACATCGACGCCACGGTCAGGTTGGCACAGGCGCTGACCATTCCGGTGATTGCCTCTGGCGGCCTCTCCAACATGGCCGATATCGAAGGTCTGTGCGCAGTGGAATCCGAAGGCATCGAAGGCGTGATCTGCGGGCGTGCTGTTTATTCGGGTGACCTGGATTTTGCTGCTGCTCAGGCACGGGCCGACGAACTGATCGACGGCGCGGTGTGAGCGCAGCGTCCACACCGTTCGACGGTTCTCCATGGCCCGGTGTGCGGCTCGCCCTGCCGCAGGGCGATGCGGCCTATGTAGCACTGCAGGGTGGACAAGTGCTGTCCTGGCGCACGTCAGATGGAATCGAGCGCCTGTACCAAAGCCCGCTGGCTGCAACTGATGGCAGCAAGGCCATTCGGGCTGGCGTGCAGGTGTGCTTTCCGCAGTTCGCCAATCGTGGTCCTTTGCCCAAGCACGGCTTGGTGCGAACGCTGGTGTGGAGATTGGTCGAGGGTGGTGACGGCAGCGCAGCCGTCGTGCTTGAGCTGACCGACAGCGATGCCACCCGGGCGCTTTGGCCCCACTCCTTCAAGGCGCGCATCGGTTTCACGCTTACGCCAGGGCGTTTGCGCATCGGCTTTTCGGTGGACAACACCGGTTCCGACGCTTTCGATTTCACGATGGCGCTGCACAGCTATCTGCGCACCGGCGATATCAGCGCTACGCAGGTACACGGCCTGGGTGGCGACGCCTGGTTCGATAAGGTCACGGACAAGCAGCATCCACGCGGAGAGACCGCGCCGGATCACGCGCTTTCCATCGTCGGCGAAGTGGACCGCGTGTATGCGCGAACGGCCTCGCCAGCGACGGCGCCGGGCGCATCTTCCCCACACGGCGGTGCCGCAACACCATCAGGCAGCGATGCGGAGGAGGTGCTTGCATCCCCACCCGCGCCGCTGCGCCTTTCCGAGCCGCGCGGCGGCCTTGCCATCGCGCAGGCGGCCAGCATGACCGAAACAGTGGTCTGGAACCCGGGCGCCGAGCTCTGCGCCACTTTCGCCGACATGCCCAACGATGGCTGGCGCACGATGATCTGCGCCGAGGCCGCGCATGTCGACACGCCGGCGCGGCTTGCTGCCGGCGCTCGCTGGAGCGGCTGGCAACAATTGGCTGCGCTTCCATCAGTTCCAGCCGCAACGCGCGGCTGACGCGATTAAACGAAGCGCCCGCGTCGTCTCGCGCGGATTCCTCCTTTTTCTTTTCTCCTCCATGCTCGCCAAACGCATCATTCCCTGCCTCGACGTCACTGGCGGCCGAGTCGTCAAGGGCATCAACTTCCTCGAGCTGCGTGACGCTGGCGACCCGGTGGAGATCGCGGCGCGCTATAACGCTCAGGGCGCCGATGAGCTCACCTTTCTCGACATCACCGCCACCAGCGATGCGCGCGACCTGATCCTGCCGATCATCGAAGCGGTGGCGTCGCAGGTATTTATCCCGCTAACGGTGGGCGGCGGTGTCCGCACACCGGAAGATGTGCGCAGGCTACTGAACGCCGGCGCCGACAAGACGAGCTTCAATTCGGCTGCCATCGCTGATCCCCGCGTGATCGAGGAAGCGTCCGACCGCTACGGCGCGCAGTGCATCGTGGTGGCAATCGACGCCAAGCGCCGCAGGCCTGAAGATGAAGCGCGCATCGGAACCGACGGCAAGGTGGCCGGACCGGGATGGGATGTCTATAGCCACGGCGGCCGCAAAAACACCGGGCTCGACGCGGTGCGTTGGGCCACCGACATGGCGCGTCGCGGCGCAGGTGAAATTCTGCTCACCAGCATGGACCGTGACGGCGCAAAGAGCGGTTTCGACTTGGCGCTGACGCGCGCCGTGAGCGATGCCGTCAACGTGCCGGTGATTGCTTCAGGCGGCGTCGGCACGCTCGACCATCTGGCAGATGGCGTGCAGCAGGGCGGTGCCGATGCAGTGCTTGCCGCCAGCATCTTCCACTACGGTCAGCACACCGTGGCTGAGGCCAAGGCCTGTATGGCGACCCGTGGAATACCGGTGCGTCTTTGAAGCGTCTTGCGGCGCTGCAGCGCGCGCGAAAGTAGTTTCTTCAGCCTGCTACGAGGCAGTCAAATCGTGCAAAACCCGATGCAGCGACCTGACAGTCTTCGAGGGCAGATGGCATGGCGCATTTTTTTTCCTGAAAAGTACAGGCAAGAAATCAACCTGCATCAAGCCTGAGCCTGCACCGACTCCGCCAGACAAAACGCGTTTACTTCTGGATCGTAATCCCAGCGCTCAAGCATGCAATTGCGTGGCCGATCAACTGGATAACGGATGATATTGACTGAATTACCCGCCTCGAACCGGACCCGTGAAGACACTGCCGTGCCCGCCTGAACAGCCCATACGCGGCCAGATATGCCTGCAACTTGTTCATGCATTGGCGCAAAAAATGGTCGATGGATATGCCCGCCCAGCACCAGATCGACGCCTGCTGTCGACCAGGCTCGCATTGCCTCAGCATGGCGAATCAGCAGATTCTTTTCATCGCTCGCCTGCGTTACATGGACCGGCTGATGCGTCACAACAATGCGTAGTCTGGACTTACCAGCCCGTTTCAGGCGCGCAGCCACGCGTTCTATTTGTGCATCAGACACCTCACCATCCACGTGGCGGTACCAACGCGTGGTTTTAATACCTATCACCAGAAGTTCAGGTGTCTCAAATACCGGCTCCAGGTCGTCACCAAAATATCGACGGTACTTTTTGTAGGGATCAAATAGACGCGTGAAGATATCCAGCAGCGGGATGTCATGGTTGCCAGGGATAACCAGACTGGAGGGCGCATG
>JBBSUX010000125.1:0-9772 GCA_038234045.1 Burkholderiales bacterium
GCTCGCGTCTGTCTGAGCGCAGCGAGTTGAGCGAGACCCCGCTCGCAGTGAGCACCGCAGGTTGCCCGAAGCGAAGCGCAGGGTCGCAAACAGCAGGGTCGCCTTTTCTTTGGCTACTTTCTTTTGGCGAAGCAAAAGAAAGGCGCTCGGCCGCCGGGCCGAAACCCCGGCCAACAGCATTAGAAATGCACAAATGCTATTATTAGAATAGCTAATAGCGCATGCAAAATAAGCGCCACAGCCACATTTCATTCATAAAATAAACCCCATGCCCCGCTGGCAAGCCGAATCCCTCTGGCAATCCATCTCCCCCACACTCCCCGACTTCTCGGTGGAGATCCTCCCCGAGATCGATTCCACAAACACCGAACTGATGCGCCGCGCTCGCGCCGGTCGCTTGGAGCCGGTACTGCTGGTGGCCGAGTACCAGACGGCGGGCAGGGGACGCCTCGGCCGCCAGTGGCATTCCTCGGGTCCCAGCGTCGGCTTCATCAGCAGCAGCAATGCGGTTTCCGTTTCGCCTTCCTCCCTCACGTTCTCGATCGGTCTTCCACTCGCGCCTGCGGACTGGTCCGGCCTGTCGCTGGTCGCGGGTGTCGTCGTGGCCGAGGCGCTGCACGCGCAACTGGGGCTCAAATGGCCGAACGATCTGTGGTGGCAGGACCGCAAGCTCGGCGGGATCCTGGTGGAAACAGCCGTTGTCGGCGGGCCCAGCGTCTCGTCATCGTCATCAACCGCCGCCTCCGCTGCAAACACATCGCACCGCTATGTGGTGATCGGCATCGGCCTGAACATCACTCCAGAAGTGGTCGAGGCCGCCTCCGCGCAGGGTGTCGCCCTGCGCACGCCGGGTGCGTGCCTGCAGGAGTTGCTCCCCGGCATCGACGCTCCTGCGGTGCTGGCGCTGGTTGCGGCGCCTTTGGTGTTTGCAACGCTGGCCTTTGCTTCGCAAGGTTTTGAGCCCTGGCGCGCGCGCTTCGAGGCGCGTGACGTGTTGCGCGGGCGATCGGTGGAGATGAGCGACGGTGCGGCGCACGGCATAGCTGAGGGTGTCGATAGCCAAGGCGGCTTGCTGCTCCGCACGAGCGATTCCGAGGTGAGGGTGGTTCACAGCGCAGAAGCCAGCGTGCGGCCCAGGCCTGGGCGCTGACCGGACGGAAGCACTCCGGCGACCGCCCGGAATTTGTTTCGTATTTCTTTCGTACCATCGGGGATCATGCTTCGCCTCGTTTTCATCCTGCTGCTGCTGGCCAATGGCGGCTACTACGCCTGGACCCACGGCGCGCTGCGCGGTTTCGGGCTGGGTCCGACGACGCAAAGCGAGCCCCAACGGCTGACCGAGCAGATTCATCCGGATCGGCTTGTGGTGCTGGGGCCCGCACAGTCCGGGACCGATGCTGCGTCTGGTGCTCCGGCCGCCGTCCAGGTGACCCCTGCAGCCGTAACAGAGCCCAGGAAATCCAACGTTCCATCGTCCGAACCGGACGCTGCTACGCCACCTTCTGCAGCGTCCTCTGCCGGCCCTGCGAAAGTGCCGGCAGATCAGGGTACGGTAGCCGCCGGCGCGAACGGGAGCAGCCCGGCTCCGCCCGAACCCCAGGCCACTTCACCGCTGCCTACAAGCGATTCAACGCCCACGCGTACTGATTCTGCAAACCGTCTGGCGGCCTCGACAACATCGCCTGCGACATCGGTTCCGACTTCGTCCCCGCCTGACGGAGCAGCAAAGTCCGCAGGCGTACCGCCCGCTTTAACGCACTCGTCAGGTCGGTGTCTGGAGGCGGGGCCTTTCAACGATGCGGAAGCAGCGGCAGTGAGGAATCGGGCCGCCGCCTTGTTGCCGGCCAACGCCTGGTCGATGGTTTCCGCCACGCTGTCGGGTCGATGGATGGTGTACATGGGGCGTTATCCCGATGCCCAGACTCTTGAGAAAAAACGCGCCGAGCTGCGGGCACGAGACGTGACGTTTGCCGTGCCAGGCGATGCCGCCTTGCAGCCCGGCCTGTCGTTGGGTCTTTTCAGCAGTCAGCAGTCAGCCGAATCCGCTCTGGCCGATCTCGCTCAAGAACACGGGATACGTACGGCCCGGGTGGTGCAGGTGCGTCCGCCGCAAAGCGGCCATTCCTTGCGCTTGCCAGCGGTCGATGCAGCCTTGAAGCCTGCCTTGGAGGCGCTGGCGCCCGCGCTTGCCGGGCATACGCTGACAAAGTGCGAGTGAACCCCGCGGCAACCGCCTGAGATGCGCCTGCGCCACATCGAGGTCTTCAACGCCATCATGCTGACCGGCAGCGTGAGCGCTGCGGCCCGTCTGATCAATGTCACCCAGCCGGCGGTCAGTCGCACGCTTCAGCATGCCGAGATACAACTCGGTTTCGCATTGTTCCAGCGCTCACGTGGGCGGCTGGTGCCGACGAACGAGGCGCTGACGCTCTATCCCCATGTGGAGCGCTTGTTCGCGCAGCTCGACGCCGTACAGCGTCTTGCCGGCAAGCTGCGCACTGCTCAGGATGTGGGTGAGCTACGCATCCTCACCGTGCTGGCGCTGAGCTACGAGGTGTTGCCCCGCGCGCTCGTCATCTTCCGGCGCAAGCATGCCGATATGCCCATCCGCGTCGATGCGCTGCATTCGCCCCAGATCATGGAAGCGCTGCTGCACCGGCAGGCGGATGTGGGTTTTGTTTTCAGCCCTGTCATTCATCCTTCGCTGACGCAGGAATCCCTCATTGACGCGCGCATGACCTGCGTGGTGCCGCTGGCCATGCTGCCGCCCAAATGGGCACGCCGCGGCTGGGTCGGGCTGGATGATCTTGCCGCACTCCCGGTGGTCGGGCTCGACGCCATGGACCCGATCGGAACCACCCTCAACCATGCGTGTCGCGAGGCCGGTATCAGCCTGCAGTCGGTGGTGACGGTGCAGACTTATCACGCTGCGCTGGCGATGGCCCACCATGGCATGGGTGCGGCGCTGGTAGACGCCTGCACGGCCTGCTCTGCCGATCTTGCCAAGGTGCGCATCCTGCGTCTGGAGCCGCTGATTCCCGTGCCGGTGCGCGCACTGCGACAGGCCGATGCGCCTGATTCCGTCGCGGTGCGTGCCATCACGCGTGCGATGCGTCAGGCGCTGGCGGAACTGAAGCAGCCAGCACCGGCTGAACCGGCATGAACCCGACGCGTAACGCAGCGCCGACTGTGCTCAGCGCGCTTCGAGCAGTTCGCCGATGCGCTGTGCGGTACCGAATGCCAGCGTGAAACCCAACGCGCCGTGACCAGTGTTGAACAGCAGGTTCGATGGCGCCCCGGTTTGCGCGCCGACGATCGGCCGCGCGGTCGGTGTGGCGGGGCGCAGGCCGGCCCAGCGGGAGAGTTCCGGTGCATCGCCGCATTGCGGAAAAACCGCAGTGGTGGCCTCGCGCAAGGTGTCGATACGCTGCTGCGGAATGTCCCGGTCGTGCCCCACGATTTCTGCCATGCCGGCAACCCTGAGCCGGTTTCCGATGCGCGCGAATACCACCTTGCGTGCGCTGTCGGTCACGCTGACTGAAGGCGCAGTGGTGCTGTGCGCGACGGCCGAAGCGCCCAGATCCAGCGTGATGCTGTAACCCTTCAGCGGGTACAGCGGCAGCCGCACCCCCACCTGCCGCCCGAGCTCGTAAGAGGCCGATCCAAGCGCAACGATGCAGGCGTCCGTGGGAACCAGGCCCTCGCTGGTGCGCACTGCGACCACGCGGCCGGCGCGTATGTCGAACCCGATGGCTCGACACTGCCGCAGGACGGCGCCGCGCTCGGCAATGGCTTCGGCCAGCGCCTGACAGACCTTGAAGCAATCGGCCGCGCATTCGCTCGGCGTGTGAACGGCGCCGGCGATGTGCGCCCGATAAGCCGCCAGCGCCGGCTCGATGGCGAGACATTCATCAGTGTTCACAACGCGTTGCTCGCTGCCGAGCGGACGCTGCAAATCCACCTGCCGCGCAGCGCTATCAAGGCCGTTCTGCGAGCCGTACAGCACCAGCTTGCCGGTTGCGGAAAAGTCGCAGTCGGGATGCAGATCGGCGCGCATCGCTTCGAAACCAGCGCGGCTCTGCGCGGCCAGCGCCAGCAGCTGGCGCGTGGTTTCCTGCGAGGTTTCGAGCGTGCAGGCGCGAAGAAACTGGATCGCCCAGCGCCACTGCTGCGGATCGAGGCGCGGCCTCAGCTTCAGCGGCGAGGAAGGCGAAAGCAGCAACGCGGGCAGTTGCGCCCAGATCGAAGGATCGGCCAGCGGCTGCACATACGAATAACTCAGCTGGGAACCGTTGCCGCCGCTGGCGCCCGTTCCCGGTTCCGACTGGTCGATCACCGTGACAACATGGCCCTGCTGTTGCAGGTGATAGGCGGTGGCAAGGCCCACGATGCCAGCCCCGAGCACACAGACGCGCATGACATTGGCTCCAGAACGAAAGCCGTGAACTGTAGGTCAGCCCTGCCCGACTGCGCCAATGCCGAAGCACCCGCAGGCCATGCCCGGCGTGCATGGATCAATGCCGGCACCCGCCGGTTGTAGCCATAAGCGCAGGTTATGACAATCCGCATATACGGCATGGTCAAACACCGCATCCCGTTCCTACACTGCAAATGCGGCGCGGGATCACCGGTGTTTTCGGGTGGTCCTGAATTCCTTATGATTTCCCACAGTCTCCGCATCCGGTTTACAACGTTCGAAAGGTCGAATTCCATGAAGACTCCCCTGATTGCCCTGGCACTTGCCGCAGCTACTGTCTGCGCGCACGCCGACACCACGCTCAAGCGGATCGCCGACAACAACCGCATGACGCTGGCCTATCGCGAATCGTCTGTGCCGTTCAGCTACCTCGATGGCCCAGGCAAGCCGATCGGCTTCTCGCACGATATTGGGGTGGCCGTGGCCGATGCGGTCAAGAAAAAGCTGAACAAGCCCAATCTCGAGATCGCCTACCTGCCCGTCACGTCGCAGAACCGTATTCCGTTGATTCAAAACGGCAGCGTCGATCTGGAGTGTGGCTCCACCACCAACAACTCGGCGCGCGCTCGAGACGTCGACTTCAGCACCAACTTCTTCTACACCGGCACGCGTCTGCTGGTGAAGAAGGATTCTGGCGTGAAGAACTACAAGGATCTGGCTGGCAAGACCACGGCCACCACCACTGGCACGACCAACCTGCAGGTGATGCGCAAGTACTTCGCCGACAACAAGATCGACACCAACATGGTGTACGGCAAGGACCACGCCGATTCCTTCCTGCTGGTGGAAAGCGGCCGGGCTGCGGCTTTCGGCATGGACGATATCTTGCTGTACGGGCTGAAGGCCAACTCCAAGAATCCGGCTGCTTATGAAGTGGTGGGTGACGCGCTGCAAGTCGAGCCGTACGCCTGCATGATGCAAAAAGGCGATACCGAGTTCAAGAAGCTGGTCGATGACACCATCGCCGGCATGATGAAGTCGGGCGAGTTCGAGAAGAACTACACCAAGTGGTTCGAGAAGCCCATCCCGCCGCGCAACATCGCGTTGGAAGTGCCGATGAGCAAGGAGCTCAAGGACAACCTGACCGCGATGAGCGACAAGCCGGCGAACTGATCGCCATCGACGCGGGTTACTGACCGGATCCTTTCATTCAGGGCCCCGCGATGACGCCACTTTCTGTGGGAATCCTCGGCGGCATGGGCCCAGCCGCCGGAGCCGACTTCACACGGCTTTTTGTCGAAGCCTGCACCGAAAGGATGCAGGCTCTCGGCGTTTGTGTGACCGATCAGAATTTTCCCGAGCATTGGCTGGCGCAGTTGCCGGTGCCCGACCGCAGTCACGCCCTCGAAGCCACAGGGCCTGAGCACGACGCGCCGTTGCATGCGATGCAGTCAGGCCTGCGCCGGCTGGCCAGCCTTGGCGTGAGCAGCGTGGCCATTGCCTGCAATACCGCGCACGCCTGGTACGCTGCGCTGCAGGCGAGTTGCCCCGACGTTGAACTGCTGCATATAGCGCGGGAGACCGCAGCGCATCTTGTCGCGCAGGGCGTGCGCGAAGGGGGTTTGCTTGCCACTGTTGGCACCTACCGCACTGAACTGTACGGGCGAGCTTTTGCCGATGTAGGCATACGCTGCATCGAACCTGACGACGCTGGCAAGGCGCTGCTGATGCGCGGCATCTACCAAGGCGTGAAGGCAGGCAACATGGGGGTGGCCAGGCAATGTTTTGGGGACGCAGCGGCTTCGCTGGCGCGCGTCCACCCGCACATAACGCTCGTCATGGCCTGCACAGAGATTCCGCTTGCGCTACCGGGCTCAGCGCAGGTGCGGGGCCACCTGCTCGTCGATCCGGGCGCGGTGCTGGCGGCAGCGCTTGCGCAGCGCGCCTATCGGTGTGCTGATCCTGCCGAGGCGAATACCAGCTGACCACTCGGGGAATCAGGATTTTGGTCGCACTCTGGCTGGAGATGTCTGCGTGACACGCCCGCTTGGCATGTTCGGCGTAGGATGCCGGCTTCGTGGCGCCCCGGGGCGCTTTCCTGCTCGCATCGGCTCCTTTCATGACCTATCCCAACACCCAACTCTTCATCAATGGCCAGTGGCAGGACGCTGCCGCCGGCAAGACCCTGGCGGTGTTCAATCCCGCCACCGGTAAGGAAATTGGCCGCGTAGCGCACGCTGAAGTTGCCGACCTCGACCGCGCCCTGGCGGCAGCGCAAACCGGTTTCGAGACCTGGCGGGACATGCCGCCGATCGAGCGCAACAAAATCATGCGCCGCGCCGCCGCCTTGATGCGCGAACGCGCTGCCGCTATCGGTGCGCTGCTTACGCAGGAGCAGGGCAAGCCAATTGCCGAGGCCAAGGGCGAAGCCATGGCTGCCGCCGACATCATCGAATGGTTCGCCGACGAAGGCCTGCGCGTCTATGGCCGCATCGTGCCTTCGCGCTTCAATCTGGCCACCCGCCAGATGGTGCTGAAAGACCCGGTCGGCCCGGTGGCAGCGTTCACGCCGTGGAACTTCCCGATCAACCAGGTCGTGCGCAAGATGGCCGCGGCGCTGGCCAGCGGCTGCTCGATGATCGTCAAGGCGCCCGAAGAAACGCCGGCATCGCCTGCCGAGCTGATCCGCGCCTTCTCCGATGCGGGCCTGCCGGCTGGTGTGCTGGGGCTGGTCTACGGCAACCCGGCTGATATCTCCAACTACCTGATCCCGCATCCGATCATCCGCAAGGTGACCTTCACCGGCTCGACGCCCGTCGGCAAGCAGCTGGCAGCGCTGGCCGGCAAGCACATGAAGCGGGTGACGATGGAGCTCGGCGGCCACGCGCCGGTGATCGTCTGCGAAGACGCCGATGTGACCCTGGCGGTCAAGTCCGCTGGCGCTGCCAAGTTCCGCAACGCGGGCCAAGTTTGCATCTCACCCACGCGCTTTCTGGTGCACGAAAGCATCAAGGTCGAATTCGCTGCTGCAATGGTGACCTACGCCCAAGGCCTGAAGGTTGGCGAGGGCAGCGCCGAAGGCACCACCATGGGCCCGCTGGCCAATCCACGTCGGCTGACTGCCATGGCCGAATTCACACAGGATGCCGTTGAGCACGGCGCCACCGTCGCACTCGGCGGCGCGCGTATCGGCGAGACCGGCAATTTCTGGCAACCCACCATCCTGACCGACGTGTCGCTCGAATCGCGCGTCTTCAACGATGAGCCCTTCGGTCCGATGGCAGCGATCCGCGGTTTCAGCCAACTGGACGAGGCGATCAAGGAAGCCAACCGCCTCTCCTTCGGTCTGGCCGGCTACGCCTTCACCAAATCCCTGAAGAATGCCGACCTGCTGGCGCGCCGGGTCGAGGTCGGCATGCTGTGGGTCAATATGCCCGCGCTGCCATCGGCTGAGATGCCCTTCGGCGGCATCAAGGATTCGGGCTATGGTTCCGAAGGCGGTCCGGAAGCCATGGACGCCTACCTCAACGCGCGCGCCGTCTCCATCGCCAACGTGTAAAGCGGTCGGCGGGCTATCTTTGCGGCGCTCCGAATCGCAATGTAAAGCGAGCGCCGGGCGATGGCTGGCCCGGCTTCGCGGCTTCCAGCCGGATGCTGGCGCCATGCAGTCTTGCGATCTCCCGCACGATTGAGAGGCCCAGGCCAGATCCGTCCACCCCGCTGCCGAGTGCCCGGTAGAAGGGCTGGAACACCAGGTCGTGCTCAGCCTCGGCGATGCCGGGCCCCGAATCTTCCACCTGCACAAGCGTGATGCGTCCGAACACATCGGCCAGCACTCGCGCTGTGATCACGCCGGGCCGCTCGGGTGACGAAGGCGTGTAGGCGAGCGCGTTATCCACCAGGTTTTGGATCATCTCCTTCAACAGCGTCGGGTTGCCCGGCACCGTCACGCCCGGCGCGCCGGCTGCGGCGCCGTCGTAGCCGATATCCACGCTTTTCTCCATGGCGCGCGGCACCGCTTCCTGAATCGTTTCCATGGTGATGCGAGCCAGATCGCAGTCGACCAGCTCCATGCCTTCGCCGCCTTCGGCCCGTGCCAGGGACAGCAACTGATTCACCGTGTGGGTGGCGCGCACGCTTGACAGGCCAATCTGCTTGAGCGAGAGCTTGAGCTCTTCGGTGCTGGTGCCTTCGCGCTGGGCCAGGTCGGCCTGCATCCGCAACCCTGCCAGCGGCGTTTTGAGTTGGTGCGCGGCATCTGCCAAAAAGCGCTTTTGAGTGGCGACCGATTCCTGCAACCGTGTCAGCAAGCCATTGACCGAACTCACCAGCGGAGCCACCTCGATCGGCACGGTTTTTTCGTCGAGCGGACTCAAGTCGTCGGGTGAACGCGCCCGGATGCGGTCCTCCAGCTCCGACAGCGGCTTGATGCCGCGCGCCAATGCCAGCCACACCAGCAGCACCGCCAACGGCAAGATGGCGAACTGCGGCAGCATCACGCCCTTGATGATTTCGGTGGCCAGCACCGAGCGCTTTTCCCGCGTTTCGGCCACCTGCACCAATACTTCCGTTTGCTGAGCCTCAGGGTCGTCGGGCGTGAAGCGCACCCAGGTCGACGCCACGCGCACCGCCAATCCGCGCAGTTCGTCGTCGCGCAAGCGCACCTCGCCGGTGGCGGGCCGCGTGTCTTCCACTGGCTCCTTCAGGTCCCGGTCGCCGGCCATGAGGGGGTTACCGATGCCCCGCACCTGATAAAAAACCGTATCGGCATCGTCGGCGCGCAGCAGTTCGCTGGCAGGTTGCGGCAGATTGAAGCGCGGCTCACCGCCCCGGATCGTCACCAGCTGGGCCAGCGCCTGCACGTTGTATTCCAGCGCCCGGTCGAAAGGCTTGTTGGCCAGGCCCTGCGCCACCAGCCAGGTGAGCGCCAGGCTCACCGGCCACAGCAACAGCAGCGGCGTCAGCATCCAGTCGAGGATTTCGCCAAACAGCGAACGTTGCTGCCGCTGGAACAGCTTCACCACAGCCAGACCCGTTTTTTGTGTATCAAATTGGCCTCTAGCGCTTTATTGAAATGCGCAATCAGCTATGTAAAAAGGAGTGATTGCCGGCCTGCTCAGGCTCACGCAGCCTGATCACGCCGCGATCTTTTCCAGGCAATAGCCGAGCCCGCGCACGGTAGCGATGCGCACCGGCCCTTTTTCGATCTTCTTGCGCAGGCGGTGGATGTACACCTCGATCGCGTTGTTGCTGACTTCCTCGCCCCATTCGCACAGGCGCTCCACCAGCTGGTCCTTGCTGACCAGGCGGCCGGCGCGCTGCAACAATACTTCGAGCAGGCCGAGCTCGCGCGCC
>JBBSUX010000126.1:0-9650 GCA_038234045.1 Burkholderiales bacterium
GGTACGCGGGCACGTCCTCGTCCGCCGTCTGGAACGCCACGCGGTTGCGCTTCCACTGCTTGCGCACGTCGCGCAGGGCGTCTTCGGCGCCGCGCTTGTCGTACTTGTTGAGCACGATGAGTTCGGCGAAGTCGAGCATGTCGATCTTCTCCAGCTGGCTGGCCGCGCCGTACTCGCTGGTCATCACGTACATGGGGAAATCGACCAGGTCGACGATCTCCGAATCGCTCTGGCCAATGCCGGCGGTCTCCACGATCACCAGGTCGTAGCCCAGCCCCTTGAGGAAACCAATGCAGTCCTTGAGCACGCGGTTGGTGGCCGCGTGCTGCCGGCGCGTGGCCATCGAGCGCATGTACACGCGATGGCTGCGCAGCGAGTTCATGCGGATGCGGTCGCCAAGCAAAGCACCACCAGTACGGCGACGTGTGGGATCGACCGAGATCACCGCGATGCGCATCTGCGGAAAGCTGGCGAGGAATCGGTTGAGCAGTTCGTCGGTGACCGAAGACTTGCCGGCGCCGCCGGTGCCGGTGATGCCGAGGACCGGTGTGGCGCGGGTGCGTGCCTTGGCGAAGCGCAAATCCGACGGCGCCGAGGCCCACTGCTTGCGCAGCTTCTCCAGCTCTGCTTCGGAATACACGCCGTCCTCGATCGCGCTCAGCACGCGGCCGATGGCGATCTCGTCGGTGATGTCGGGGGAAGAAAGGGGGTCAGAGTCATTTTTCGACCCTTGTCCCGCCTGCCCGATACCAGAAGGGGAAAAATGACTCTGACCCCTTTTCTCCCCTGCACGCGCGACCACATCTTCGATCATCTGCACCAGGCCCATGTGCATTCCGTCGTTGGGGTGGTAGATGCGCTCTACGCCGTAATCCTGCAGCTCGCGGATTTCTTCCGGGGTGATGGTGCCGCCGCCACCACCGAATACCTTGATGTGGCCTGCACCTCGCTCGCGCAACATGTCGACCATGTATTTGAAATATTCGACGTGCCCGCCCTGGTAGGACGACAGCGCGATGGCGTCGGCGTCTTCCTGCAGCGCCGCGCGCACCACGTCTTCGACGCTGCGGTTGTGGCCCAGGTGGATCACTTCGGCGCCCTGCGCCTGGATCAGGCGGCGCATGATGTTGATTGCCGCGTCGTGTCCGTCGAACAGGCTCGCCGCCGTGACGAAGCGCAGCGGAGTGGCGTCGATCTGCGCCGCGGGAATGTTGGAGGCCGGTGTGCTCATGAAGCGCTCGACATGCTGGCTGGAAGCCAACGATTGTAGCGTGGAGCCGCGTTACGCCTGCGGTAAGCGCGGCGCCAGATTCAGCGGGTGGCGGAGCCCAAGGCATCGAGCAGCGGCTGCAGCTGCGCTTCGTAGCGGCGCCACTGGCCGACGAATCGGGCGTGGATCGGCTCGCGCATCTGTACGCTGCTGGCCGTGGCCACGGCGCCGCCTCGGGATTCGATAGACACCACCGATGGATCCCACTGCAGCCCGCAATGCTCAAGCACTTCCTCCGCCACCGCGGCGGGTTCTGCAACCAGCCGGTCGTACTGCACATCGAGGATCCGGCCCGGAAACTGGCGGTGCCAGTGCGCCATGAGCCCTTGATAGCGCAGGAAATGCCGTGCCATTTCACCCTGGTCGTAGCTGTGCGGGTAGGCGTCGGCGAACAACTCCTTGAGGTTGGAAAAACACGTGTCCATCGGCTCGCGCACCATGTGCAGGATGCGCGCCTGCGGCAGCGCCCTTGCGATGTGACCCACGTGAATGAAATTGGCGGGCAGCTTGTCGGTGTAGAAGTCACGGCCCTGCGCATACCACTGCGTATGGGAGAGATAGCGCCGCCCCACTTCACCCATGTCTGCATCGCGCGCGCGCCGAGCGAGTTCCAGGTCCAGGTGCGGGCCGCCCGCCTGCTCGCACGCCCAGCGCAGCTGGAAGTTGAAGTCGCGCAGCTCGCCGGCATCGGTGACCTGCCTGTGGGATCCAAGGATGCGTTCGAGCAGCGTGGTTCCCGAGCGCGGCATGCCGACGATGAAGATCGGGACCGGGCCCTTGCGCTCGCCCGAACCTTCTTCAACCGGAGCACTGCCCCACGGCTGCATGAGGAACTCGAAGAGGCTCTTCTCGGCTTCTTCATCGAAAGCAACTTCGGCCCGGCGCATGCGCATGCCCGCCTGCAGCGCCTGCCACGCGGCCTGCGTGTCACCCAGGTCATCGAGCTCTTTGAACAGCGAATAGTGCAGCAGCGGCGATCCTCTCCCGCCAGTCGTACGGCCTATCGCCGCTTGCAGTGCGGCAACGTGGTTGTCGTCGGCTGACTGCCGGCGCAGCTTCGAGCGGATCCGGTGAGCGGGAGCGCAGTCGGCGTCCAGGCGCAGGCAGCTGTCGAGCTCTTTGGCGGCGGCAGCTAGGTCACCGCTGTACATGTTGCACAGCCCGATCTGGTAGCGCAGGTCTGCGCTGTCACCGCCCAGCTCCCGGGCCCGCTGCAGAAGCCCAAGTGCCTGTTCGGGGAACGACTGGTCGCTGAGCAGTTGGCCCAGGCCGGCAAGAACCGCCGGATCGCGGCAATCGGCTATTCCGCCCGAACGCGAGCAGTCCAGCGCAACCTGCACTTCACCCAGATCGATCAGCTGCCGGCACAGCGCCTCCAAGAGCGCCGCATCCCGTTCGGTGGCATGCCCCTGGCTGGCGCGCAATACCAGTTCGACCGCATCGCGAAGCCGCCCAGCATCCAGCGCCAGCGTGGACAGCCGCAGGCACGCGGGCAGCTGCCAGTCGGGATCGTCCAGCAGTGCCGAATAGGCAGCGCCCGCCGCTTCCAGGTTCCGCGTTTGCAGCAGGTGCTCGGCGTGTTGCCAGACCTGCAAACTGGCTGGAGGCATGCGGTTGGAATCCGTCGGGTGGCATTGGATTGTAATGGCCTACCCCTGCTGCGAGCGGCAGACCATACCCTTGGGTATCGCGTCGGCGGGCACCCGTGAAGTCCTTCCTGAACAGGCGCGCTTGCTCGAGCGCAATCAATCCGCGAGCGGATCAGGGACTGAAATGCTGGGCCTTGCCGCTGCTACGGAGTGACCGCTGCACGACTCCTCCACCTCGATTGGAATAGAATTGGGCCACGCGACGAACCTGCCCTGCATCGGCAACGTCGCTTTTTTGTTTCCCTGCAACCGTCACTGGCCGCGCTGCGTAAACGCGGCATGCGCCTGGCGGCGCTATCCGGAGTTTTCCATGATCTTTGAAACCCTCCACAGCTCAGGCCACGAACAGGTCGTGTTCTGCAACAACTCCGACGCGGGGCTGAAGGCGATCATTGCGATCCACAGCACCGTGCTGGGACCGGCGCTGGGAGGCGTTCGAATGCGGCCCTACACCAGGGATGAGGACGCCCTCACCGACGCGCTTCGCCTGAGCCGCACCATGACCTACAAGAACGCCCTGGCCGGCCTCAACGTCGGCGGCGGCAAGGCCGTGTTGATCGGCGACACCAGCAAGGACAAGACCGAGGCGATGTTCCGCGCGTTCGGCCGTTACGTGGATTCGCTTGGCGGGCGTTACATCACCGCCGAGGACGTGGGCACGGATGTATCGGACATGGAGCAGGTGTACCGCGAAACCGAATACGTGGTGGGCGTACACCAGGTGCACGGTGGCTCGGGAGACCCGGCGCCGTTCACCGCCTACGGCGCGCTGCAGGGCCTGATGGCCACCCTCAACCGCAAATTCGGCAACGAGGAAGTCGGCAAGTACAGCTACGCCGTGCAGGGGCTGGGCCACATCGGCATGGAATTCGTGAAGCTGCTCAAGGAGCGAGGTGCCAAGCTGTATGTGGCAGACCTCAACCAGAATCTGGTGCAGCGCGCGGTCGAGGAATACGGCGCCGAAGCGGTGAAATGCGAGGAGATCTACGACACGCCCGTCGATGTGTTTGCCCCCTGCGCGCTGGAGGGCGCGATCAACGGCGACACGCTGCCGCGACTCAAGGCCAAGGTCATCTGCGGAACCGCCAACAACCAGATGTCGCACGCCACCGGGCTGGAAGCAGCCAAGCGCGGCATCCTCTACGCGCCCGACTACGTGGTCAATGCCGGCGGCGTGATGAACGTGTCGCTGGAAATCGACGGCTACAACCGCGAGCGCGCCATGCGCCTGATGCGCACCATCTACCACACGCTGGGCAAGGTATTCGACCGGGCCGAGAATGAAGACATTGCGCCGCAATTCGCCGCAGACCGGATGGCCGAGGAGCGGATCAGCTCGATCGGCAAGCTGAAGCTGCCACTGGGGCGCACCGCACCACGCTTCATGGGCCACCTGCGCGGCGAACACTGACGTTTACGCGTCCACCAAGGATCTGGAAGAGAGGACCGAATGCAAGACGATTCACTGGGGGGATTCCCGCTGGGGGAAGAAATCGACGCGCTGCGCGAGGCGGTAAGCCGCTTTGCCGATTCCGAGATAGCGCCGCGCGCCGAACAGATCGACCGGGACAATGAATTTCCGCAGGAGTTGTGGCCCAAACTGGGCGAGATGGGACTGCTGGGCATCACCGTGCCCGGCGAGTACGGCGGCAGCGACATGGGCTACCTGGCGCACCTGGTGGCCATGGAGGAGATCTCGCGCGCGTCCGGCTCGGTCGGGCTGAGCTATGTCGCCCACTCCAACCTCTGCGTCTCCAACCTGTATGTCAACGGGACCGAAGCGCAGCGCATGCAGTACCTGCCGAAGCTGTGCAGCGGCGAATGGAAGGGTGCGCTGGCAATGAGCGAGCCCGGTGCGGGTTCGGACGTGGTTGGCTCGATGACCTGCCGCGCTGAGCTTCGCGACGGCGCGTGGGTGGCAAACGGCAACAAGATGTGGATCACCAACGGCCCCGAGGCCGACGTGCTGGTGGTGTACATGCGCACCGCCGGCAAGGAAGCGGGCAGCAAATGCATGACCGCCTTCATTGTCGAAAAAGGCATGAAGGGCTTCAGCACGGCGCAGAAGCTGGACAAGCTGGGAATGCGCGGCTCCAACACCTGCGAACTGGTGTTTCAGGACTGTGAGATTCCCGCGGCGAACGTGCTGGGTGAAGTGAACCAGGGCGTTCGCGTGCTGATGAACGGCCTCAACACCGAGCGCCTGGTCATCTCCGGCGGACCGATTGGGCTGATGCAGGCTTCGCTGGACATCACCTTGCCCTATGTGCGCGAACGCAAGCAGTTCGATGCGGCCATTGGGACCTTCGGGCTGATGCAGGGAAAGCTGGCGGACATGTACACGGCGCTGCAGTCCAGCCGCGCGTTCTCCTACCAGGTGGCCCGCGACTATGACGCGGGACACGCCTCGCGCGCCGCCGCTGCGGCATGCCTGCTGCACTCCTCCGAGGCCTGCGTGCAGGTGGCGCTGGAGGCGATCCAGGCGTTGGGCGGCAACGGTTACATCAACGAGTACCCGACCGGACGCCTGCTCCGCGACGCCAAGCTCTACGCCATCGGCGCCGGCACCAACGAAATCCGCCGCATGCTCATAGGCCGGGAGTTGTTCGAAGGGCGAGGTTGACCTGCTTGCGCGGCATGCCGCGCAGGTCAGCCGAGCGACCGCCGCGCTGCGGCGGGCCGGAACGAGGATAAGCCGCTTGCGTGGCACTGCCACGCGGCTTGTCCGAGCGAACGGCGTGCTGCGCCGGGCCGGACGAGGCTGACCCGTTTGCGCGGCATGCCGCGCAGACCATCCGAGCGACCGCCGCGCTGCGGCGGGCCGGAACGAGGTTAGCCACTTGCGTGGCACTGCCACGCGGCTTGTCCGAGCGCCAGTCTGGCTTCGCCCGGCCGCACCGAGGCTGGTCGTTTAGCGCCGCATGCCCCGCGGACTTCCCGAGCCACGGGCGCGCCGAACTTTGTCACGGGACGATCGTGTAAAACCGCTGGCACGGCGCCCAACTGGCTGAACATCCAATTGCCCCAGTTCCCACGGGACACGATAATTACCGAAATCCCACGAGGAAGCCTCATGTCCGACATCGTAATTACCGCCGCCAAACGCACTGCCATTGGATCCTTCATGGGCCAGTTCACCGGCGTGCCCTCTCCCACCCTGGGCGCCACGGCCATCAGCGCGGTGCTGGAGCAGTCGGGAATTGACGGCGCCGATGTGTCCGAAGTGATCATGGGCTGCGTGCTGCCGGCTAACTTGGGCCAGGCGCCTGCGCGGCAGGCGTCGCTGGCCGCCGGGATCCCGGTTTCCACCGGTTGCACCACCATCAACAAGGTGTGCGGCTCCGGCATGAAGGCGATCATGATGGGGCACGACCTGATCAAGGCCGGTTCGGCCAGCATCGTGGTCGCTGGTGGCATGGAATCGATGACCAATGCCCCGCACATGATCCCCAACTCACGCACCGGCAATCGCTACGGCAACTTCCAGGCCGTGGACCACATGGCCTGGGACGGCCTGACCAACCCGTACGACGGCCAGTCGATGGGTGTGTTCGCCGAATGCACCGCCGACAAGTACACCTTCACCCGCGAAGAGCAGGACGCCTACTCCATCGAGTCGGTGACCCGGGCCAAGGCGGCGCAGTCGTCGGGCGCCTTCGACGCCGAGATCGTTCCGGTCAAGGTGGTCAGCCGCAAGGGCGAAGTGGAGATTGCCACGGACGAACAGCCCGGCAAGTCCGACCCCGCCAAGGTGCCCACGCTGAAGCCGGCATTCCGCAAGGACGGCACGGTGACTGCCGCCAGTTCGTCGAGTATTTCGGACGGGGCGGCAGCCACGGTGCTGATGAGCGCCGACGAAGCCGCAAAGCGGGGGGTGACTGCGCTGGCGCGCATCGTGGGTCACGCGACCTTCGCGCAGGAGCCGGAGTGGTTCACCACCGCGCCGGTTGGCGCCATCACGAAGCTGCTGGATCAGGTGGGCTGGTCGCTGGAGCAGGTGGATCTTTTCGAGATCAACGAGGCCTTCGCCGTGGTCGCCATGACCCCGATGAAGGAGCTGGGCATCCCCCATTCCAAGCTCAACGTCAACGGCGGCGCGTGCGCGCTTGGCCACCCGATCGGGGCATCTGGTGCCCGACTGGTCGTCACCCTGCTGCATGCGCTGCGCGCCCGTGGCGGCACTCGTGGAATCGCCACGCTGTGCATTGGCGGCGGCGAAGCGACGGCCATTGCAATTGAATTGTTATGAGGATTTAACAACTACGCCTCAGCGTTGCCAGGTTTTATAGCGCCTTTCGTCGAAACTGAACAGGCGGCCTATTGACACTGTAAAAGGTGTCGTCATCATGTCACCGGCGCGCAATAGCGCGTTGCCATCCAAACGACGAGGAATACCAAATGACCATCAACAAGACGCTGATCGCGCTGGCCCTGGGCCTGGCCCTGGCCGCCTGCTCGAACGCCGACCAGGCCGCTGACGCTGCCGAAGACGCTTCGGAATCCGCTACCGAAGCGCAGGTTGCCGCCGACGCCGCGATGGGCGAGACCGCCGACGCCGCGCAGACCTCGGCCGACGCTGCTGCCCAGGCCGCTGACGCTGCCGCAATGGCCGCTGGCGCAGCCGCTGCTGCCGGTACTGGCGACGCAGCCGACGCTGCTGCCGACACCGCCGAAGCCGCTGCCGACATGGCCGAAGACGCTGCTGACGCTGCTGAACAAGCCCAGGGCAACTAATCGGGCTTTACCGCTCCTGGAGCGGGTGTGACATCAAGGCCGCCGGGTAAAACCGGCGGCTTTTTTATGCGCGAAAATCCGCCGTGTATCCCTTAGCGCTCTCCAATGTCGTGCCGGCGCTGAAGCGCTGGCAGGACACCCGGTAGAAGCGCCCGGGGTATCCTTCGCTCCCTGTTCCGCACCGCGATCACCCAATGCCCGCACTGTCATCCCACCTCGATCCACGCTCTGAAGAATTCACCAGCAATGCCGAGTACCACCGGGCGCTGGTGGACGAGCTGGACCGACGGCTGGCGCGCGTGGCCGACGGCGGCGGCGAAAAGGCGCGCACCCGCCATACCGAACGCGGCAAGCTGCTGCCGCGCGATCGCATCACCGCCCTGCTCGACCCCGGTTCTCCCTTCCTGGAAATCGCGCCACTGGCCGCCGAGGAGATGTATGACGGCGCCGCACCGGGCGCAGGGATGGTCGCAGGCATCGGCCGCGTCAACGGGCTTGAAGTGGTGGTGGTCGCCAACGACGCCACGGTCAAAGGCGGCACCTATTTCCCGATGACGGTGAAGAAGCACCTGCGTGCGCAGGAAGTGGCGCGCGAGAACAACCTGCCGTGCGTTTACCTGGTCGACTCGGGCGGCGCTTTTCTGCCGCTGCAGGATGAAGTCTTCCCCGACAGGGAGCACTTCGGCCGCATCTTCTACAACCAAGCGCGGATGAGCGCCGAGAACATTCCTCAGATCGCGGTGGTGATGGGCAGCTGCACCGCAGGCGGCGCCTACGTCCCGGCCATGTGCGACGAGTCGATCATCGTCAAGGACCAGGGCACCATCTTCCTGGGTGGGCCACCGCTGGTGAAGGCCGCCACGGGCGAAGTGGTGGATGCCGAGGACCTGGGCGGCGCCGATGTGCATACCAGCGTCTCGGGCGTGGCAGATCATTTCGCCGAGGACGACCGCGACGCGCTGCAGATCGCGCGCAACCTTGTTGGCAACCTCAACCGCCGCAAGGTCCTGCCGCTGGTGGTGCGAGAGGCGATCGAGCCGCTGTATCCGGCCAGCGAGCTGTACGGCATCGTGCCCAGGGACACCCGCCGCCCGTTCGACATCCGCGAAGTCATCGCAAGGCTGGTGGACGGATCGGAGTTCGACGAATTCAAGGCGCGCTACGGCAAGACCCTGATCACGGGCTTCGCCCATTTGCATGGCTACCCGGTCGGCATCATCGCCAACAACGGCATCCTGTTCGCCGAGAGCGCGCTCAAGGGCGCGCACTTCATCGAGCTGTGCAACCAGCGCGGCATCCCGCTGGTGTTCCTGCAGAACATCACCGGCTTCATGGTGGGTCGCAAGTACGAAAACGCCGGAATCGCCAAGGACGGCGCCAAGATGGTCACGGCGGTGGCATGTTCCTCAGTTCCAAAGTTCACCGTCGTCATTGGCGGCAGCTTCGGCGCGGGCAACTACGCCATGTGCGGCCGCGCCTATGGCGGGCGCTTCCTGTGGATGTGGCCCAACGCGCGGATCAGCGTCATGGGCGGCGAGCAGGCCGCCAGCGTGCTGGCAACGGTCAAGCGCGACGGCATTGAAGCTGCCGGCAAGCCATGGTCCGCAGAAGACGAGGAGGCCTTCAAAGCACCCCTCCGCGACCAGTACGAGTCCCAGGGCAGCCCTTGGTATGCCACGGCACGGCTGTGGGACGACGGCATCATCGACCCCGCCGACACCCGCCGGGTGCTGGGCCTGGCGATTTCCGCATCGCTGAATGCCCCCATCGAACCGGCGCGCTTTGGCGTGTTCCGGATGTAGGATGTCGGGCGCACTGACGTGAACAGCGCGTGCACTCGCTTCATCCTGGGCTTCACCAGTCGCCGCCAAGTGGCTGCTTTTGAATGAGCGTTTTGGTGAGCAGGGTCACAGTAGCCGTCTCTCGAGGCGGCGATAGTCAATCTCTTTTCCCCCGAGGAGTACCGCGCATGTCGATCTGGAAGGACCAAGGCACCA
>JBBSUX010000127.1:0-9605 GCA_038234045.1 Burkholderiales bacterium
CACCATCATGGCCTTGACCGGCCGCAGCGATGGTTCGTGACTGGCGTGCGGCAGCTGTTCTGCCAACCAGCGGCGCAGCGTATCGGTTCCCAGCATCATGAGAGCGTGGCGCACCGACTCGACGCCGCTTCGCAAGCCGACACCCGGGGAGTTGGCATGCACCAGAAAGCGGTGCATCAGGATCGGATCCTCGCAAAGCGTGCGCTCCACCATTTCGGCAGGGCGGTCGGCCTCCAGCGCCTTGAGCGTCGCCAGAACGATCACATGGTCGGGCTGCAAGGGCGCATGACGCAGGCTGTGAACGACATCTTCGGCCGGCCAGTCCGCCACGGCGAATGCGCCGCACCGGTCGAGGCAGTATTCCATCAGCGCCCGGCTTTCCACCCCGCCGAAGATGTGGCCGCCGGGAAGTCTTCCGGCTGGCAAACTTTCGCCGGGTCCCTGCGGCCTGAGCGCATCGCGCAGTGCTGCTGCTGCCCATCCGGCTGAAAGCGTCAGCCAGCGGCGCTTGAACCCCGGAACCAAGCGGGGTTCGGGAACCTGATCGGTATCGCCCCGCCACATGGTGGCCACGCCGCGCTGCTGGCCGCGAAGAACTGCTTCGGCAAGCGCCGGTCGGTCCTGCAGGAGCGCTTGCTCCACCATGATCGTCGGCGCAAAGAGGCCGCTGGTGGCAAACGTCTTTCTTTCGGCGCGCACCGGCCGCTCGACGTGGTCGAGCAGGTCCATCAGCAGCGCTGCCGATTGCGGTATCAGAAAGATCGGTGGAGCGTCGTGCGGCAAGCTGTCATGCAGCGCTTCAAGCAGTTGCAACGCGCGCGGCGGCGGCTCGGTAGCGTCCGCAGTCGTAGGGAGCAACTGGATATACAGCGCCACGCCTGCGAGCGTGCGCGCGGGTCCCCAGAGCGGCTGGTAGCAGAGAGTGAGTCGGTCGAGGACGGAAGCCGTCATGTCAGTGGGCCGCATACGGCCATGGCGGATAGGAGCGTAACAGCGGGCGCTGAAAGTAAAGCTCGTGTTGAATGAGGAGCCTCGAGACCGATCAACTGATGAAGTTGAAAAGCGAAAGCTTCTGGATCTGCGCGTACGACTGGAGAGCAGCGGAATAGCCGGTCTGCTGGTTCTGAAAATCCGAGAGCCCTTTGATCAGATCGAGGTCTTCGGCGCTGGAGCGCTCGCCCTCGGCCTGTGTGCTTTTTGCCGTGTTGCTGTCGCTGATGCGGTCTGCGCGGTTGAGCATATCGCCGGCGAAACCGCGCGCGGCCTGCACCCGCGCCATGCCGGCGTCGATCTGCGAAAGGGATTGCGCCAGCCCGGTCGAAAGTGCCCCGGTACCGGATGGCGCGTTGCGGATGCCGGCGATGGCCTGGTCCATCACCGCGAAGAGATCAGAGGTGCTGCTCGGCGTCACTTGCAGCGTGTCGCCATTGGCAGGGATGCCTTTGGGAGCGAGCGAAATGCCGTCGAACGAGATGGCCTGGCCGGACTTGTAAGTGCCTGTGGAAGCACCCGTCACCGGAGCCGCGTTGGTGGTGGTATCGGTAACGGTGTAGGTGGCCGCGCCGGTCGTGGGATCGACCGCAAAGGCGATGCTGTAGCCGTGCGATAGCACCGCCCCAGGATTGGGAACCTGCCCGGTATCAGACGAGATGCCGCCGGTATTGCCCGCTCCGGTGGCAACGCTGAAGGTGCCATTGCCGGTGGGCACGCTCATGAAGGTACCCTGGCCGTCGATGGTGGGCGAGACCCCGGCATCACCGCCGTTGCGCTGCCCGCCGAGGCCGTTGAACTGCACCGGATTTCCGTTGGTGAACGGCGCGTCGATGCTGCCCAGCCCTGAGAAAAGCGGCACGCCGTTGCTGTCCTGCCGGTTCGAATAGCTGAAGATCTGGTCGCGCAAGGTGGTCAGTTGCTGGGCGATGCTGGCCCGGTCGCTGGCGTTGAGGGTGCCGTTGCCGGCATTGACTACCAGCTGCCGGAAGGTTTGCAACGCGTCGGTGGTATCGCCCAGCGTGGATTCGGCTTGAGCGACCGTGTCGCGCTGTGCCATCAGCGCGCGCTGATCGGACGCGACCCGCGCAATCCGTGTGGTGGCGCGCTCCGCCTGGGCAGCTGACGTGGGGTCGTCGCTGGCGCGCGTCACCCGCTTGCCCGAAGTGAGGTTTTCCTGCAGCTGCGACAGGCTCGATTGGCGCGTCTGCAGATTGTTGATAGCACTGGCGTAACTGCTGGCAGTGCCGACGCGCGACAAGGTGTTGCTCATGCTTCAGGGCCTCAACCGGCAACGGTCTGGATGACCGTGTTGAAAATGGTTTGTGCGATCTGGATCATCTTGGCCGACGCCTGGTAGGCCTGCTGGTATTGCAAAAGCTTGCCGGCTTCTTCGTCCAGATTCACGCCCGAGATCGATGCAGCATCGGCCTTCAGGCCTTGCGCAATGGAATCGGACACGCCCGCAGTGAACTGCGCGCTCTGTACCCGCGTGCCGATCTGTGACATCAGGCCGGCGAAGCCATCGGAAAGCGGTGCGCCGTCGTAAGTGGGTTTGTCGCGCAGACTGGCCAGTGCGTCCGCATTGCCTGCCGTCGTCTTGATCGGGCCGCCGATGGTCGAAACCGGTGTCGCGGTAGCCGTGGTCGGCCACGCCGCCGGATCGCGCAAGGGGGTATCGATGGTCCCGTCATTGGCTTGCACCAGCAGCAGGTCGCCTGCCTTGGGCGCTCCGCTGAGAGTCAGTTGCCAGCCATTGGCTGTGATGGGTGTGCCCGGGGCGTAAGCAATGCTGGTGGCCGAAGGCGGCAAGGTGTAGCTTGTCGGTGAATCGAACTTGATCACCACGTTGGCGGCGGGCCCGGCGAACTGCGGGCCCACCGCAAGGCCTTGAACCGTCACGGTGCCCTGGTTGTCCTGCGCGGCCGAGACCACTACCGGGCTGCCGATGGCCAGCTGCCGTGGCGATGCAAATTGGGTGCCCATCTGTGCCGCGGCAGTCGCATAGGGTTTCACGGTGAAACTGTCACCCGCCACAGGCGAAGGGCTGCCCGGCGTGCTGAAGACCAGCCCGTCCACGGAGGCTGATCCGGCGGCGGGCGGCGTAATGCTGGTATCGAACGCCTGGGAGCTGCCGTCGGAAACACGCACCATCGTCCCGGTCGTACTGGTGGTGAAGCTCACCTGATAGTCCGATGCTGCCAGTTGGGTAGCGTCGGTCACCGTGGCGCTCAGCGTCGCATAGACGCCTGCAGTCGCTGTGTTGGCGCTGGCGCGATACCCGTCCGGGATCGTCACCGGCTTGAACAGGTTGCCTCCGGCATTGCCGTCAAGATCAAGCCCCACCCGATGCTGCGCATTGACTTCGGAAGAGGTGGCTGTTGCCATACGCCCCAGCAGATTGCGCGCCTCGGCAATGTCGGTATTGTTCACCCGCAGCAGACCCGCCATTTCGCCGCCGCCGATCGAGTTCTCGTCAAAAACGGTGCTGGTGCTGGTGCCCGGGCGGCCCACAGCGAGCCGCAGGCGTGACGGATCGCCGGCCGGATCGGCCACCAGGGAGACGGTACTGGTCGTGGTGCCAAGGACCACCGGCTGGCTACCGATGAACACGTTGATCGAGCCATCGTCCTGCGCCACCTGGGTCGTCTGCACGAACTTGTTCAGGTTGTCGATGAGCGTGTCGCGTTTGTCCATCAGATCATTGGGCGCCTGGTTGCGACCGGTGGCATTGGCGATCTGCTGGTTGACATCGGCGATGCGGCTCACCAGATCGTTGACCGATCCGAGGTCGTTGCCAAGCTGCTCCTTGGTGCCGCTTTGCAATTGATCGAGCTGGGTAGACGCCTGGGTAAAACGGGTCGCCAGCTCCTGGGCCTGCGTCAGCACAACCGACCGGGCAGTGAGATCGCTCGGCGCGGTGGCGACGCTGGAAAAGGAATTGAGCATGTCGGTGATCGCAGCACCGAGCCCTTTGGATCCACCCGGAAAGATGTCCTCGATCTGGCCGAGCTTGGTGGAGCGGGCCGAGTCCGATGCGGATACAGCGTTGGCGAGCGTGGATTGCCGCGTCAGGAAATCGCTGTGCTGCCGCACCACATTGGCTATGTTGACCCCGCGGCCGATGTAGCCGCCGCCGGTGTACTGGCTACCGGCGGATTCAAGCAGCACCGTCTGGCGCGAATAGCCCGGCGTGTTGACGTTGGCAATGTTGTGGCCAATGGTCTGCAACGCAGCCTGGTTGGCCAGCAGAGCGCCGTTTCCGACGTTGAGGAGACTGCCCATGATGTTGGCCTCAACTGGTCTGCTGCTGCCACTGGGCGGCGCTGGCGATGGCCCGGCTCAGCTTGGTTGCGTAGGCAGGGTCGGTCGCATAGCCGGCGCGCTTGAGCTCAAGCGCGTAAGCCTGTGCGTTGGCCGTCTTCTCACGGGCCTTGGCATAGCGCGGGTTGTCGTTGATGAGCTTTGCGTAGTCGCGAAAGGAATCGTCGTACGAGTCGTAGGCCCTGAAGCGCGCCACTGTCTTGTGCGGCTTGCCGTTGACGTACTCGGTCGTCGTGACATCCACCGTGCGCCCCTTCCAGTCACTACTGGCCTTGATGCCGAAAAGGTTGTGCGAGGGCGCGCCGCCACGGCTGCGAATCTCATGCCGTCCCCAGCCCGTCTCATGCCCAGCTTGCCCCAGCATGAAGGAAGCCGGAATGCCGCTTTCAGTAGCAACGCGCTCGGCTGCATCCTCATGCTGTTGCACGAAGTCACCCGCCGGAGCGCCTGTGGTTTTTGTCACAGTCGTCGCATTCGTCGCATTCGTCGCATTCGTCGATGCGGCGGTGCGATGCAGCAAATGATTGATCGCAGGAGCCGTGCTCCGCTTGGCTGGCGACGCCGGATCGTCCACGTCGGTGCCCGCCGTCTGGTGTGAAAGCTGCTTCTCGATCAAAGCCGACAGCCCGCCGGGCTGACCCGACATCTTCACCGCGAACTGCTGATCGAGCATGTCGGTACTCAGCTTCTCGCCAGCGCTGTCGTTCAGGCCCGACTTCATCGTTGCCTGCCGCATGCTCTTGAGCAGCTCGCGCATGAAAAGCGACTCGAACTGCTTGGCCGCTTCCTTGATGGCCGCCGGCGATTTTTCCTGCCCCGCCTTCAGCTTCAAGGTATCAAGCGATCGCGAATCGGCCGCAAGCGCGTTGCTGGAAACCAAAGACGAATAAGACATCAGTAGCTCCTTCCAGCGGCGCGGGGCGCATCGGCGACCGCAGCGCGGCACCGGCTGTTTTCGAGGGCACAGCTGATCCGGCTTTGCCGGTCGGCCAGTGCCGCCCCCGGTAGGGGGTTGGCGAAGTGACACGCAGTGCACGTAGCCTGGGGGGGAGTCATATGACCTCCAGCTCGGCGTTGAGCGCACCCGCTGCCTTGATCGCCTGAAGAATGGCCAGCAGATCCTGCGGCGTAGCGCCCAGTGCGTTCAGCGCACGCACCACGTCAGCCAGCTGTGACGATTGCGGCACCTGCATCAGCACGCCGGGCTCCTGCTTGATCTGGATATCGCTCTTCTGCGCCACCACGGTCTGCCCGCGGCTGAAGGCTCCGGGCTGGCTGATGACGGGTGAGCTGCTGATGGTGATCGAAAGGTTGCCATGCGCGATGGCGCAGGGTCCGAGCGTTACCGCCTGATTCAGCACAATGGAGCCGGTGCGGGTGTTGATAACCACCTTGGCTGCAGGAGCCGCCAGCTCGAGCGGCAACTCTTCGAGATCGGCGATGAAGCTGACCCGTGCATTCGGATCCGTAGGTGCCTGCACCTGCACGGTACGGCCGTCCAGCGCCCGCGCCAGGCCACGTCCTATACGGGTATTGATCACATCGGCCACGCGACGGGCCGTCTGGAAGTCCGAGGCGTTGAGGTCGAGATTGATGAAGTCACCCTGCTGCAGGGGTGTGGCAACCGTACGTTCGACCTGGGCCCCATCGGGAATCCGGCCGGCGCTCAGATGGTTGATCTGCACCTTGCTGCCGCCGGCGGAGGCTCCGGCGCCACCTACCGCCACATTGCCTTGCGCCAGTGCGTAAATCTCACCGTCCACACCGCGCAATGGCGTGCTGATGAGGGTTCCGCCCTTGAGCGATTTGGAATTTCCCATCGACGAGACCACCACATCGATGGCCTGGCCGGGCTGCGCGAATGCCGGCAATTGCGCTGTAACGATCACCGCTGCCACGTTCTTCAGCTGAAGTTGTGAAGCCGTGGCAGCCGGCAAGGTGATGCCGAGCTGCTGCAGATAGTTCGAAAGGCTCTGCGTGGTGAACGGCATCTGCGTCGTCTGGTCACCCGTGCCGTCAAGGCCCACAACAAGCCCGTAGCCGGTCAGCTGGTTGCTGCGCACGCCCTGTACCGCCGCCACTTCCTTGATCCGCATTGCCCAGGCATTGGGCGCGGCAAGGCACAGCAGCATGGCGAACATACCCAGGAGAGCAGGCAGGGACGCCAGCCGGCGGCGAAGGGGGGACGAGTCAGTGCGGCGCATGGGATCATTCTGCGAGGGCTCAGAACGGCAGAACGGTCAAAAAGAAGCGGGATAGCCAGCCAACTGTCTGGGCTTCGTCCTGCACACCGCGGCCGCGCGACTCCACCCGAACATTGGCAACCTGGGTTGAAGATACAAAGCTGCCCGCCTGGATCGCCCGCGGATCGATGGTCCCGGAGAACCGCAGCACATCGACGTTCTGGTTCACGCCGATCTGTTTTTCGCCGGTCACGACCAGATGCCCGTTCGGCAGCACCTGGATGACCGTGGCCGTGATGGCGCCTGAGAAGGTGTTGGCACTTTCGGTGCCACCCTTGCCGGCGAAGGTGTTGGCGTCAGATGCCCCGATGCCGGTTTTGGCGGCAAGCGATGATGCGCCGAAGAAGGGCAGGGCGGTGATTCCCGCTTTCACGCTTCCGTTGCGATCGATCGAGGAAGAAGATTTCTGGCTCGCGCTGACGTTTTCCACGATGGTGATCGTCACCGTGTCGCCCACCAGGCGCGCGCGGCGATCCTCGAAAGACGGGCGATAGCTGGTGGTGCGAAACAGGCTGCCGGTTGCAGGCAGCGGCACCGGCGCGTTGTAGCTGACAGGCGGCGGAGTGGTGACAGGCATATCCACCTTGGGCGCCTGCTGCATGGTTTCGCAAGCGGTGCAAAGCAGCGCCACCGCCACCAGCAACAGCAGGCGCAAGGAGGAAGTGGGGGAGGCGTTCATTTTCAGAGCTGACCTAATTTCTGCAGCATCTGGTTGGAGGTCTCCACCGCCTTGGAATTCATCTCGTAAGCGCGCTGCGTCTGGATCATCGAGACCAGCTCCTGCACCACGTTCACGTTGGACGTTTCCACATACCCCTGCATCAGCGAACCAAGGCCATTGGTGCCCGCCGTGCCGCCTTGCGGCTGACCGGAAGCGGCTGTTTCGGTATAGAGGTTCTGACCGCGCGGCTCCAGGCCGGCTGGGTTCACGAAATTGGCCAGCGCGATGGTGCCGATCTGCTGCGGTGTCGGGTTGCTGGGCAGCACCACACTGACCGAGCCGTCCTGGCTCACCGTCACGCTTTGCGCGTTGGGCGGCACCGTCACGCCGTTGGCAATCGGCAAGCCGCTGCTGGTGACGAGCCGGCCCTGCGCATCAACCTGAAACGAACCGTCGCGGGTATAGGCGAGCGTGCCGTCGGGCTGCGTCACCTGGAAAAATCCGTTGCCCTTGATCGCCACATCGAGCGTGTTGCCCGACTGCTGCAAGCTGCCCTGCGCGAACGAGCGCGAGGTGGCAACCGTGCGCACGCCGAGGCCAATTTGCAAGCCGGTCGGCAGCTGGCTTTGCTCGCTGCTGTTGGCCCCCACCTGACGCAGGTTCTGGTACATCAGGTCTTCGAACACGGCGTTGGCACGCTTGAAGCCGTTGGTTGAGACATTGGCCAGGTTGTTGGAAATGACGTCGAGTTGCGTCTGCTGGGCTTCCATGCCGGTCTTCGAAATCCAGAGGGAATTGATCATCGTGGGGCCTCTTCTAGCGGATGGCAAAAAGAAAAAATGTGGGTGTTTTATGCCTGTAGCGCTTGATACGAAAGCGCTACTAGCTACTTATTAAGGAGCATTAACCTACCGACAGCAGCTGCGCAGCCGACTTGTCGTTGGTCTCTGCCGACTGCATCAGCCGGGTTTGCGAATCGAACTGGCGTGCCGCCTGGATCATGGCCACCATGGCTTCGATCGGGTTCACGTTGGAGCCCTCGATCGCGCCGGTCTGCAGTCGTGCGGTGGTGTCGCTGGCCAGCGGGTTCTGCGTGGGCGATCGGAACAAGCCGTCCTCGCTGCGCTGGATCGGATCGTCCGGAGTCGGAGTCACCAGCTTGATGCGCCCGACCGTCGCGGAGGGCTGCCCCTCGATCTTGGAAGTGAGGGTGCCGTCGTTGCCGAGCGTTATCTGCGCACCAGGCGGCACATCGATGGGCGCGCCGCCGTCAGAGAGAACCGGCAGGCCCGAAGGATTCACCAATGTGCCGTTGGCGTTGACCTCGAACGACCCGGCCCGCGTATACGCCTCTGTGCCGTCGAGCCCCTGCACCGCGAACCAGGCATTGCCCTGTGCCATCGCATCGAGGTTGCGGTCCGAGCGCTGGACAGGCCCCGGCTTGGCGTCATACCCCGCCGTCGCTTCTGCCGCGAACACCCGCGTCGTCGCGCCGTCACCGCGAATCGGTACCGCGCGAAAGGTTGAAAGCTCGCCGCGAAATCCCGCTGTGGACGCGTTGGCCAAGTTGTTGGCCAGCACCGCCTGCCGCTGTTCTGCGGCATTCGCCCCGGTCATCGCGGTGTAAATCAGACGGTCCATGGTGAGGATTCCTCGGGTCTAGTTAGGGTTCACGCCAGCTGCACGATGCAGCTTTTAGCTATTGAGAGAAGAGCTAGTAGCGCTTTTGACATATGCGGGAGAAGCCAATTTGATGATGAATTTCTGCCTTGGCGGCAAGCACACCGTTCTTTGCGCCCCAGCCCGTACCGCTCGAGAACGCCGCCGGGCCGGCTTTGCCGGACGGCCAGCGTCGGCCCCCTGCAAGGGGGTTGGCGAAGCGACACGCAGTGCGCGCAGACTGGGGGTTAGCGCAAATTCACCAATGTCGACATCACCTGATCCTGCGTCTTGATCGTCTGCGCATTGGCCTGGTAGGCGCGCTGCGCGGTCATCATGTTGACCAGTTCGCTCGTCAGATCAACGTTGGAATCCTCCAGCGAGCCGGAGGCAATCTTTCCGAAATTGCCCGAACCGGGAACGTTCTTCAACGGCGCGCCCGATGCAGCGGTTTCTTTCCAGTAACCGCCGCTGGTGGATTCCAGCCCTTGTTCGTTGCGGAAGTTCGCCAGCACGATCTGCCCGGCCGATTGCGTCTGGCCGTTGGAGTAGCGCGCGGAGATGATGCCGTCATCGCCGATGTTGAGGCCGGTCAGTTCGCCGGGCGCGTAGCCGTCCTGCGCCAGGCTCGACACATAAAAGCTCGATGCGTTCTGGGTCATGCCGTCGAGCTTCAGGTCGACGTCGAAAGCGGGGGTCGCGGCGCCCGCAACCTGCACGCCGGTGAG
>JBBSUX010000128.1:0-9603 GCA_038234045.1 Burkholderiales bacterium
ATGGTCACGACTTTGCGCGGCCCTCCTCGGCAGGGATTGGCCTTTCGAAATCGGAATTGATCGTCGGCTTCAGCGCGTCAGATCCGCACACCGGGCAAGCGGGATTTTTTGAGGCGATTAGCGTCGTCCATTCCATCGACGACGCATCCAGCAGGCGCAGCCGGCCGGACCGAGCAAGCCCCGCCTGCAGCAGCACCGCTATCGCATCGGCGGCCTGCGTCGCGCCAATGATGCCCACGAGTGGTGACAAGACTCCCATCGTCGAGCACTGGGTTTCCGGTACAGCGGAGTCGGGCGGAAAAAGACATGCGTAGCACGCCGCGGAGGGTTCGCGCAGATCGAATGTAGCGAGCTGCCCGTCCATGCGCAGAGCGGCCCCGGAAACCAGGGGCTTGTGATGCAGGACGCACACCGAATTTATGAGCTGCCGCGTCGGAAAATTGTCGCTGCAGTCAAGTACGACATCGACAAGTGCTACGCGGTCCTCAAGCAGCGCTGCGTCGGCACGGGCTTGTACCGGGTGCACCATAGTCTCCGGATTCAATGCGGCTATCGCTCCTGCAAGCGATACCACCTTGGTCTGCCCGACCCGCGCGAAGGTGTGCCCGATCTGACGCTGCAAATTACTGATTTCAACCACATCGTCGTCGATAAGGGTGAGCTGCCCGACGCCTGATGCCGCGAGGTATAGCGCTGCAGCGCATCCCAGGCCGCCAGCCCCGACGATAAGCACGTGGGCTTTCAGCAGCCGCTGTTGTCCTTGTATATCGATTTCATCGAGCAGGATGTGCCGCGAGTAGCGCAGTAACTGATCGTCATTCATGGTTCGATAAAAAGCCCCGCCGGGCTCTCGCCTCTGACGGGGCCTCTTGGGCGACTCTAGAGCAAGCGGCTCAGTTTTCCTTCTTTTCTTCCTGGCGCTCGGTCATGGTCTTGCTGACCAGGACTGGTTGGCCTTTCAGCTGGTTGATGGCTTGCGCGAGCTGGAAGTCCTTGTCACTTCCAAATTCCGGAGCCTTGGGCGGTGTCTTCTTTTCTGCGATATCCGCCTCGAGCAGCTTGCGAGCGTCTTCGCGCGCCTTCTCGCGGGCTGCGTCCTTCTTCTCGGGCCCTTGACCGCTATCGAGATGTTTTGCCAAGTCGGCTTCGCGGGTGCGCAAGGCGCCGAACAGGTTGCCTTCAGCGGTTTCGTCCACCATGAAGTCGGGGACGATGCCCTTGGCCTGGATTGAGCGACCGCTGGGCGTGTAGTACCGCGCGGTTGTGATCTTCAGGCCCGTATCGGGGCCGAGTGGACGCACGGTCTGAACCGAGCCCTTGCCGAAGGTCTGGCCGCCCATGATGAGGCCGCGCTTGTTGTCCTGAAGGGCGCCTGCAACGATTTCGCTGGCGGAGGCAGATCCCTCGTTCACCAACACGACCAGCGGAAGCGTCTTCAGCGCAGCAGGAAGCTTGCTGATTGAATCGAGACCGCCGCGGCGCTGATAGAACTCGGGCGATGCGCGAAACACTGATTTGCTTTCCGGAAGCTGGCCATCGGTCGAAACAACGGTCGCGTTTTCAGGCAGAAACGCAGCGGATATAGCCACCGCCGAATCCAGCAAACCTCCGGGGTCGTTGCGCAGGTCCAGGATGACGCCCTTGATGTTTGGATCCTGTGCGTATAGCTCGTTGACCTTGGCAACGAAATCCTCCACCGTGCGGTCCTGGAACTGCGATATGCGCAGCCACGCATAGTCGTGATCAACAATTTTGCCGCGCACCGAATGCGTGCGGATTTCTTCGCGCGTGATCGTGACGGGGAAGGAGCGGGATTCATCCTTACGGAAGATCGTGAGCGTTACATTGGTTCCGGGTTGCCCGCGCATCCGCTTGACTGCCTCGCTGATGTTGAGGCCCTTGACCGCCGTGTCGTCGATCCTGGTGATCAGATCGTTGGTCTTGAGCCCTGCACGAAACGCCGGCGAACCCTCGATCGGTGAAACGATCTTGATCAGGCCATCTTCCTGCGTAATCTCGATGCCGACCCCAACAAACCGTCCGGTCGTACCTTCCCGGAATTCCTTGAAGCTCTTCTTGTCGAAGTACTGGGAATGCGGATCGAGCCCGGCAACCATGCCGGAAATCGCGTCGGTGATCAGCTTCTTGTCGTCGACCGGCTCGACATAGTCGGTCTTGATCATTCCGTACACCGCGGCAAGCTGCTGCAACTCTTCCAGCGGAAGCGGAGTGAGGGTGCCACGTGCGACCGTCTGCAATGAAACCGTCGTCAGGGCACCTGCCATGACGCCCACCGCAATCCAGCCCGTGATCCTGAGTTTTTGACCCATACAACCCCTGTGTTTCACAAAATCGAGATGTTCCTTGGAAGCAAGTCTCTTCCAAGGGTTCCGCGGCCAGCAGAATAACGTCTGCAGCCGCGTAAAACGTGTGAGTCCGTCAGGCTTTGCCCTGGGCGGCAACTTTCGCGGCTGCCTGTTCGGCCGCTGCTGCGTCGCCCAGGTAGTAATGCCTGATGGGTTGCAGATCATCGTCGAGCTCGTATACCAGCGGAATGCCGTTGGGTATGTTGAGCCCGACGATGTCTTCGTCGGAGACCTTGTCGAGATACTTGATCAAGGCCCTGATCGAATTTCCGTGCGCAACCACCATCAGCCTGCGGCCAGCGCGTAGTGTCGGCGCCATCGACTCGCTCCAGAAGGGGAGCACGCGGGCGACAGTGTCCTTGAGGCATTCAGTCAAAGGCACCTCGCCCGGCTTGAGTCGAGCATAGCGACGGTCGTCTCGTTCGGTGCGCGGATCGCCGGATTCAAGCGCTGGCGGCGGCACGTCGTAGCTGCGTCGCCACACAAGGACTTGCGCGTCGCCGTATTTTTTCGCGGTATCGGCTTTGTCGAGCCCCTGAAGTGCGCCGTAGTGGCGTTCGTTCAGGCGCCAGCTATGAACCACTGGCAGCCAGGTGCGGTCCATCTCGTCGAGCACATGCCAGAGCGTGCGCGTGGCACGCTTGAGGACACTGGTGTGGGCAACGTCGAAGTCCAGGCCCGCCTCCGCGAGCAAGCGTCCGGCAGCGCGCGCTTGCGCAATTCCGGTTTCAGTGAGATCGACATCGGTCCAGCCGGTAAAACGGTTTTCCAGGTTCCAGGTGGATTCGCCGTGGCGGATGAGTACAAGCTTGTGCAAAAAGGGCTTCCTCGCTGTGGGGATCTCGGAAAACGGGCAGCGCAGCCTGTGCCGATAACTCGTGGGATGCAGGCTGCAACCCGGCATTTTAGAATCGCTGGCTCATCATCCAAGGACAGCCGTGCAATTCGTCATTGAAAACTGGTCGCTTTTTCTCATTGCCATCGCTTCGGGCGGCCTTTTGCTGTGGCCCATGCTGCGCGGCGCGATGGCCGGCAGTCTCACGCCTGCGCATGCGGTGCAACTGATCAACCGCGAAAAAGCGGTAGTGGTAGACGTCAGTGAGACCGAGGAATTCGCTACCGGCCATCTGGTCGGTGCGCGCAATATTCCCCTTTCCGAGCTTGAGGCGCGCCTGCCTGGAAGCGTAAAAAACAAGTCCTTGCCGCTGATTCTGGTCTGCCCGAGCGGAGCCCGCTCCCAGCGTGCCGTGGCTGTCGCCAAGAAACTCGGTTACGAGCAGGCTCAAGTCATGGCGGGCGGACTCAAGGCCTGGAAAGAAGCTAACCTTCCCTTGGAAAGAGCTTAGTCAACACCTCGGGCAACATGTGCGGAAGCTACTGCTGCCCAAGACTCACCAATCTAGTTCCCAACTCATTGATCCTTGGTAATTCGACAAATATGCAAGCTGTCACGATGTACACCACCGCGGGATGCCCTTACTGCATCCGGGCCAAGCAAGTGCTCAAGGCGCGCGGGGTGGAGGCGATCGATGAGATCCGCATCGATGCGCGCCCTGAAGAACGCGAAGCGATGATGAAGCGCACTGGCCGGCGCACCGTGCCGCAGATCTACATCGGTGAAACCCATGTCGGTGGATGTGACGAGCTGATGGCGCTGGACGCCAAGGGCACGCTGATGGGCCTGCTCCAGGGCGGCGTTTCGCAAAGCTGAAACCTGTCGCCGCAGCGCGCGCGGCCTGCGCTGAGATAATGCGCTTTCAACCCGACGCACATCGCGGCAAACTTTCTCTCAGTCGGCCTTCCGGCTGTTTCATTCCTCAATCATTGATCTGCGCTAAAGGCGCTCTTTACACATGGCCGATTCCGCAGCAGAACCCGTATTTCAGATCCAGCGCGTCTATCTGAAGGATCTTTCCCTCGAGCAGCCGAATTCGCCCGGGATCCTGCTTGAACAAGAGCAGCCAACCGTGGATATTCAGCTCGGCGTCGATGCCACTCCTGTGACGGACGGCATCTTCGAAGTCTCGGTCACGGCCACGGTGCAAACCAAGATCGGCGAGAAGACGGTATTCCTGGTTGAGGCCAAGCAGGCCGGCATCTTCGAGATCCGCAACCTTCCCGAAGACCAAGTGGGTCAGATCCTGGGAATTGCCTGCCCGCAGATTGTTTATCCCTACCTGCGCGGAAACGTGGCCGACATCGTTCAGCGCGGCGGCTTCCCACCCGTGCATCTCGCGGAAATCAACTTCCAGGCGATGTACGAGCAGCAAAGAGCTGCAGCTGAAGGTGAGCCCGCGCAGGTCACAACGCAATAATGCTGGCTCTAAAAATCTAAGCGTTTCATCGCTCTAGCGCTTCTTAAATATGCGCTATAAGCTATGAAAATAGTAGTGATCGGCGGGGGAGCTTGGGGTTCGGCGCTTGCGGCAAGCGCTGCGCGCCAGGCTACTGTGCAGTGCGAGCTGTGGTGCCGTGATACGGCCCAGGCAGACGCGATGCGCGCCACAGGTGAAAACGCGCGCTACCTTCCGGGTGTGACGCTTCCAGCGTCACTGGCAGTGCATTCGGCCGATCCCGGCGAACTGGTGTCGCGCATTAATGCTGGAAAACCGCAACTGGTGATCGTCGCTACACCCATGTCGGCGCTGCGCGCGATGCTGCGCGGTATGGCGGCCTGCGAGGCTCCGGTGGCATGGTTGTGCAAGGGCGTGGAGCCTGCCCAAGAGCCGGGCGCTTATGGTCTGCTCGGGCATGAGATCTGCGCAGAGGAGTTGCCCAATCGACCAGCCGGGGTGCTGAGCGGCCCTAGTTTTGCCGCTGAGGTTGCAGCGGGCCAGCCGACCGCATTGGTTGCCGGGAGCCTCGACGGACATCTGCGTGCCTTGCTGGTGGAGGCGTTCCATGGCCCCTCGCTTCGCATTTATGCGCGGGAAGATGTGATCGGTATCGAGGTGGGCGGGGCTGTCAAGAATGTGCTCGCCATTGCCACCGGACTTTGCGACGGACTTGGTCTTGGCCTGAATGCACGTGCCGCGCTGATTACCCGTGGGCTGGCCGAAATGACGCGCTTCGGCGTGGCGCTGGGCGCGCAGCCAGAAACCTTCATGGGGCTATCCGGACTTGGGGATCTGGTGCTTACAGCAACTGGGGGCTTGAGTCGAAATCGCCGAGTGGGGCTGCTGCTTGCTGAGGGCTACAGCGCAGCTGAGGCGGTCGCGTCGCTAGGCCATGTGGCAGAAGGCGTGTATTGCGCCTATACGGTGCTTCAGCGCGCCGAGGCGCTGGTTGTCGATATGCCGATCACGCGGGCTGTCGTAGATGTGATCCAAGGTCGCACCGATGCGCGTGCTGCGGCCGCATCGCTGATGGAGCGCGAGCCTGCTCCCGAGGCGCGCCCGTCAAAGTGAACGGGTGAAAAGGCACAAAAAAAAGAGCCCATACGGGCTCTTTCGGGGCAACGGTGTGCAGAGGGTCCGAAGACCCTCCGAACTGCCTTATTTTTTTCCCTTGGCAGCGGGTGCTGCTGCAGCAGGGGCTGCGGCGCCTTCGCCAGCGGCAGCTGCGTCAACAACCTCTTCCTCTTCTGCTGCAGGCGCGACAACCGAAACCATCACTGGATTGGAGCTGCCCTTGCTCACGAGCTTCACGCCCTTGGGCAACTGCAGTTCGCTTACCTTCAGGGTCGAACCCTTGGTCAGCTTGGAAAGATCAACCGCGATGAACTCCGGCAGATCCGCTGGCAGGCAGCTGACTTCCACTTCCGTCATCACATGGTTGACCAGATTGTGGTCGACCTTCACGGCGTCGGATTCCTCTTCGCCGGAATAGTGAAGCGGCACCCTCATGTGCAGACGCGTCTTGGCATCCACGCGCTGGAAATCGATATGCAGGACCTGCTGCCTGAACGGGTGGTATTGCACGTCGCGCAGCAGTACCTTGCTGGCCGCGCCGGCTACATCCATGTCCAGAATGCTGGAATGGAAGGCTTCCTTCTTCAGGGCGTGCCACAGTGCGTTGTGGTCCAGCTCAACCAGCTGGGGTTCGGCGGAGCCGCCGTAGACGATGCCGGGCGTCCGACCGGAATTGCGGAGACGGCGGCTCGCACCCGTACCCTGCTTGGCGCGCTCAAAAGCGACAAAATTCATGTTTAACTCCTGTGGAAGTCCACCGCGACCAGCGGACTCCGGTTCAATAAAAGGGCTCGTCGCGAATTCGACAAAACCCCTGCCTGACATTTTCTGCCTGTGGCTAGAAAAGGTTCTCCTGATCGGAGAACAGGCGCATCACCGACTCTCCCTTGGCGATCCGCTGGATCGTCTGTGCGATCAGCGGAGCCACGGTGAGCTGGCGAATTCTGGTGCAGGCCCGGGCCTCTTCCGACAAGGGGATGGTATTGGTAACCACCACCTCGTCGAGTGCCGTGCCGCTTTCGATACGTTCGATCGCGGGACCCGAGAAGACCGGGTGGGTGCAATAGGCGTAGACCTTCTTGGCGCCGCGTTCCTTCAAGACTTCTGCGGCCTTGACCAAGGTGCCGGCGGTATCGATCATGTCGTCCATCACCACGCAGTTACGGCCCTCGATCTCACCGATCACATGCATCACTTCGCTGACGTTGGCGCGTGGGCGACGCTTGTCGATGATGGCCAAGTCGCAATTGAGTTGTTTGGCAAGCGCGCGGGCGCGGACTACGCCACCGACATCCGGGGAGACGACGATCAGGTCATCGTAGTTGCACTGACGCAGATCCCCCAGCAACACGGGCGAGGCGTAGATGTTGTCTACCGGAATATCGAAAAATCCCTGGATTTGATCGGCGTGCAGATCCATTGTAAGGATCCGGTCGACGCCGACTGTCTGCAGCAGATTGGCCACGACCTTCGCCGAAATCGGCACGCGCGACGAGCGCGGACGGCGGTCCTGCCGGGCGTAGCCGAAGTACGGGATGACGGCATGGATACGCTCGGCCGACGAGCGCTTGAGCGCGTCGACCATCATCAGCAGCTCCATCAGGTTGTCGTTGGTCGGCGCGCAGGTCGACTGCACGACAAAGACGTCGCGCGCCCTGACGTTCTGGTTGATTTCGATGGTGATCTCGCCATCCGAGAACCGCCCGACACTGGCATTGCCAAGTGTGATGCCGAGATGGGCCGCAATTTCGCCTGCCATGCCCGGATTGGCGTTGCCGGTGAAGACGAGAAAATCAGGATGTTGAGCATGCATGGGAGATTCCGGCGAGCTGCGGGGTTGGGTCATGCGTACCGTGTCTGAACGGAAGATTTTTGGCAGGGGAGAAAGGATTCGAACCTTTGCATGCTGGAATCAAAATCCAGTGCCTTAACCAGCTTGGCGACTCCCCTACACCGGTCGACGGCAAGCCGCCAACCTTCAACTCTAGCTGTCTGCCCATCGCGCCAGTGGATGGACATTCAGGTTGCCACATCGTCTGACCCGCCATGCCGCCGGTGCTTCGGGAAGATCGAATCGGGCATCGGGCAAGAGCGCAAAAACCGCACTTCCCGAGCCTGTCATCCGACCCGCGAGCCCCAAGTCCGAAAGCCATTGAATGACTTCAGAAACAGCGGGGCAGAGCGCCTCGGCAACCGGCTGCAAATCGTTTCGGCCAAAGCCAAACTGGTCTGCAGCAAAGCCTGCGAGTGTAGCACTTGCGGTGTGACGGTGAAGGTCAGGCGACGAAAAAATTGCCCCGGTATCGAGTCCCTGTGGCGGTTTGATCACGACGAACTCGGCGTCCGCAAAGGCGTCGGCTCCGCAAAGCGGCGTGATACGTTCCCCGATACCTTCGACCCACGCGCTGTGTCCGCACAGAAAAAATGGCACGTCCGCACCGAGCGTCAGTCCGATCTGCGAGAGGGTGGCTACAGGGAGTTTCAGGCGCCAGAGCCGGTTGAGTGCCAGGAGGCAGCTCGCCGCGTCGCTCGAGCCGCCTCCCATGCCGGCCTGAGCAGGAATGCGCTTTTCTACCTGGATGTGGCATCCGAGCGTACAGCCGGTATGGGTCTGCAGGGCGACTGCAGCCCGGATGATCAGATCATCGGGCGGCAAGGTCGGGCCGAGATCTTCCCGGCTGATCGCGCCGTTTGGGCGCAGCTCGAAGTGCAGGGTGTCGCACCAGTCGATCAGCATGAAAGCCGACTGCAGGATGTGATATCCGTCCGGCCGCCTTCCGACGATGTGCAGAAAAGTGTTGAGCTTGGCCGGAGCCGGTACGTCATAGAGAGCGCGCAGGCTCATGCTGGTGCTCTGCGTGCGATCACTGGTCCAGTACCACGCGCAAGGTCATTGCCGGCAGGGGATTGGTGCGTCGTGCGATGAGCCGTCCATCCGCGAGCAGCCGCAAGTCGGGGTCCCATCCCGGCACCGGGCTGGGCTCACCCCGGAGCCAGTCGAATAAAGCTGCAACGGGGATGGGGTTGCCGCTGGCGGAGGTGGCCAAAGCGTCGAGCGAAGCGAAGCGCCGGACGCCTTCGCCCGAATTCAGCGTTGCACCCTTGGCGTTCCACTCGACGACCGCGACCGTGCTGCCAAGTGGTGTGAAGAGGCGAAGCTCGCCTTGTTGTGCGGTGCCGCGCAGTTCGAAGCTTGCGGCGAAGGACTGAACATCCGAGCCGTCGACCTGCAAGGCAAGCCGACCCGCCCAGAAAGTCCGCTCGGATTCTTTTTTTATATCAAACGTGTTCGTAGCGCTTTTCTGTATTGAACATCCAGCTATGAAGAAAATAGCAAATGCCAGCCATACAAAGCCCATCTGCCTCAGCGCATTGAGCCGCTTAGACCGCCCACCATTGTTCACAGCTTGACCTTGAGACGTTTGAGCGTATCGCGCAGGATCTTGTTATCCGGGCTCAGCTGCACGCCTTCGCGCCATATCGCCTTGGCTCGTTCGCGTTGACCCTGCTTCCACAACACCTCGCCGAAGTGCGCGGCGATTTCGGGGTCGGGCCGGGCCACGATTGCGCTTTGCAGAATTTTGCTGGCTTCGGCCAGATGGCCCATGCGGTATTCGACCCAACCGAGGCTGTCCTGGATAAAGGGATCGTCCGGCGCGAAATCGACCGCCTTGCGGATCAGTTCACGCGCCTCTGGGAGCTTGCGGCCACGATCCGCCAACGAATACCCAAGCGCGTTGTAGGCTTGGTGGTAGTCCGGCTTCTGCGCTATCAGCTTTCGCAGCAGACGCTCGGATTCGTCATGGCGGCCGAGCTGCTCGGCACCC
>JBBSUX010000129.1:0-9555 GCA_038234045.1 Burkholderiales bacterium
ACGCCGACCACTCCCTGACACTGGCGCGGCACCCGAGCGAAACCGACGAACGCATGATGGTGCGGCTGGCGGCGTTGGCGATCAACGCCCACAAGCTGCAAACGATCTGCAACGGCGACGGCACGCTGGGCTTCGGTGCCGGACTATCCAACCCGGACGATCCTGATGTGTTCCTGCGTGATTTCACAAGTGCCACGCGGCTCTGGATCGAGGTCGGGCAGCCGGAAGACAAGCCGCTTTCAAAAGCGTGCAGCAAGGCCGACGAAGTAATCGTCTACCCGTTTCATCACGCGGCTGAAGTGTGGTGGCGCGGCATCGAGAACAAGCTGACAAGGCTGGACCGCTTGCAGGTATGGCGCGTGCCGTCTGAAGCTTCGCAAGCGTTGGCGCAGCTGGCCGAGCGCAACATGCAATTGCAGGCGACCGTGCAGGAAGGTGTGCTGACGATGGGCAATGCGAAAGCCACCGCCGACGTGGAGTGCCAACGCTGGAAGTAGCGCGGCAGGTATTGCGCTCAGCGTCAGAGCGACGATGATTTTCCATGCGGCCGCCCTCACCCCAACCCTCTCCCAGTGGGAGAGGGAGTTGAAGTCCGGAGTTAATCTGGAACGTGACCTCCTCGTCACGGCCACCGTAAGCCGTCGCGGCTCAGCGCGGCATCGGCGTGTTGCAGTTCCAGCAGTCCTCAAATCCACCTTCGATTTCTTCATGGCATTGCGGGCAGTGCCAGTGACGTTGCGGCAGCGCCTGCAGTGCGTCGATCAGGGCGCGCGCGGCCTCCGTATGTTCGGCATGGCGCAGCCAGATTTCGGGCAGACACTGATCAATAGGCAGTTCGCCAGCGGCTGAGCTGAGGTGCAGCCGTTCTACTGTGGCCGGATAGCCGGCTTCACACAGCAGATCGACCCAGATCGTTGCCAACACCGCATTCGGCGCGCGCAGCAGACGCTTCACGGCGCGCGGTCTTCGGCCGCCACACCGCCCATCGCGCCCGAAGTGCGATTTTCGGCTGCGCGCTCGGCATATCGATTGAACCGCCAGGCCTGCGCCTCCTGCGTAATGCGGCGCCAGGTAGCGCGCTTTTCGACCGGATCCATTTCAGGCCAGCGCTGCACCTCCTCGAAGCTGCGGCCGCAGCCCTTGCATTCGTCGTCGCCCTGGCTGGTGGAGCAGATCGCAATGCAGGGCGTATCGGGCGTGCTCTGATACCACTGCATCCATGCGTCCCAGGCGGCAGGCGGAAAACCGCGCACATCGCACTCTTCTTCATGGAAATACACCATCAGTGCATAGACCTCGCCGAGCGCCCGCAATTCAGGCGCCAGCGTGACCCCATCGGGCGAAGGCGAGCGCGCGCGCCAGTAATTGATGGCGGCTTCGATATCGGTAATGTGCAGCGCGGCCATGGGATTTTTCCATGATAGCCGGCAGTTCGGGCCTTCGCTGCACCCCGTGATTGCCGACCCGCTTTGAGGATTCCCATCCAATGGTCTAATAGCAGCACGAAGGGGAGTAGCTCCCTCCCCCTGCAGCGTTTTTGCACTCGATATGCACACGCCAGCAGGCGGTATCGGCAAAGTCGTCAGTACGAAGCGCCGGTAGCACTGCATCACTTACGGGGTGCGGCGCTGCCGATGTTTCCGGCTTGCCGGGCATCGGACGTGGCCTTCAGTGGCATCGTGTCGAGCAAGACCTTCGATTGGAACCCGCTTTTTTCGGGTTCGGTCGAAGGTGCACGCATGTTTGTGGCGGCCGATTGAAACGGCATCACGCAGGCAGTCAGCATTTCTTCAACCGGACCCTCAAGCGGGCGGATCGAAAAAACGCAATAGCCGCAGCAAGTCACCCAGCGAAAGCACGACTTCTGCTGCAAAGGAGCACTGCACTGCCATGGAACTCTTCTCTAGCCAATGGCTGACGGCCCTGCTGGCCATCATCCTCATCGATCTTGTGCTCGCGGGCGACAACGCCATCGTGATCGCACTTGCAGCGCGGCGCCTGCCGCCGCAGCTACAGAAAAAAGCCATCATCTGGGGCACGGTCGGCGCGATCGCCGTGCGCTCGGTCATGACGGTCGGCGTCGTCTGGCTATTGAAAATTCCGGGCCTGATGTTGGTCGGCGGCTTGGGGCTGCTCTACATCGCCTGGAAATTGCTGGCCGACCAGAGCAGTGAAGATGGCCATGCCGAAGGCGGCGCCACCACCTTCATCGGTGCCATGAAAACCATCGTGGTCGCCGATGCGCTTATGGGTATCGACAACGTGCTGGGTGTAGCCGGTGCTGCGCAGGGCCACTTCGACCTGGTGATTCTTGGCTTGCTGATCAGCGTGCCGATCGTCGTCTTCGGCAGCACGCTGGTGCTGAAGCTGGTGCAGCGCTTCCCGGTCATCATTCAACTCGGCTCTGCCGTCTTGGCGTTCACCGCAGCGAAGATGATCGTGAATGAAAGACTGCTGGCCGGTATCTTCAAAGGGCCAGAGCCGATTCACCAGATTGCGTACTGGGGCGTTTGCGTTCTGGCGGTAGTGGGCGTGCTGCTGGCCGGCCGTATCACTTCACGACGCAAGCTGCCCGGCAGCCAACGGATCGACCAAGCCCATATTGCAGACGCACTCGCCAACAAGGAGCACGCATGAACAGCCTCAATCACCCGGCCCGCCAATCTGTGATCGTTGTGGTGGACGACGCCCAATGCCTGCTGCAAGGTCTGCCCGCGTTGCAGAAAAGGCCTGATGCCGGCACGCCTCAAGCCGGAGCCGGCGCGCCGCCACGCCACTGGGTGCTGCTGGCCTGCCCGCCGCGCATGAGCCAGCGCATCGGCAAGTTCATGAGCCAGAGCGCGCGCGCTGGCTGGCATACCCGCTGGATCGACAAACTGCGGGCGCAGGTCGAGCCGGTGCTGCAAAACGGCGGCGACACGATGGAGCTCCACATCCTCGGCAACCAGTTCGCCGCGCAAATGCAGATGCTGCGCGCCGCCCATCCCGGCGCGGCGGTGCAAGACCTGCGGCGGCCGCGCATCGGTGCGGCGCCGGCAACCACCTCCCAATCGGTGGTGAAGGGACTGGCGCGTGGCGCCTTGCCGGGCGGGCTGTTGATGCTGGTCATGGCACTTAGCCTGACGCCGGATTAATGGCAGATCGGCGGCACCGCCGGTACCATGTTGATTTCCTATGCCGATTTCCTATGCTGAAACTGCTTGTTAAATGGATGTTGAGCGCTGCGGCGCTGCTGTTCGTGGCCTATATCTACAGCAGCGGCGTCGAAGTGCGCAGCTTCGGCTCGGCCATGCTGGCGGCTTTTGTCATCGGGCTATTCAACGTCGTGCTGCGCCCGATCCTGGTGGTGCTTACGTTGCCAGTCACGGTGCTGACCCTGGGCTTGTTCCTGTTCATCATCAACGCGCTGATGTTCTGGGCGGCATCCGGTGTGTTGTCGGGTTTTCAGGTAACCGGCTTCGGCGCGGCGCTGCTGGGCTCGCTGATTTATTCGGCGCTGGGCCTGCTGATCGAGTCAGCGCTTGGCGGCCTTTTCATCCGCAAGTCGTGATTGCGCGTCTGCCAGGCGCGTATCGATGATCGAAGCCTCGATGTAATCCTCGCGCGATCCGCCGCTGCGCATCAGGGCTTGCCCGGCCCTGAAGCGATCCACTGCACCGGCCCAATCGAGTTGCGCCATCTGCTGCTCGCCCTGCGCCCGCAAGGCGCGCATCTTCTGCCCATCGGCGCCATAGAGCTGCCCCAGCCACTGCCACGCGGCACCGTCGCGCGGATGCGTGGCCACCCAAGTCTGCAAACCGTCGATGGCATCGGCCAGCTTTCCACCACCGGCCAATGCTGCCTCGGCGGTATAGATGCGCTCGGGCCGCGCATCGGGTTGCTGCGAACCGGCTAGCAACCGGGCGGCGGCAGCGCCATCGCCTGCTGCGATTTCCACCTCGACCTGCAGCAGCACCGCAAGCCGCAGCGCTCGCGCATCGTTCATCGGGCCGATCAGCGCTGGCAAGCGTGCCGCCAAGACTTGAGCACCCGCAAAGTCGCGTTGCCGCGTGCGGGACATGGCGGCGGCATAGAGACCACTCGCCTGCTGCGCGCGCGCTTGCGTGCGAAAGCCCGCCTCGTCCGGCGCTGTGGCCCACGCACGCAGATCGTCGACTCCGCTGCGCGACACAACCCGCGCGCGCGTGGCAATCAGCGTGTGTTCCAGCGACATATCGGCTCGTGCGCGCACGGTGATCGCATCGAGCGTGGCTGCTGAATCTGCTGTCGCATCGCCGGTCACCGCTTTATCCGGGAGCAAACGCTTTTGAGGCTTGGCCGCACCCTGCTCGTCCATCATCACGCGCGAGCGCATTTCGGCGATGCGCTCGGTCGTCAGCGGATGGCTTCGCAAATACGGAAACGAGCCGTTGTCGTTCAGCCGTGACGATTGCTGAAGCTTTTCGAACATCGCCGCAAAGGCAGCGCCGTCATAACCCGCCTTCACCAGCACGCCGTAGCCGATCCGGTCGGCTTCGCGCTCCATGTCGCGCGAAAAATTTAGTTGATGCTGCGCCGTGAGGGCCGAGCCGCCCACCACTACCGCATTAGCCAATTCGGGGCTCTTGCTGACAGCCAGCGCGCCCAGCAGCATGGTGGCCAGCATCATCGGCAACTGGCGCTTGTCCTGTGTGATGAGGCGCGAAATGTGGCGCTGCGTGACATGGCTAAGCTCGTGCGCCAGCACCGACGCAAATTCGTCCTGCGAATCGGTGATGGCCAGCAGCCCGGCGTTCAGCCCCAGATAACCACCCGGCAGGGCGAACGCATTGACCTTGCGGTCGCGCCCCAGCAGGACCTGCCAGGCAAAGCGCTGATCCATCTCGGGCGTGAGCTCACCCTTGGCGCGGGCGGCATCCAGCAGCCGCTGCCAGACCCGCAGCGTGTATTCGGCAAGGATCGGGTCGGCCGTGTAGTCGGGATCGCGGTACAACTCGCGGGCAATGGTGTCGCCGAGTGCGCGCTCTTCCGCCGTGGATGTGTCGCTACCGTCGCCCAGCGTGGGCAGCACCGATTGCGCGTGTACGGGCCGCATCAGCAAAGCCCACAGCAGTACTATTAATAGAGTAGCTACTAGCGCTTTCAGGTAAAGCTCTAGAGGTCGATTTGGCTTGTAATTCAAGGCTACTATTGAAAGTCCTGAAGGCGCGCCGAGCATTCAGCGCCGGGCTTTCTATGATGCCGCAGCCGCGCAAATGTTCATACCATTGGACAGCGGGGGCTCGGAAGTGTCGCTGCTCGCAGCCAACTTCCAGCCATCCAAAGCCACCGTCAAACCAAAGCAAAGTAAAGCCCAAACCGCTCAGCTCCGCCCGCATGTCATCCACACCCATCGAACCACCAACATCCGTCGATTCAGCCGATGCGTCCGGCTCCAGTAGCCATTCCGTAACCGGGTCCGCTTCAGCCGGCACAGCGTCGCCGCTCACGCATTTCGACGCGCACGGCCAGGCGCACATGGTCGATGTGGGCGACAAACCCTCCACCAAACGCATCGCCGTCGCCAGCGGACGCATCACCATGCAGCCGGCAACCCTGGCGCTGATCGAGGCCGGTAACGCCAAAAAAGGCGACGTGCTCGGCGTTGCGCGTATCGCCGGCATTCAGGGTGCGAAGAAAACCAGCGATCTGATTCCGCTCTGCCATCCGCTCGCACTCACGCGGGTTGCTATCGAGTTCGAAGCTAATAGCGCCGGTGCTGATTACGCTCCTGGCATTATTTGTACCGCAACCGTCGAAACCACGGGTCCCACCGGCGTCGAGATGGAGGCGCTGGCCGCCGTGCAAATCAGCCTGCTCACCATCTACGACATGTGCAAGGCGGCGGACAAGGGCATGGTGATGACGGATGTGCGCGTGCTGGAGAAGCACGGGGGGAAGTCCGGGAGTTTTGTGGCCGAGCCAGCTGTCCGGCGGTGAAATCTCACTTTGGCGGCTGCAAGAAGACGGCTTGCCCGGATCGCTTTTCAGTATGAATCGAAGAGTATTAAAAACTATACTGAAAAGTATGTTCTGGTACGAATTAAGCAACCTGCAGAAGAAGCAATACATCGACGCGGAAACTGTGTTCCTCGCTTTGCGCGATGCCCAAAAGACAGCTGCCACGGTGCGGGGCTCAATGCTCTGGAGAACCGTCGGCGCACGAAGCTACCTGATACGCACCCACGCCGACAACTCGCAGAAATCGCTGGGACCAAGAAGCGACGAGACGCAGGCCATCTTCGACCGTTTCATGGCGCGTAAAAAGCTTGTCGAGGAGCGCTTAGCCGGCCTGCGCAAAGCTGCAGCGTTGCATGAACGACTCAACCGTGCACACCGGTTGGGGCGCACTCCTGAAATCGTCGTGCAGATCCTTCGCGAATTGCATAAATCCAGGATCGACCAGCATTTTCTTACGGTCGGCACGCACGCCCTCTTGGCCTATGAAAGCGCGTGCGGCGTGCGGTTTGTCGAGGAAGCCACGACGACGCAGGACATCGATCTTCTTCTGAACACACAAAGCCGGCTGACCCTCGCAGCCACGCTGGAGGCCCGACGTGAATCGCTGTTGGAGACGTTGCAGAAAGTGGATCGTACTTTCGATTTACGCGACGACCAGCTCTACACGGCCGTCAACGCGGATGGGTTCGAGGTGGACATCATTCGTCATCGCGCATCGGGTGACGATACGCACCCCATGAAAGTGACCTCGGCCGAACGAGATTTCTGGGCAGTGCAGGTCGCGAACGGCGCACAGATGGCGTCGGCCGAACGCTTTTCACAAATGGTGGTATCGCCAACGGGGCGGATGGTGCTGATGACAACGCTGCATCCACTGGTGTTCAGCCGCCTGAAAGAGGCGCTGTCACGCAGCCGGACGCGCGACCCCCTCAAAAGGTCTCGCGACGCATTGCAAGCCAGCGCCGTGGCAGAACTGGTGGAACATTATTTGCCGCACCTTGCAGGGTCGTGAGCAGAGCGGTCCGCTGCCGTGCCGAAGGAACGAGCTCCGATCTCGCGCCGACTTCATCGAACCTGACGCACCTTTTTCCCCCTGGAGCGGGCTCTCCGCCGCCTGAGCTGGCAGGGCGCGACGGCGTGCTGGAGCAAGCCCATGTACTGCTGGGCCGGGTGCGGGCCAAACGCCCGGAGAAGAGTCTGCTGCTGACGGGACTACGCGGTGTGGGCAAGAACGTGTTGCTCAATGAAATGGACCGCATGGCCGAAGCAGCTGGCCACCGAACCATCCTGGTGGAAGCCCATGACACCTTGAAGGTAAGGATCAACACTTTAGGACCCGTGCGCTCCAGTTTGATCAAAAAGGCATGGTCTACAGCCCCTCGCACGGGGACATGGCATTCACGGTGCCGCTTTTCGATGAGTTCATGCGGCGTGCAATTCCAGATTTCGAGCCCTGATTACGCTCCGACATCCGCTGGCGCGCACCCGCAGCCGCTTTCTCCGATAAAGCCAGCCGGCGCCGCCACAGTGAGGCTTTTGGCACCCCATCACATAGAACGCATCAGCCCATCGATCTGCTACTTATACGGTACAAATCCATAGTATTAACAGATAATGCTATGAATGCGTAGCAGTAATTCCGCCTCTTCTGAAGATTTCGCCGCAGCACAGCCGATTGCATCCCAGCCAGTGATCGACCTGCGCGGCATGGGTGCCGTCGTGGCCGAACGCAGGCGCGCGCTCGGCTTGTCGCAAACTGCGCTCGGCCTTAAAGCGGAGCTCTCTCGCATGCCTGTTTATCGGCTGGAGGCCGGTCGGGATGTTGCCCTTTCGTCGCTGCTCGCCATGCTCGCGGTGCTCGAAATCGGTTTAACGCTTGCGCCGTTACAACAGGGGCCATTGCGTGCCGCGGACCTTGTCCGCGCTTTCGCACACTTGCACATCGATGACCAATTCGATGTCGACCAGGACGACACGCCATGACGCCGCGCAAGAGGCCGTCGGAGCTTCAGCTGTTCGTAGGTGGCAATGCGCAGGCGCGCCTGCACAAGCGCGACGTGTATTCGCTGGTCTACGAACCCGGCGCGCAGCATCGGGTGGGGCTGGGCCTGCCGATCGAAGACCGTGTGTTCCAGGACGGCGACCTTTTCGCCTCGCTCGACATGAATCTGCCGGAGGGTTACCTCTTCGAACGGATCCTCGCGCGCTTTCCAAAGGCGCCGCCCAGCAAGATGCAGTTGCTAGCGCTGATGGGCGATGGCGGTATCGGCCGCGTGGGCTATGCATTGCCGGGCGCATCTCAGCCACAACCGCCGGCACCGGTTTCGCGTGATGCCCTGCTTGAAGGCAGCCGCAGCGCCGCGCTGTTCGATGAACTTGTCGATGCTTACCTTGGCGCCGGCACCGCGCTATCCGGTATGCAGCCCAAGGTGATGGTGCCCGTGGCGGACAAGGCTGCGGTGACGGGGCCATCCGTCATCGTCAAGGCGGAGGGCGCGCGCTATCCCGGTCTGAGCGCCAACGAATGGCTGTGCCTGCAGGCGGCGAGGCTGGCGGGTATGCCGGCGCCACACTGTGATCTTTCTGAAGACGGCCGATTGCTGGTGATCGACCGCTTCGACCTGCCGCCTCAGGGCGCTGAATCCGGAGCGCGCCTGGGCTTCGAAGACATCGCGGCCATCATGCAACTGCGTGTGCGCGACCGGCTCTCTAGCCGCAAATACATCGGCAGCTATGAAGACGTCGCCCACGCGCTGCGGCTGGTGTGCAGCGAGCCCGCCACCGCCCTGCACAGCTTCTTCGATGGTGTCGTGCTGGCAGTGCTTCTGCGCAACGGCGACGCCCATCTGAAGAACTTCGCCGTGCTGTACGACGACACCCGTGTGTGGCCCAGCCCTGTGTTCGACCAGGTCACGACCACGCTCTACACCTACGAGCGGCCCGGTGGCATCGAATCGGTAGACCGAACCATGGCGCTGAAACTACGGCGCGGTGGCCGCAGCGGCGAGCGTTCGCCGGCACGCAGTTATCCCGCCCGGGATCAGCTGGAACGCTTCGGCCGCGATGTCTGCGGCGTGTATGACCCGGCGCGGGTAATCGAGCGCATCAGCGACGCGATGAGCGCAGCGCTGGCGTTGCCCAATGCTGCGGTGCCCGCCGATCTTCGCAAACGGATGTCGGAGATTTGGGATATGGCGCGAATGTGAGACGCTCCATCTAGACCCAAGCGCTTCTCCCCGAACATGCCGTTCCTATTCTCGTAAAGGTCTCAGCCTGCATCCCGGCTTCGGTGGACGTTGATCGGTCTCTCTGAAGCTTGTCGTTCAAAAAACCCGAAATGTGACACGCTAACGATCTTGTTGCTCAAGTCTGAACAACAACCGCAGTTGCGAGTCAAAAAACCAATTGATGGGTCGAAAAATGGACGATTAATGCCAGCACGGTCGGTCGCCGCACCTGCTGCATTGAAACTAAGAGAGCGCGTTTCACGGACGCTCCTGGCGCTGATATGGGCAGCTTCTAGCACTATTAAGATAGTAGCTGGTAGCGCTCGTACCTATTGAGCTAGAGACATTA
>JBBSUX010000130.1:0-9541 GCA_038234045.1 Burkholderiales bacterium
GGACGAACCCGAACTTCGCGGCTACGGCGTGGATCACCAGGCCGTCGTGCAAGGGCTGGGCTGCAAATCGCTGCGGGTGACCGACCCTGAGCAGATCGGCGCGGCTCTGGTGCAGGCCCAGAAGATGGCCAAGCAATACCGCGTACCGGTGGTGGTTGAAGTCATCCTGGAGAAGGTCACCAACGTGGCCATGGGCACAGAGATCGACAACATCCACGAGTTTGGTGAGCTGGATTGCCGCCACCCCGAAGGTCGCGAAGGGCTGGAGCTTGCCGGCCTGCTGGAGTAGTGCTCTTTCTTTTTGCAGACCACCACGACAGGAAACCTTCTCATGCCTCGCTTTGCCGCCAACCTCACCATGCTGTTTACCGATGTTCCTTTCCTCGACCGCTTCGGTCTCGCCGCCGAAGCCGGTTTCGAGGCGGTGGAATTTCTGTTCCCTTACGACTATTGCGCCACGGACATTCGTCATCGGCTCGACCAGTTCGGGTTGACGCTTGTGCTGCACAACCTGCGTGCGGGCGACTGGGACGCCGGTGAGCGCGGCATTGCCTGCCTGCCCGACCGTGTCAATGAATTCCGCAGCGGCGTCGCGCAGGCCATCGACTACGCGAAAACGCTGGGCGCACCAAGGCTCAATTGCCTGATCGGCAAGGCGCCGCCCGGCGTGGAGGCTGCCGCATTGCGCTCCACCGTGGCCGAGAACCTCCGGTTTGCCGCGAAGGCGCTGCAGCGGGAAGGTGTAGTGCTGCTGATCGAGCCGATCAATCTCTTCGACATCCCCGGCTTCTGGCTCAACCGCACCGACGAAGCGATTGCACTGCTCAATGAGGTGGGCGCGCCCAACGCTTTCGTGCAGTACGACATCTACCACGCGCAACGCACCGAAGGCGAGTTGATCGGGACCCTGCGCCGCCACCTGCCTCGCATCGGCCATGTGCAGGTGGCCGACAACCCGGGCCGCAACGAGCCGGGTACTGGCGAAATCAACTATCCGGCCGTTTTTGCCGAACTCGATCGACTGGGCTACGACGGCTGGGTCGGCTGCGAATACAAGCCTGCTGCCCATACGCTGGCCGGGCTCGACTGGCGCAGCCGCCTCACCGCGTAAGAACGACGACAGAGGGCAAGGCGTGCTGAACCGCTCGCGCCCCGACGCACATCCACCGACGAACCGCCTCAAGACCTCAACGCCTTGGCGCTTCAACCAACCCCCCCAGGAGACTTCTCAATGAATGACGCCACCTCGACCGCCATCCAATCCCGCCCCTCTGCCAGCGCTGCATTCACACCGCTGAAGATCGGCTTCATCGGCCTGGGCATCATGGGCGCGCCGATGGCCGCGCACCTTGTGACGGCCGGGCATCAAGTTTACGTACACACCCGTGGCAAGCTTGCCAGCGAGATCGCGCACAGTGCCGCAACCCAGTGCCTGAGCGCGAGGGGTGTCGCGGAGCGCGCCGACATCATCATCACAGTGGTGCCCGACACGCCCGATGTGGAAGCCGTGCTGTTCGGCAAGGACGGCGTGGCCGCGGGCCTGGGCCAAGGCGCCGGCAAAGTCGTGGTCGACATGAGCTCGATTTCGCCCATCGCCACCAAGGACTTCGCGGCACGGATCCGCGCGGTCGGCAGCGACTATCTAGATGCTCCCGTTTCCGGCGGCGAAGTGGGTGCCAAGAACGCGGCGCTCACCATCATGGTCGGCGGTAGCGAAGATGCCTTCGCACGCGTACGGCCAGTATTCGAACTGATGGGCAAGAACATCACCCTGGTGGGCGAATGTGGCGCGGGCCAGACCGCCAAAGTGGCCAATCAGATCATCGTCGCGCTCAACATCGAGGCGGTGGCGGAAGCGCTGCTCTTCGCATCCCGCGCCGGCGCAGACCCGGCCCGCGTGCGCCAGGCGCTGCTCGGTGGTTTCGCTGCATCGCGCGTGCTCGAAGTACATGGCGAACGCATGATCAAGCGCACGTTTGCCCCAGGCTTTCGCATCGGCCTGCACCAGAAGGACCTGAATCTGGCGCTCGATTCAGCCCGCGCGCTCGGCGTCGCACTGCCCCACACCTCCAGCGCGCAGCAGCTCTTCAACGCCTGCACGGCGCAGGAAGGCGGCCGGGACTGGGACCATTCGGCGATGGTGAAGGCGCTGGAAGCGCTGTCGAACGGCACGGTGGGGGGCGTCGCAGATTGAGTCGGTTCGGCATCAGGCGGCGCACCCCGCCGACTGGCGATTAAGTCTTTCTCCCTGTCATCAAAAAGAGGGGATAGACCCCGCCATTGCTGTGCTCCAAGCGCAGGATTTCGCTGCACGCCTGAGGCGGAGCAAGAGGACCAACTCCGGTACCATATTGTTGGTAAAAGTCGATCTATCCCTTGCGGCACAAGCGCAATCAGCTATCAATTATGTAGTTGATGTTGGTTCGGTAGCGTGTCAAAACGGCCCTTGCACGGTGAGCCTGCAAAACGCGCTACACTGATTGCGTCGCAAATGCAACGCAATACCCGTCACCATGAAAACCGCCACATTCCCTTCGCTCCGTGTTGAACCCCTGCTGCGCGCCGATGCCGAAAGTGTGCTGCGCGAGGGGGAGACGCTCACCAGCCTGATGGAAACGGCCATGCGCGAGACGATTGCACGGCGGCGCACCCAAGACGAATTTATGGCGCGTGGCTTGCGCTCTGCTCAAGACGCCCGGCAAACAGGTGTTTACCACGTATCCGAAGCGGTGCACGGCGAGCTTCAGCAGCGGCTGGATGCAAGACGCAGGCAGTTGCTGGGTTGATGGGGGCTTTTAACGTCCGCTACACCGCAGCGGCGCGTGATAATTTGCTACGCTTGTTTGACTTTTTGCTGGAGCGGGCGCAAACCATTGAAGAGTTTGATGCAGCACAGGGGGCCATCGACGCGCTCCGCAGCGCTGTGCAAGACCATCTCAGCCGCACGCCGTTCATATACCGCAAAGTCGGAAACAGCGCGTTTCTTCGCGAGTTGATCATTCCGTTTGGCCACTCAGGTTACGTCGCGCTGTACGAGATTGAGGCGGCTGATACCGTCAATATTTTGGCCGTTCGGCACCAGCTTGAGGACGACTACCACTAGCAGGCTGCTACAACCTTACGGTTTTCCTTGTGCCAGTGGAGGCTTGGAAAAAAAAGAGCACGCCGTTGTGGCGTGTGGGCTTTTTGCTTTCTGCTGCGGGCGGACCAAGTACAAAAAGCGGCGCCGGCGGCTACACAAGCAGGAAATAAAAAACCCCGCTACCGAATAAGTAGCAGGGTTTCCTTTACAGATTTGGTGCCGGAGAGATGAATCGAACACCCGACCTTCTCATTACGAATGAGCTGCTCTACCGACTGAGCTACACCGGCTAAGCCTTAAATTATAGCAGTGGCAATTCGCGACGGGGACCGTCCAGGCGTCAGTACCACGCATCCAAGGCGGCCGGCTTGCCGCCCAACAGCAATTGGCACGGCGGCAGAAGACGCCATGGAAAATGCAAAGTCATACGCACGCGTCAACCGCTCGTAGCCGCAGACGTTTCCTCTCCATGCCAACTAACCGACGCCAAATTCTTGCGCTCGCTGCGCTTGCCCCTCTTGCGGCGCGGCCGCTGGTCTTGCGAAGGGCGTGGGCTGGTCTCCCGACTCCGTCGGCCAGCTACTTCGATTGCGGCATTGCGAGCGGGTGCCCCGATGCGGACGGTTTCGTCTTGTGGACGCGGTTGACGGGTCTGGCAGTCGGTAAGGCGAGCGAATCAGCGCTGCTAGTGCGGTGGGAGATTGCGCACGACGAATCCTTCTCGCGCATCGTGCAGCAGGGCAGTGCACCGGCTTTGGCGCAGCTCGGTCACACCGTACACCTCGAAGTGCAAGGACTTGCGCCAGCGCGCTGGTATTGGTATCGATTCATTTTTCGCGGCGTTGCGAGTGCTGTGGGTCGCACCCGCACAGCGCCGCCTCTCGACGCGATGCCGGGCGCGCTGCGCTTCGCTTTCGCTTCATGCCAGCACTGGGAGGACGGCTACTACGCAGCGTGGCGGCATGTGGTGAGCGAATCGCCCGACCTGGTGGCGTTTCTAGGTGACTACATCTACGAAAGCGCCGCATCGCGACATCCCAAGCATGCTGTGGCGAGAACGCAGCCACTTCGCCGGGCCACGACGCTGGCCGATTACCGCGATCGCTACGCACTGCATAAAAGCGATCCGGACCTGCAAGCCGCACATCGCGTCTGCCCTTGGATCGTCACCTGGGACGACCACGAAGTGCAGAACGATTACGCTGACGAGACCGTGGTGCCGGCCGTCGCGGATTTTCCTACGCAGCGTGCTGCCGCCTATCAGGCCTTCTACGAGAACATGCCGCTGCGTTCGAGTGCGCTCGTGCATGGTCTTGCCAACCTGGCGAGCCTCGGCCGCGCCGCCGATGCGGTCCGCGTGACGCAACGTCACGCCTTTGGGCGACTGGCGCGCTTCCACTTGCTGGACACCCGGCAATTTCGCGATGTGCAGGCCTGCCGTGACGATCACAGCAGCAGTAGCGGTGTGGTGCGTCCGGCTGATTGCCCAGTGCTGAAGGCGCCCGGCCGCACGATGCTCGGCGCCGCGCAGGAGCAATGGCTGGCCGAAGGCCTGGCAGCAGATGCAAACCCAGCCGATGGGCCGCGCTGGAGCGTGATCGCCCAGCAAACGCTTTTTTCTCCACGGCATTACGGCAATCCGGAAACAGGGCCCGTCGCGACGGACACCTGGGACGGCTATCCCGCCGCGCGTCAGCGGCTGCTGACGGCAATCGCTGCCCAGCCGCCGCGCAACACGGTCTTCATCGGTGGCGATGTTCACCAGAACTTCGTCTGCAATGTGAAGGAGCGTGCTGCGGACGAACGCTCGAAGACCGTCGCGACCGAGTTCTGCGGGACATCGGTGACCTCTTTCAGTGGCGCCTCGCAGAAGCGGCTCGATCGTCTGGTCGAGCAAAACCCCCACATCCTTCTCGCCAACAGCCAGTACCGCGGCTACGGTCTGGTAACGCTCACACCTGCGCGCTGGACGACCGAGCTTCGAATCCTCGACGATCCCTTGCGCGCCGATTCAGGCGTTTCAACCTTGGCACGTTTCGTGGTGGAGGATACGCATCCGGGGGCGCACCGCGCCTGAAGGCGTCATCGAACTTTGCCGCCGCCATGCGGGCCGGATAATCCCGCAGTGACCATTCCCGCTGCCTTTATCCAGGAACTCATCGCGCGCACCGATGTGGTGGAGGTGGTCGGCCGGCATGTCACGCTGAAAAAAGGCGGCGCCAACTTCACCGGCCTGTGCCCTTTCCATGACGAGAAGTCGCCGTCGTTTTCGGTGAGCCCGACCAAGCAGTTCTATCACTGCTTCGGCTGTGGGGCGAGCGGCGATGCCATTCGCTTTCTCACCGAATACACCGGCGCCAGCTTTGTGGAGGCAGTGCAAGACTTGGCTCAGCAGGTCGGACTTGAGGTTCCGAACGACGATATTTCGCCCGATGATCGCGCTCGCGCCCAAGCGCAGAAACAACGTCAGGCAACCCTGTTTGAAGTGCTGGAGAAGGCTGGAGAAGCTTATCGCGGCCTGCTGAAGAAGTCGCCACGCGCTGTCGAGTATCTCAAGCGGCGAGGCCTGACGGGCGCAGCCGCTGCCCGGTTCGGTCTTGGCTATGCGCCGGAGGGCTGGCGCACGCTGGCTGGCATCTTCCCGGTGTACGACGACCCACTTCTGGCCGAAAGTGGCCTTGTGATCGTCGGCGAAGAAGCGATTGAGCAGCCTGAAGCCGAGCGCAAACGCTACGACCGGTTTCGCGACCGGATCATGTTTCCGATCCGCAACGTAAAGGGCGAATGCATCGGCTTCGGAGGGCGCGTGCTCGGTGATGAAAAGCCCAAATACCTGAACTCACCCGAGACACCCGTCTTCAGCAAAGGGCGTGAGCTTTACGGCCTGTTCGAGGCCCGCGCTGCGTTACGTGAACACGGATGCGCCTTGGTTACCGAGGGCTACATGGATGTGGTGGCCCTGGCGCAGCTCGGCTTTCCCAACGCGGTAGCGACACTCGGCACCGCTTGCACACCGGACCATTTGCAGAAGCTCTTTCGCTTTACGGACCGCATCGTATTCAGCTTCGACGGCGACAGCGCCGGGCGCCGGGCAGCGCGCAAGGCGCTCGACGCTGCGCTGCCGCTGGCAACGGACACGCGCGCGGTGAAGTTCCTGTTTCTGCCGGCCGAACACGACCCTGACAGCTTCATCCGCGCAAATGGCAAGGACGCGTTTGCTCGCCATGTGGAAGAAGCCGTGCCGCTGAGCCGCTTTTTGATAGAGGCCGCACGCGAAGCCTGCGACATGGCCACGGCTGAAGGCCGCGCGCACATGACGGCGAATGCCCGGCCCTTGTGGAGCGCGCTGCCTGATGGCGCACTGCGCCGGCAGTTGCTGGTGGAAATTGCGCAGCAAGTGCAATTGCCGGCCGAAGAGCTCGCCGCGCTGTGGAGCAGCCAGGCCGCGGCAGCAGCCCGCCCTGCCCGCTTCGGAGGAGCCTCAAGCCAGGCCCATCCAGACACTGACAACAACAGTGCCCCGACAACCGGCAGGCGCTGGAACCGGGGCTTCGGCGATGGCGGTCGTGAAGACACGGCGCTTCGCAACGGTTCAGGCGCAACTAGCCGCCGCAGCGGGCGCCAGCCACCGCAGAGCCGCGCCGACCAGGCAGCGCGCTTGCTCATGCTTTTGCCAGGCGCGTTCGACCAGCTCGACCATGAAGAACGCATGCTGCTGGCGGAGCAGCCTGCGCCGCACGGCGCACTTTTTGTCAGGATGGAGCGCGAGTTGCAGGAGCACGGACCGCGCCCTTGGGCCGCACTGCGCGAAGGGCTCAAGGCAGAGCCGGAGGTCGCAGCACTGGCTGAACGTCTCATGGGTGGCGCGCATGCGGAAACCGAAGCCTCGGGATCTGAACTTCAGACCGAGCTGCGCGGTGTACTCGACCGCATGTTGATGGAACATCTGAAGGCTGCCGAGACCGAGGCGATCGCTGCGGCTGCGAACGGTGATGCAGATGCACTACGGCGCTACAGCGCGTTGCAAACAAGGCGCCAGGCCGTTGCGACGCGCCTTTTGTCAGCGCAACGGGCCTGAGCGGGGGATTCACCCAAACGCGGGGGCCCGGCACTGACACTCAAGCGCGGGCTCTTGAAAAAAGCCGGATCGCTATAATGTCAGGTTGACCGACGGCAAGAGCGACAGCAGCACCTCCGGGCCAGGCCAACCGTAGCGCGAACGCGCACGACCGGCCAGCTTTCTCCGCAAGGACTGCACACCAAATGTTCGCCCAGACATCTTGCCGTCAGGGGGGTGTCTACGCGTTGCCGTAAGCATCACCTACCAGGCAATGACCGGATGCTTTCGCATGCGGTCAGGTCGATTCCTTTTTGGAAATGGCTGCGTCTGGCTTTTTCATTCTCTCTTTCTTTGTGTGTTCGTCTTTGACCCCGAGGTTGCCATGCCCGCTCCAAAGTCCGCGAAGTCAGTTGTGTCCAAGCTAGCCGTTTCCACCCCCAAGAAGGCGTCGACCGCGAAAGCCGCTCCCGCCGTCGTGAAAAAGACGTCAGCCGTCGCGCCCGCTGCTCTCAGAAAGCAGCCTGTCGCCGCGCCTGCCGCGCCCAGGAAAGTGAAACCCGCAGTGACCGCAAGCAAAACCGCAGCAGCCAAGACCAGCACCAAGACCTCCGTCAAAAATGACGTGGAAGATCCGATCAAGAAAACCGTGAAGAAAGCGGGCGCTCCTGCTGAAAGCACGACCGTCGCCTCCGCGGACACCAAAAAGCCGGCCAAGAAAGCCGTTGTTGGCAAGGCGGAAGCTGCACCGGCTGCATCTGCAGTGGCAAAACCGGCGGCCGCTGCTAAAAAACCTGCCGCAAAGAGCCCTGCTGCCAAGAAAGCTGCGGGAAAGAAAGCGGCCGCCAAGTCCAGTGCGGACAGCGACGATGCCGATCTGTCCGACATCGAGTCCGACCTGGAAGGCGAAGCCGAGGTCGAGGCCGATAACGGCTCGGCCGCCGCTGCTCCGGGCGACGCGGTTCCCGAGAAGGTCAAGCCGCTGCGGATGAAGATCAGCAAAGCGAAGGAACGCGCGCTGATGAAAGAATTCGGGTTGGACGAAACCGTCCTTTCCGAAGAAGACATGGCCAAGCGCCGTTCGCGCCTGAAGACGCTGATCAAGCTGGGCAAGACACGCGGTTACCTGACCCACGGCGAAATCTCCGACCACCTGCCCGACAAGCTGGTCGATGCCGAAACGCTGGAAAGCGTGATCAGCATGTTGAACGACCTGGGTGTGGCGGTGTACGAGCAGACGCCTGATGCCGAACAGCTTCTGGTTACCAACACAGCGCAAACTGCTTCTACCGAAGAGGAAGCCGAAGAAGCCGCAGAAGCTGCGCTTTCCACCGTGGATAGCGAATTCGGCCGCACGACCGATCCGGTCCGCATGTACATGCGCGAAATGGGTACGGTCGAGCTGCTGACGCGTGAAGGCGAGATCGAGATCGCCAAGCGCATCGAAGGCGGCCTGATGTCGATGATGGAGGCGATCTCTGCATCGCCCGCCACCATCGCCGCGATCCTGGGGATGGGCGAGGAAATCCGCGAAGGCAAGGTCGTCATCTCCACCATCGTGGACGGCTTCTTCAACCCGAACGAAGCCGACGATTATGTGGCCGAGGAAGACTTTGACGAGTTCGACGAGGAGGACGACGACGACGGCAAGGGCGGCTCCAAGGCGCTGACCCGCAAGCTCGAGGAATTGAAGCGCGACGCACTGGGCCGCTTCGACAAGCTACGCTCCCTCTTCGAGAAGATGCATGCCATCTACGACAAGGAAGGCTACGGCACGCCCAGCTATCACAAGACGCAGAAGGCGCTCAGCGAAGAGCTGATGACCATCCGCTTCACAGCGAAAACCATCGAGAAGCTGTGCGACATGGTGCGCGGTCAGGTGGACGATGTGCGCAAGAAGGAGCGCGAGCTGCGCCGCATCATCGTGGACAAGTGCGGCATGCCGCAGGAGACCTTCATCAAGGATTTCCCGCCGAACCTGCTGAACCTGAAATGGGTCGTAAAGCAAGCCAGCGCCGGCAAGCCGTGGAGCAATATCCTCGCGCGCAACATTCCCCCCGTGCAGGAACTGCAGCAGGGCCTGATGGATTTGCAATCGAAGGTCGTGGTACCGCTGCCTGAACTCAAGGGTATCAACAAGCGCATGAACGAAGGCGAGTCTTCCTCGCGCGATGCCAAGAAGGAAATGATCGAGGCCAACCTGCGGCTCGTGATTTCGATCGCCAAGAAGTACACCAACCGCGGTCTGCAGTTCCTGGACCTGATCCAGGAAGGCAACATCGGCCTGATGAAGGCGGTGGACAAGTTCGAATATCGTCGCGGCTACAAATTCTCGACCTACGCAACGTGGTGGATTCGCCAGGCCATCACGCGCTCGATCGCCGACCAGGCGCGCACCATCC
>JBBSUX010000131.1:0-9440 GCA_038234045.1 Burkholderiales bacterium
CGAGGGCAGCGTCGATGATGCGGGAAGCAGCGGCCGATTCGGCAACGCTATCGGTATTGGCGACCGCTTCGCCGCCAGCGGATCTGATCTCGTCGGCCACCGCCTGCGCAGGTCCGGCATCCTTGCCCTCGCCAGCCAGCGAAGCACCGATATCGTTGACCACGACTTTCGCACCTTCGCGACCCATCGCGAGTGCTATTTCCCGGCCGATACCGCCGCCAGCGCCAGTAACGACAACGACTTTGCCTTCGACCATGCCGAGTGTGTTGTGCATCTGCTTGTCTCCTGATTCTTCCAACGTGAAGAGCCCGACCCTCAAGAGCCTGTATTCGTATTCATCATAGGAACGCTGACATACTCGGTCTAATACTTTTCAGCAGTTAATCCATACACGGGAGATATGGCATGGAGTTACGCCAACTGCGCCAGTTCGTTGCCGTCGCCGAAGCCAGGAGCTTTTCCATCGCCGCAGAGCGGCTGTTCATGGCGCAACCGCCCCTGTCGGTCGCCATCCGCAAACTCGAGAAAGAAATCGGAACGGCACTGTTCACGCGTGAGCCCAGGGGTGTGCGCATGACACCTGCCGGCGTGGCAGCACTGGAAGTTGCTACACGCTGTCTCCGGGAGGCCGATCGGCTGGCCATCAGTGCGCGGGCGGCCGACAAAGGCGAAGCCGGTGAACTACGCATTGGGTTCATCGGATCAGTCAGCTACGACATATTGCCGAATCTGGTGCAGGCATTTGCCGCGCGCTACCCCAAAGTCAGACTCGAACTTCGTGAGGCAACCAACCAATTGGCGCTGAAAGAGGTGCAAAGTGAAACGATGGATCTGGGCATCATCCGCATCCCGGCACTGCCACCCGTCGGAGTCAACCTGCAGGTGATCGGCACCGATGTGTTTTGTGTGGCCGTGCCAATCGGTCATCGTCTGGCGCAGAAACGTTCACTGCGCCTGATCGATCTGGCCAATGAATCTTTCATCAGCTACAAACCATCGCAGCCCGGAACCGCGCTGCATGCTGGCATGATGCAGTTGTTCAGCCGGGTCGGCATAGCGCCGAAAGTGGCACAAGAAGCGGTTCAGGTGCAGACGGTTGTGGGCTTGGTTGCCAGTGGGCTGGGCGTTGCGCTGGTCCCTTCCCGGCACGCATCACATTCGACGACCCGAGTCGCCTTTCGGCCGCTGCGCGAGCCGGCGCAGGATGCCACCATCGGTATTGCGCTGGCCTACAAGGCCAGCGATGAACTCGCGGTTTCGCTGCGGTTTCGCGAACTGGCGCGCAAATTGAGCGGTCGCACTGATTGGAAGCCGGAGTCCGCCCCACGAATTGCAATCCGACGCCCTGAACCTCCTGAGCGGAAGGGATGAATGCCAGACAGCTTGCAACGACGACGCTCCTGCGGAACATGCGTGGGGTTCATGTACGACTGCTCGCACTATGTTCGTCGCGCATCCCGGTACACTCTGGCTTGCGTTGCGGCAGGCCTCCCCTACAGAAGGTCTGGTGAACAACAATTTGAATATCGCGGGCGTAGTTCAATGGCAGAACGGCAGCTTCCCAAGCTTCATACGAGGGTTCGATTCCCTTCGCCCGCTCCAATCAAAAATGTATTGATTGATCTTGACGCCACATGACGGGATAAAAGATTATTTATTCAAAAATCTACGGATAAAATTGGCTTTGCGTTCCGTCAGGGTTCCGTCACTAGCAAGTCAAGCGGCCGCATGGTGTATTACCGTTAAGCCATGGCGCTTGGCTTGAATCCAATAACTTGCACCACATCTTCATTGGGAATTGCCGACCACTCAGTCAGGCTTGTGAAAGAGCAGCCTAGCTGCTTTAAGGCTCAGGCCATCAAAACCAGCAGCGGCACTAGCTAAAAGAAATTTATTGTGGCTGTTCGGAGCATCAAGAGTGTCAAACGCACCTTGGTCGGCTGGATACCCGCTAGTTTTCTTACAGCCCCTTCGACAGGATTATCTGGCTGACGAGTTGCTTGCCTGCGCGGGGCTAGGTAATGCTTGCTTTCGCGACGAATCATGAACATCGTAGGACCCGAACACTTGCTCGGGAGAGCGGGTTTCCGGCAATATATAAACTATACCGTCGGTCCCTTTGAATATCGGGCTCACGACTTTTTCATAAAACTTGACTGGCACATTGATGCAGCCATAAGAAATGCGTCTTTCCAGAGGGGACGGAGACGCGAGTCGCTCTGCGCGGCGTTCTTTGGGCGTCCCCTTTACTACGGGATGCAGTGAAAGGGCGGCATCGTAGTCCACCCAAAGAACTTCTTGGCCATGAACATCGCGGTCCAGGGAGGCTACAAACCGACCGGCGGGTGTGGTTCGCTCAGCAGGTCGGATACTGGACAATTTGCGCTGACCGATGCCGGGAACTGAGTCGTCCCCCACAGCCAAACCCAACAACGCTGCACTTGCGCCCGTTAGCTGCCCCTGGGCATTAAATACAAAAACCCGCGCATTCACCTTGTCGATAATGATGAAAGGCAACTTGGCGTTGTCGTTGGAATCCATTACCCAATCTGCCAGTTTCTTTGACTCTGGGGAAGAAATCTCCTGTCCAAAGTTTGCAAGCTTCGTTAGGATGAGCGTATTTTCAGACACGCCTGCACCGGGGTTTGACAGGGTAGCGGGAGGCGTAATCTGCGCGGCAGCAGCCGGGAGCAAAGAGGTGCCTACTGCGGTCAAACCTAGTAGTACTGCTTTGGCCAAAAAAGCGCAAGCAGAGCGGACTAAACCAGATTGCAGCAACTCAGGCTTAATCTGAAGGTGATTGAGCCTCATACGGCCTAGCGTAGTCAGCTTCTTGTGCAATAGATAGTACATATCATGCCTGCCAAGGTGGCGGAATTTTTGAATCATCGCAATGGGCGATCCAGTCCGTCCCCATCCTAACGATTTTTAACACTCCCACCAGACTGCATGCGCTGGCGGGGTTCGAAAGGGCGCTTGACGGTCCACTAAAGAAAGGGTGGCGGCAAGGTCTATCGATGCAGCCACCCCATGATCAATGGCAAATAAAGTTAGTTGCGACCCTGCTTGGCCGGACGTACGGGCGGCACATAAGCGGGCGGTGGTGGTGGAGGAGATGCTATGACTACAGGAGCTGGAGTTGGAGCTGGGGATGGCGGCGCTACGTAAACCGGAGCGGGTGTTGGAGGTGGGTCGTAGGTTTGCGCGACTGGGGTCTGTACTTTTCCACCGAAACGGTAGACAAGTCCAACGGAAGCCATGTCGATATTTCCGCGATTTCTGATGGGGTCGTTAATGCGGTAGCGTTCGAATTCAGCCCTTACAGCCAGAGCATCTGTGATGGCGTACTGGACGCCGACACCGAATTTGACGTTTGTCCCGTTGCGACTATGGTTGGAGGTATTGACGGGCACGAAACCAGTGCTGGCGAAGTTGGACCTGCTTTGCGCGTAAGCCGCACCGACTCGACCGAAGACGGAGAATCGGTCCGATATTGGCAATGTGCCTACCAAATCAAGGTTGAGGCCTCTGACACGGGTGGTATCATTGAAAGTACCTGTTGGTGTCGTGTTGGAAAGGGAGTTGAAGCGTCCCAAATCAAAATAGCCACCTTCCAGTGCAAAGTTAGGGGTGAATTGGTAACCGCCATACAGTTTGTAGCCAGTACCTCTATTGTCAGTAGTTGTGGAATTGATGGCGAAGCCCTGGCGAACCAGAGAGCTATTGATTGCGTTGCTGTCGAAGTCAGCGCGGGTGCGACCCACGTTTGCGCCGACATACCCTCCAAGAGCTTCTTGTGCCATTGCTGACGAACCGCACACAGCAGTGAAACCAGCAAGCGCCACGACGCTAAGCTGGCGTTTAGTTACGGGGAATTTCAACGTGTTCATCATCTTCTCCTAAGGATCAGTTAACTTTTTTAAACAAATGTCAAATTCCGCCGTCCGTCGCCGGCGGCGTCCCCGTTTTGCAAATTGCGACACGGGCTACCAACGAAATACAACTCGAGTATCGGCCACGTATAGTCGCCGCTTGTAGGAAGACGGCGTATGGCTGATTTATTGTCAGAAAAACAACACTATAAAAAACCAGAAAACCAGGGGAGCATGTCGTCAGTGTCGGCGCCGGTTGAATCTTGACTCACCCGTTGGAGTGGACCCTGCGGCTGGACACCGGTGCGAGATGAACTGATGCGCTGGCCGGACCTTCAACCAGGAGAAGGTCATTTCATCAAGAGGTCCATACCGGCGCCACGCGCCGGAGTTCAAGGTTCAGCTGCGGCAAGCATCGATACGACGGATCGATTCCTCTTTCTGACCGCCTTGCCTATTTCTGTGAGCTTTCGCTGACAGGCTCGCATCTACGAATCTTGCATAGTGTGGGTATGACTTGTTCAATGGCTCACCTTCCATCATGAGTCATGATTATTCTGTGCGCTACCGTTAAAGATTCATCCGTTGGAACAGGTTTTTGCGCATCTGCCCCAATCGGTGAAACCGAAGAAGCTGGTCTATTTGAGCACGGTCACCCCATTTCCGGGGTCGTACCCCGCATCGCAGTGGCAGGGGCTCCAGCCATACGCGGATCTCTCAACTCCACGTCGCCCCGCGGCATTCTTGAGCGCATGCCGACCTGGCTCATCTGCGTTCCGTTGGTGATGCAATGGTTGTGGCTGGCTTTGCGTTATCGCAGCGCCACTTTGCCGTCCGCCTGCAACCCGCGAATTACCGCCGGTGGCTTGGTGGGAGAAGGCAAGCTCGAATATTTTGCTCATATGGGGCCCGTTGCACACTCAGCCACCGCGCGGCATGTGGCTTGGCGCAATTCCGGAGCAGAGCAAGTTGCAGCGTGCGAGTCGGCGATGAAAGGCGCCCAACTTGGCTTTCCCATCATCGCCAAGCCGGATCTCGGCCTGTGCGGGCACGGCGTTTGCAGGCTCGACGGCATCGATGATCTGCGGCAGTACCTGAGCCATTTTCCCCTGCAAGAAACAGTGGTGCTGCAGGAATATCTGTCGCAGGAGGGCGAAGCGGGCATCTTCTATGCGCGCATGCCGGGCGCTGCGCAAGGCAGCATCACCGGCATTGCATTGCGCAGCTTTCCGCAGGTGGTCGGAGACGGACAACGCAGCATCGGTGATTTAGTGGCAGCAGACGAGCGGCTCGGCCGACTATCGCGCACGGACCGCCATCGCAGTCGCTACGACGCCGGCCGCGTGCCGGCTTGCGGCGAGCGGGTACGCCTTGCCACGATCGGTTCGACACGGGTCGGCGGGCTGTATCGAAGCGGATCGCATCTGGCAACGGCGCAGCTAGCGGCAGCGATCGATGCCATCGCGCAGGACATGGGCGAGTTCTACGCCGGTCGATTCGACGTGCGCTTCGAAAACGAAGCAGCCTTGGCAGACGGGCATGGTTTTCGCATCATGGAGATCAACGGCGCGGGCTCCGAAGCCATTGAGGCCTGGGATCCTGCGGCCGGCATGTATCAGGCGTTTCACACCATCTTCACCAAACAAGCGCTACTCTTTCGCATTGGCGCCATGAACCGGTGTGCCGGCGCCCAGCCTATTGGCCTGACCCGGCTGCTGAAGCTGCAGTTGCGGCAACGAGCGCTGATTGCTTCTTATCCTCCTTCGAACTGAGCGTTTCCCCCACAACCCATGAGCGCACTGTCCCGATTTGTGCCAGAGCGACTCCAGCTTGTCACCGCCGGCCAGGCCGAAGCTGCCTGGCCCTTGGCACGGGCTGACGCAAGCGACCACGCCCAGGCTTGCTACGACGTGCACTGGGCGCGTTGCGAAGACGATGTGCACGATGCGCAGCGGCTGCGCTATCAAGTGTTTGCGCACGAAATGGGTGCGCATCTCAATGGCTCGCATTCAGTGACGGGCGCAATTCCCGCAGACACGGCCGACGCTCGGGATGTGGATCCGTTCGATGCCCATTGCAAACATGTGCTGGTTCGTTTGCCCCGACAGGCTGGTGAATCACGCGGCCCGGTCATAGGCACCTATCGACTGCTTGCACCCGAAGCCGTGAGCGGTGCGGGTGATTTGTATTGCGCCACCGAGTTCGATCTGCGTCCGCTCGCAGCATTGCGCCCGCGCATGGCCGAACTCGGCCGCGCCTGTGTGCATCCCGATTACCGATCAGGCGGCGTGGTGCTTGCCTTGTGGGGCGCGGTGGTGCGCTACACGGTTGCACACGGGATTGACACCTTGCTGGGCAGCGTCAGCGTACCGGTGCGCGGTTCCTGCGGATGGCATGGCTCGGCAGACGGCGACGACTCCGAGGGGGCTGTACGCAGCTTGTGGACATGGCTTGCCGGCGCGCATCTGGCGGCACCCGAATGGCAGATACGACCATTGCGCGCATTTCCGGTTGCAGCCAGCAATCCGGCGCCCGGTGCGGTGCGGAACGACAAAACGAGTGTCAACGAACGTGGCCGCTCTCATGCACCGGCCGCGGCGCCTTCTCGTGCCGAGGTTCCCGCTCTGATCAAGGGATATCTCGCATGCAACGCACGAGTGCTTGGCCCACCCGCGTTCGACGAGGATTTCGGAACTGCGGATTTCCCGATGCTGCTGCGCATGCGGGACTTGCCGTTAAGGCATCGGCGGCGGTTCAGCGGCAGTGCCATCGAAAGCGTCTGAGCCGTGACCCCGTCTTAATGAAAATCCCGGCTACGGCTACCCTCGCCCAACCGGCCGAGCCATGGCGTCAGATCGCGAAATCTCCGCCCCAGCAGATGACGTACCTGGCCGCCGCTGTCGACATCGCGCTGCCAGATGCCTTCTACCGCTAGCAATCGTGATTTGAGCAAGGCATCGCGATGTGCTTCCACCACATCGCGCCAGACGATGACGTTGACAACGCCGGTTTCATCCTCCAGTGTGACGAAAAGCGTGCCTTTGGCTGTGGGTGGCCGCTGGCGCATCGAGACGATGCCGCAGGCGCGAACCTGCCGGCCATCGGGCAGCGGCGCGAGTTGCTGCGCGGTGAGCAAACCGCGACGCGCCAGGCGCGGGCGCAGCAGGGCAAGCGGATGACGGCGTAGGGTGAGGCCCAGCGCGGCATAGTCACCGACGATCTCTTCACCCTCGGGCGCAGAGGGCAACTCCAGCGGCAATTCGTTGATCGGCACACCGCGCAGCAGCTCGGGCGCGAGCCGCTGTGCTGTCGCTTCCCAAACCTGCTGGCGCCGGTGGCCGGCGAGCGACTTCAGCGCGTCGGCAGCCGCCAGAGCGCGCATGTCCTGCCCGTCAAGCTGCGCGCGCAATGCCAGGTCTTCGGCACTGGCAAAAGGTGCCTCGGTCCGCGCGCTGACGATGCGCTGCATGGCGGCTGTGCCCAGCCCCGCCACGCGGCGCAAGCTGAGTCGAACGGCAGGCTGCACCAGCCGCATCGGCTGCGGCACGGTGGTGCCGGACCAGACACTTTCACCGGGCAGCGCGATGGCGGGCAGACCGACGGGTGCTTCAGGCCGCTTGCCATCGACCAGCGGAAAGCCGCCTTGCACCATCTCATCTGGCGTCTCCAGCACAGTATCGATGCCACTCGTCGCCACATCCACCGGCCGCACTTCGACACCATGACGGCGCGCGTCCTGCACCAGTTGCGAAGGAGTGTAGAAACCCATCGGCTGCGCATCGAGCATGCCCGCCAGAAAGGCTGCCGGCTCATGGCATTTGAGCCAGCAGCTGAAATACACCAGCAGCGCAAAACTGGCCGCATGGCTTTCCGGGAAACCGTATTCACCAAAGCCCTTGATCTGCTCGAAGATGCCTTGCGCAAATTCGAGCGGATAGCCGCGCCCGGTCATGCCCTTGACCAGCGGCTCCTCGAACTGGTGCACGCCTCCTTTCCTGCTCCAGGCCGCCATCGACCGACGCAGCGCATCGGCCTGGCCGGCGGTGAAACCGGCTGCGTCCATGGCGAGCTGCATCACCTGCTCCTGGAAAATCGGCACACCCAAAGTGCGCTCCAGCGCCTTCTTCAACTCGTCCTTGATGTAGAGAATTTCCTTGCCATCGCGCCGCCGCTGACGCGCCTTCAGGTACGGATGCACCATGCCGCCCTGAATCGGGCCGGGCCGCACGATGGCGACTTCCACCACCAGGTCGTAGAACAAGCGTGGCCGCAGGCGCGGCAGCATCGACATCTGTGCGCGGCTCTCGATCTGGAACACGCCCACTGTGTCTGCCGTGCAGATCATGTCGTAGACCTGCGCATCTTCACGTGGAATGTCTTGCAGCTGCCAATCCGTGCCGCGCCAGGCATTGCGCAATGCCAGACCGCGCCGCAATGCCGACAGCATGCCAAGCGCCAGCACATCGACCTTCATCAAGCCGACGGCTTCCAGATCGTCTTTCTCCCACTGGATGATGGAGCGGTCCTGCATGCTGGCGTTTTCCACCGGCACCAGGCGCGTGAGCGGCCCTTCGGTGAGAACGAAACCGCCCACATGCTGGCTCAGATGCCGCGGAAAATCGCGCAGCTCGGCCGCTATGCGCAGCCACAGCGCAACCAACGCGGGAGACTCATCGACGCCAGCACGCGCCATCGATTCAGCCATCCGTTGCTGCAGGATTTCCTTGTCAAACCAGTAGTGGTCTCGCGCGAAATCATCGACTAGCGCCGGATGCACGCCGAGCGCCTTGCCCGCTTCGCGCAGCGCCATGCGCGAGCGATAGCGCACCACCACGGCAGCGATGGCAGCGCGCTCGCGGCCGTACTTGGCATAGATGTACTGGATGACCTCTTCACGGCGCTGGTGCTCGAAATCGACATCGATATCGGGCGGTTCGTTGCGCTCAATGCTGATGAAGCGCTCGAACAGCAGGTTGCTGAATTCGGGGTTCACCTCGGTAATGAAAAGGCAGTAGCAGACCGCTGAATTGGCGGCCGAGCCACGCCCCTGGCACAGTATTTTCTGGCTGCGCGCGAAGCGCACGATGTCTTCCACCGTGAGGAAGTACATCTCATAGCGCTTGTGGGCGATGAGGCCTAGCTCATGCTCGATCTGCTTCTGCAATTTCACGGACATACCCTGCGGAAAACGCCGCGCCGCGCCCTGCTCCACCAGTTGGCGCAGTGCCTGGGCGGGCGTCATGCCGGGCGGCACGCTCTCCAGCGGATAGCGGTAGACGATCTCGGCCAGATCGAAATGGCAGCGCGACGCGATCTCCAGCGAACGAGCGATCCATTTAGCCGGGTAGATCGAGGCGATGCGCTGGCGCGAACGCAGATAGCGCTGGGCATTGCGCTGCAGGGCGAAGCCACATTGATCGACGCCGCAGCCCTGGTGCACCGCGGTGAGCACATCCTGCAGCGGTTTGCGCTCCACCGCATGCATGTGCACATCGCCAGCGGCCACCAGCGGGCAGCCGGTGCGCACCGAAAGCGCTTCGAGCGACTGGCGCCAGAGCGCATCGTCCA
>JBBSUX010000132.1:0-9392 GCA_038234045.1 Burkholderiales bacterium
CAGACGCTAAGGTTTCCCGCGTCTGGTAATCGACCCCGCTTTTGATCAGGGTGATGGCGTGCTGCCGATCGTATGCGCGCGCCAGCACCGGCGTGAGCGGAAACGCTTTTTTGGCAAGTTCAACGATGCGCGTCGTCGCGTCCTTGTCGTCCACGCACACCAGAAGCGCCCGCGCCTGATGCGCACCGCTGGCATGCAATACAACCATGCGGGTTCCGTCGCCATACCAGGCATGGAATCCGAAGCGGGTGGCGGTGCGGATCATTTCAGTGTCGTTCTCGATGATGGTCACCTCCACGCCCCGCGCCAGCATGATCTGGCTGGCAATCTGGCCGAAGCGGCCAAAGCCGATGATTAGCACCCGGTCGGCAGCTTTCGACTCGCCGTAGCGCTCGGCGCCTACGATGGGATCGACTCCCTGCATGTCGGGTCCCGTGCTTTTGGGCAGCGCGCAGCGCAGCGCCATCACCGCCAGCGGGGTAAGCGCCATCGACACAATCACGGCTGCGGTCAGGGCGGGATGCACCGGTGCCTCGATCACGCCCGCTGCTGCGGCTGCGCTGTAGAGCACGCAAGAGAATTCACCCCCCTGCGTCATCATGGCCGAGCGCTCGAGCGCCACCGCGTGGGGCGATTTGGTGAGTCGCGCCACCAGATACACGCTCGCCGATTTGAGCGACATCGCAGCAAGTGCCAGTGCTCCCGCGGCCAGATAGCCCAGTACCGAGCCCAGGCCGAGCCGCTTGAAGATGGGCGCCGCGATGACGCCTGCTGCGAGCACCACAACGGCTTTGACCAGTTCGCTTCCGTGTTCCACCATGGTGTTTTTTGTCTGGGTGAATGAGTGGGTGAGGGCGTGAGTGCGGCGACGCCCGGGTCCCTCAGCCCATCCGTGATGATGTTACCCAGTACGCCGCATCCGGCGCCACCAGCGTCGCCAACTTGCGTTAATAGCCCGCACGCGTCGCCATGGCGCGCTCGCGCGTACCTGGGCGAGGACGCCGTCTTTCCAGGTCTTCCAGCGCGGATACCAGCGGGCAAAGAATGCGATGTGCATCAGCGCCGGCAAGGTAAGCTGAAAGAGCCGCGCGACGAACGCCGTTCCCGCCAGCTTGGCGGCTGCCAGCAGCAGCAATCCGCTTGCAACATGACCTTCGCTGAACAGGTAGATCGCGATCAGCTTGATTGGAAGCAGCGCCAGAACCGGCAATCCGAACACCAGCACGGCGCCCCACGGCGGCAACGATCGGATCCACCGCTCCAACCCCGCCCACAGCGGCCAGCGCGCCATCCGACCCAATACCGCAGCGAGGGGCACCCAGCCCCATTCTTCGAAGAGGAGGAGGGGGACGAGGATGACCGTAAGGGCCGCGCGCACCATGCGAATCAGCGGTCCACGGCGCGTAGGAGCTGAACGTGAAGGCAGTTTCGGCGGGAGCGTGGAAGGTGGAGGCATGCGATAGAGAGATCGAAAATATGAAGGGGTTTAATCCTCGATGGCGACATCGGTTGCAGCGCACAGGGTAAGCGCGACCACGGCTCGCAGAGACGACTCACGCCAAGCATTACTGCCTGTGGCACATCATTCTGCTGCCCACTTTCGCTTTCACCCCAACGCCCGGGATATAAACTCCGGCGCTTTGCGCCAGCCCCGGTTGGCGCCGCAGTGAGACCGAGCCCCATGCAGCAGACCCTTTTCCGACAGCTTGCTGACGAGATCCGCATCCAGGAACACCAGGTGCGCGCCGCGGTCGACCTGCTCGACGGTGGCGCTACCGTGCCCTTCATCGCCCGCTACCGCAAGGAAGCGACCGGTGGGCTTGACGATATTCAGCTGCGCGAACTTGAGGCGCGCCTGTCGTATCTGCGCGAGCTGCAGGAGCGGCGCACCGCTGTCGAGAAGGCCATCGACGAGCAGGGCAAGCTGACCGATGCGCTGCGTTTGGCAATCGCCCATGCGGCGACCAAGCAGGAGCTCGAAGACCTGTATCTACCGTTCAAACAGAAGCGCCGCACCAAGGGCCAGATTGCCCGCGACGCCGGGATTGAACCGCTTGCCGACCGGCTGTTTGCCGACCCGACACTCGATCCTGCTGTGGAAGCTGCCGCGTTCACCCGGCCAGCCGAAACGCTGGACGATGGCAAGCCGGGCCCTGATTTCTCCACCGTGCCTGCAGTGCTCGACGGCGTGCGCGACATCCTCTCGGAACGTTGGGCCGAGGACGCAGCTTTGGTGCAGGGCCTGCGCGAATGGCTGTGGCAGGAGGGCGCGCTGCAAAGCCGCAAAGTGGAGGCCAAGACCGAGAACGACCCGGAGGTGGCCAAGTTCCGGGACTATTTCGACTACGACGAGCCGATCGGCCGCGTGCCCTCGCACCGCGCGCTGGCGGTGTTTCGCGGCCGATCCTTGGAGATCCTGGAAGCTAAGCTGGTGCAGCCTGAAGCGCCGGCTGTCTCTGCTGCGCCAATTTCCGCCGGCAACCGCGCTGCATCGGTGCCCACGCTGGCGGAGGGCCGCATTGCGCGCCATCTGGGCTGGAGCCATTGCGCCCGGCCGTCTGACGACCTGATTCGCAAATCCGTTGCCTGGACCTGGCGCGTGAAGCTGGCGCTTTCGACCGAGCGCGATCTGTTCGCTCGCCTGCGCGAAGACGCAGAGAAGGTCGCCATCAAGGTGTTTGCCGACAACCTGCGCGACTTGCTGCTGGCAGCTCCTGCGGGCCCACGCGTGGTGCTGGGTCTGGACCCCGGAATCCGCACCGGTGTCAAGGTGGCGGTGGTGGATGCCACCGGCAAGCTGGTCGAGACCACCACCGTGTATCCGCATGAGCCACGCCGGGATTGGGACGGAGCATTGCACACGCTGGCGCGCCTGGCAGAAAAACACGGCATCAACCTGATCGCCATCGGCAATGGAACCGCGAGCCGCGAAACAGACAAGCTTGCCGGCGACCTCATAAAGTTGATGCAAAAAGGTGCTGAAGCGCAGCAAGGGAAAGCGCTACTAGCTATTGAGAAGATAGTGGTGAGCGAAGCTGGTGCCTCGGTGTATTCGGCCAGCGAGTTCGCCAGCCAGGAAATGCCCGATGTGGACGTGAGCCTGCGCGGCGCTGCCAGCATTGCGCGGCGACTGCAGGATCCGCTGGCCGAGCTGGTGAAGATCGACCCGAAATCCATCGGCGTCGGCCAGTACCAGCACGATGTGAACCAGGCCGAGCTGGCCCGCATGCTGGAAACGGTGGTGGAGGATTGCGTCAACGCGGTGGGTGTGGATCTGAACACCGCCAGCGTGCCGCTACTCTCCCGCGTGTCAGGACTTTCCGCAACGGTTGCCAAATCGGTGGTGCGCTGGCGTGAATCGAATGGTGCCTTCAAAAGCCGCAAGCAGCTGATGGATGTTTCGGGGCTTGGCGCCAAGACGTTCGAGCAAAGCGCCGGTTTCCTGCGCATTCGTGGCGGCGACAACCCACTGGACATGACGGGCGTACATCCCGAGGCTTATCCGCTGGTCGAGCAGATCATCGTCAAGGCCGGCGCGCCGGTGGCCGAGGTGATCGGCCACGGTGATCGTCTGCGCGGCCTGAAGCCGGAGCTCTTTGCCAGCGAGCGCTTCGGCCTGCCCACGGTGCACGATGTGTTTGCCGAACTGGAAAAGCCGGGCCGTGATCCGAGGCCCGATTTCAAGGTAGCACGCCTGGCCGACGGAATCGAGGACATTTCGCATCTGCGCGAGGGCATGCTGCTGGAAGGCACCGTCAGCAACGTCGCCGCTTTTGGCGCCTTCATCGATCTGGGGGTGCACCAGGACGGCCTGGTCCATGTGAGCCAGCTGGCGAACCGATTTGTGTCCGATGCACGCGAGATCGTCAAAACCGGCGACATCGTGCGCGTGCGGGTGGTGGAGGTGGATGTGCAGCGCAAGCGCATCGCGCTCAGCCTGCGGCTCGACCTTGTAGCCAGTGGCAACAGCGGCACTGGCGCGCGCAATCGCGGCGATTCCGAGAACCGCTTTGAGCCGGCTGGCGGCCGGCGCGGTGTCGGAGCAGGCAACGCCGCAGCACCGGCGGCCAATACAGCGATGGCCTCGGCATTTGCACGCCTCAAGGGCTCTTCGAACTAGTGCAAGTCTGGGCAACCCGGTGTCGAGCAGAAGATCGCCCAAAGCGATCAGCGCGGCCGATAATGCCGGACGCGGAGCAGGGCGGCCTTAAAAACCGTTCGGCATCGATTCGTCAATTACAAGGAAGTCGCCATGGATCTCCAGCTCCTGCTCACGAATCCCTCTGCGCTGCCCACGATGCCGCAGGTTGTCGCCTTGCTGATGACCGAGCTCAACCGTGAGGAGCCGGATCTGCGCAAGGTCAGCCAGCTCATCAACACCGATCCGGGCCTCACCACACGCGTGCTGCAGCTCGCCAACTCGGCTTTTTTCCAGTTGTCTCGCAAGGTTGGTTCGGTTTCCGAAGCGCTGGCCGTGTTGGGGCTCACGCATATCCGCTCGCTGGTGAGCGTGGCGTCGCTCAGCGGCGCTTTCAAGGCCGTACCGGGCATGGATCTGGATCAGTTCTGGCGCTACAGCATCGATGTGGCGCGGATATCGCGTTCGCTTGCGGGGGTCGTGCACCAGAACCAGGGAACCGCGTTCACCGCCGGGCTCATCCACAGTGTTGGCGAACTGGTCATGCACATGGGCATGCCCGAGGAAATGCGGCCGATTGACGAGGTGGTGGGAGCCATCGACCCCGAGCGCGGCGCGGTGGAGCGGCGCATCGTGGGCTTCGATTTTGGTCAAGTCGGTGCGGGCCTTGCGCGGGCCTGGCATTTTCCTGAACAGATCGTCGATGCGCTGCAGCACCAGCAAGCGCCGTTTGATAACGACACCTACGAGCCGCTTGCCGGCGTGCTGCACCTGGCAGCTTGGCGTGCGCGCAGCCGCGAGGCGGAAATCTCTGGCATCGCACTGCCGGACACCTTTCCCGATGTGGTCGCGCTGGCGTTGGGGCTGGATATCGACACCGTGCTGCAACAGGATCCGGTGGACTGGACCACCAGCGCCGATATGCAGGCGTTTCTCTGAGGCTTGATGACAGCAGCTTCTCCGGCACTGCGCATTTACGCTGGCCCACTGGCACGCCGCCAGATCGAGCGCAACGGGCTGCAACCTGAAGCGGTGCGCATCATTCCCGGCGCTGCCGGTGGCCCCAAGGGCCTGGTGCTCGGGCCGCTCGACCGATTCATTTTTGGCGAATGGCTGCCGCGTTCTGCCCAACCGGTCGCTCTCGTCGGAGCATCGGTCGGCGCTTGGCGGCTGGCAGCTGCCTGTCTCGATGATCCGGTCGCCGCGCTGGAGCGGCTGGAGAGTGACTACATCCGGGCCGAATACGACATTCCGCCAGGACGCAAGACACCCACTGCCGCGCACGTGAGCGAACGTTTTGGTGCGAACCTTCAGGCGTTCTACGGCGGGCGGGTGGCCGAAGTGCTGAACCATCCGCGCTACAGCCTGCATGTCGTCACTTCGCGCGGTCGGCACTTGCTGCGCCGGGAACATCGCATTGCAACACCCATCGGATATCTGGGCGCTTTTGTGTCGAACGCAGTCCACCGACGCGCGTTGGGTGCATGGCTCGAGCGGGTGGTGTTTTCGGCGCGGGGTGCGGCACTACCGTTTGCCACGCAATCGTTTCCCACGCGGCAGGTGACGCTCGACCAAAGCAACTTTTTCGAGGCGCTGCAGGCCAGCTGCTCCATCCCGTTCGTGCTGCAGGCGGTCCACGACATCGCCGGCGCACCGCGCGGCGCCTACTGGGACGGCGGCATCACCGATTACCACCTGCACTTGCCGTATGAAGCGGGCAAGGCGGACGACGACGAAGGTCTGGTGCTTTACCCGCATTTCCAGCGCGCAGTGGTGGCGGGCTGGCTCGACAAGGGTCTGCGCTGGCGCCACCGCGCAACCAGTGCACTCGACCGCATGGTGGTGGTGGCCCCTGATCCCGCCTGGGTCGCGCGCACGCTGCCGTTGGGCAAGTTGCCCGATCGCAGCGACTTTATGCGCTACGGCACCGACACGCCCGCACGCATCCAGGCATGGAGCAGCGCGACACGCGAATGTCAGCGGCTGGCCGATGAGCTGCAGGCGTGGTTGCAAGCGCCCGACTTTGCGCGGGTGGAAAACCTGTGAGCGTTTTCTTGCCGTGATCAGCGAACTCAATACCTTCATCGCCGTCTGCAAGCACGGGACGTTCGCTGCGGCGGGCGACAGGATCGGGCTGACGCAATCTGCGGTGAGCAGCCAGATCAAGAGGCTCGAAAAAGCGTTGGGGTTTTCGCTGTTCGACCGGACTGGGCGCTCAGCCACCTTGAACGCAGCTGGTCAAACGACCCTGGCACGCGCTGAAGAAATTTCCGCCCTGATAGTGCAGCTGGGAACTCTCCCCGACAATGCGTCCACACATGGATTGCTACGAGTCGGGGCGATTTCTTCAGCGCAGCCCACAATGCTCGCGCGGGCACTCGGGATGTTGCGAACAGCTTTTCCACTGGTGCGGACACACGTGTCGCCCGGTGTTTCCCTCCGTCTGATGGATGATCTTGATGCTGGCAAGATCGACGTCGCCGTAATGATTCGCCCGCCGTTTGGGATGCTCCCCGACATGATGTGGCGGCCGCTGCTGCAGGAGCCATTCGTGCTGGTAGTGCCGGGTTCGACAGCCGTGACAAGCGACTGGAGGACGTTGATTCAAGATCAACCGTTTCTCCGGTACGACCGAGCATCATTCGGTGGCCGGATGGTCGAAGCATTCTTACGTCGGGAAGGTCTTGTCGTCAAAGACGCGATCGAGATCGACGAGATCGCCGGCTTGATTCATCTCGCGGCGCAAGGGCTCGGGGTTGCCCTCATTCCACTTGTTGAGGCGCATCTCCCATTGCCGGACAACGTGAAGACGGTTTCACTTGGTTCATCAACATTTTTTCGTGAGATCGGCATGCTGCAGCGCAGGTCCGGTTCCGCATCGCCCGTCGTTGCCCACTTTGCGCAATACCTTGCTGACGCGGCGCAATTAACGTTCACACCGACGGAATTGGAAAGCCCCAATCAGACGAAGAAGGCAAGGTCAGCCGCGCGGCACAAGCGCACGCCGGGTTAGCGATGGGAGGAGCGACACCGCGCGTCCTTGCGCCGCTCTTGATTTGAAAACCTGGTTATTCGTATGCTTCCATCGGTTTATCCGTGGGATTAGCCCACGCCGCTTTTGTCTGAGGAGTCGGTGCCAAACCGACCGTCACATTGTTGGGCGGAATCGGTTGCATGAACCATTTGTCATAGATCCGCGCCACTTCGCCGTTCTTGGCCAGTGAGACCACGCTTTCATCAACGAGCTTCTTGAAGGGGGCGTCATCCTTACGGATCATGATGGCGAGCGGCTCAACGCTCAATACGGCATCGAGAATCTTGTACTGGGACGGATCTTTGCTCCTTGAGATCATGAACGCAAGGATCTGGCCATCTGCAGCGAATGCGCCGGCTCGGTCGCTATCAAGAAGCAGGAACCCATCGGCATTGTCTTTAGCGTAAACCTCGGTGAAGTCTTCGCCGCTATCGCGCTTCAGTTTGCGCAACGCTTGCACGGAAGTGCTTCCCGCTGTGGCCGCAACCGACTTACCAGGTAACTGCTTCGGAGACGAGATCCCGGACGCTGTTTTGACCGCGATCCGAACCCCTTCGATGTAAAGAGTAGGCGCGAAGGCTACGTCCTTCTGACGAGCGGCATTGTTGGTCGTCGTTCCGCATTCGATGTCAACCGTTCCGTTCTGTACCAGCGGAATGCGGTTTTGCGGCGTCACGAGTTGGTATCTGACGTCGAGCTTGTCGAGTTGGAGCGATTTCTGAATGTCAGAAATGATGTGGTCGCAAACCTCGACGTAAAAGCCCGTGTATTTGCCAGGGCCCAGCGAAAACGACATCGCGCCGGAGGCATCGCGAACACCCATCGTGATCGACTTGGATTGCTTGATCTTCTGCAACGTATCAGTCTGTGCCATTGCCGATCCGCAGACAAAGGCGATGAGGGAAGCAAGCGCGGCGCGCTTCAAAAGGATGCGTGTCATGGCGACTTTCAATGGGCAAACAATGAGCTCAAATCCGCGAACGACTTCATCTCGATCGCGTTGCCTGAAGGATCCAGGAAAAACATCGTTGCCTGCTCCCCGACCTCACCCTTGAAACGTACGTACGGCTCTATGACGAATTTTGTCTTGCGGGCCACCAGCTTGTCGGCCATGGCCTGCCACTGATCCATCGGTACGATCGCGCCAAAGTGACGCACCGGCACGTCATGCCCGTCGACAGCACTGCTCTTGTTGTGTCCGCATTCATCGGGCGCTAGGTGGGCGACGATCTGATGCCCGTAAAAGTCGAAATCAACCCACTCCGGAGCGCTGCGGCCCTCGGGGCATCCCAGAATATCTCCGTAGAACGCTCGTGCTTCGGCGATGTCCCGCACTGGAAACGCCAGGTGAAAAGGAATCCGGGTACTGGCCGAAGTAACATTCGTCGTCATGTCGATAGCTCGCTTTCTTGAAATGATGGCGCCACTTTACGCAGCACTCGGCACCACCGAAAGCGATATATTTTCGCGCTCAGAACAGATTTATGTGATGAATGAGAAAGCGGCCATCATGGCCTGCCCAGGTTTTCCAGACGCCGAACCGGGTTCAGGGGCGTACCAATGAGGCGGGCCGCCGTCCTCACCCCACGCATGGCCGACGTGCTCGATCGCATGGCGCGCGCTGGACATCCTCCCCTTCACACGCTTCAACCCGCCGCTGCCAAGCAGGCGTACGAAAAGGCTGCACAGGTGCTTGAGGTGCCGAAACCGGTGCTTGAGCGCGTGCAGGATTTCAACATCATCGCCCGCGACGGCTGGCAACTGGGAGCGCGCCTTTATGCGCCAACCCACGCGCTGCTGCCGGTATTGATTTTTTTCCACGGCGGCGGCTTCACCGTTGGCAGCATCGCCACGCATGACACGCTCTGCCGCAGCTTGAGCCAGCAAAGCGGCTGCGCCGTCGTGTCGATTGACTATCGCTTGGCGCCGGAGCACCGGTTTCCGACCGCGTCGAACGATGCGTGGGATGCCGTCACGTTCCTCGCGGGGCAGGGCGCATCGCTCGGGCTCGATCCTTCGCGCATCGCCCTCGGCGGCGACAGCGCGGGCGGCACCTTGGCGGCGGTCTGCGCCATCCTCGCGCGCGATGCGGGTTTATTGATCGCCCTGCAGCTGCTGATCTATCCCGGGACAGCCGCGCACCAGGACACCGCGTCGCACCGGCGCTTTAGGGATGGGCCGCTGCTTTCGGAGCCGCTCATCAACTACTTTTTTGGCCAC
>JBBSUX010000133.1:0-9378 GCA_038234045.1 Burkholderiales bacterium
ACGGGCAACATGCAGCGGTACATGTGGTCGTTCGACGGCCAGAAGTTCTCCGACTCCCAGCCCCTGCACTTCCGCTACGGCGAGCGGCTGCGCATCGTGTTGGTCAACGACACCATGATGCCGCACCCGATCCATCTGCACGGCATGTGGAGCGAGCTGGAAAGTCCGTCCGGCGGATTCCAGGTTCGCAAGCACACCATCATGGTTCAACCTGCCCAGCGTGTCAGCTACCTGGTAAACGCGGATGCGCCCGGCAACTGGGCATATCACTGCCACCTGCTTTATCACATGGAAGCCGGGATGTTCAGAAAAGTGGTGGTGTCATGAATCGCGGCTGGAGTATCGCAATGCAATTTCAATCTTCTCTCTCAGCGTACCTTGTTCGATCCGTCTTGCTCGCCGGAGCGCTTGCGGTGGTTGCGCCATCTACCGTCCTGGCCCAACAGACCGACTCGATGGCCATGCCGATGGACCATTCGAAGATGCCTGGCATGGATCACGGCGCCATGCCGGGAATGAGCAAAGACGGCGCCATGCCAATGGACCACTCGAAGATGCCCGGGATGGATCACGGCGCCATGCCGGGGATGAGCAAAGACGGCGCCATGCCAACGGACCACTCGAAGATGCCCGGGATGGATCACGGCGCCATGCCGGGGATGAGCAAAGACGACGCCATGCCAATGGACCACTCGAAGATGCCCGGGATGGATCACGGCGCCATGCCGGGGATGAGCAAAGACGGCGCCATGCCAATGGACCACTCGAAGATGCCCGGGATGGATCACGGCGCCATGCCGGGGATGAGCAAAGACGGCGCCATGCCCGGGATGGGCGCGGACGGGGCGATGAAGATGGACATGGGTTCCATGCAAGGCGGGGCGGCCCCGGCCGACGCCCGGAATCCTGATAACTATGCCGATGGTCTGACCCTGGGCCCGATGCCGGGAATGAACATGGCAGATAACGCGCTGTATGGCCAGGTGCTGCTGGATCGTCTGGAGTGGACCCATACGAACGAAGGCAGCGGGCAAGCACTGGACGCACAGGCCTGGTTCGGTGGAGACTTGAACAAGCTCTGGCTCAAGGTCGACGGAGAGCGGTCTGGCGGGAAACTGGGTGCCACTCGGACCGAAGCACTCTGGAACCATGCAATCGCCACGTATTGGGGGCTGCAGACGGGTATCCGGCACGACTCGGGAGATGGCCCGAGCCGGACATGGGCTGCGTTCGGAGTGCAAGGCCTTGCCCCATACTGGTTCGATCTCCAAGCCACGGCCTACGTTGGAGGAGCTGGGCGGACTGCCGCACGTGTCGAAGCAGAGTACGACGTGCTCCTGACTCAGAGACTCATCCTTCAGCCGAACGTCAAGGCAGAGTTTTACGGCCGCAACGACCGCGAGCGCGGTATCGGCTCAGGACTTTCAGCTATGGAGGCGGGGCTTCGGTTGCGTTATGAAATCACCCGAAAGATTGCTCCTTATGTAGGGGTAGTCTGGAAGGGATCTTTTGGCGGTACCGCCGACTTAGCTCGCGAGGCTGGCAAAAAAAGTAAAGAGACGCAAGTCGTCGCTGGCGTGCGCGTCTGGTTTTAACTGGGAGTTATTTCAATGCGTTTGTTTTTAAAACATGCTGGGTTAACCATCCTCTTGCTTGCAGTGGGAGTTGTGGTCGTTGGCTTTCTGTTTGTCCGCTCGGGTTGGTACAACTTCGCCGCAGACGAGCCGCACTATCCGATCGTCGTGAAGACGATCGACATGATGCGGGAACGCTCCATCAACGAGCGCATCGACAAGATTGAAGTGCCCAACCTTGCCGACTCAACGATGGTGAGCAAAGGCGCTGGCAACTACGCCGCGATGTGCGCGACGTGCCATTTGGCGCCTGGTGTCAAAGACTCCGAAATGAGCCTCGGTCTCTACCCTTCCCCACCCAATCTCACGCAGGAAGTCGTAGCACCGACTCATGCGTTTTGGGTGATCAAGCATGGGGTCAAAACCACTGGAATGCCGGCGTGGGGCAAAAGTATGGACGACAAGTCGATCTGGGAGCTGGTGGCGTTCCTGCAAAAACTGCCAAAAATGGATGACCCCCAGTACGACGCGCTTGTCGGGAAGAGCGGGGGTCATTCTCACAGTGGTGGCGAGCCACATCACGGCGGCGAAATGGGAACGCATGACTCACCGATGAAAGATGGAATGCATGACCACCGAAATCCGGCTGAGCCTGCTGGCACCGGCGGCCATTGAATCCGAAAGTCAGTATGAAATCTACTGAAAATTCGCGCCGGTACGCGTTGAGGATCGTCGCGACCGCGCTCGCGATGCCACTTGCACCGTTAGCTTTCGCAGGAACACAAAAGCCACTGATTGAAATCTGGAAAAACCCGGCGTGCATTTGTTGCAAGGACTGGGTTGCACATCTGGAGACCAACGGTTTTACGACCGAGGTCAATGAAACCGACAATTCGGCGACTCGATCCAAACTGGGTGTTGTGGCCGCTTACGCCAGTTGCCACACCGCTCAGGTTGAGGGCTACGCCATCGAAGGACATGTTCCTGCAGCTGACATTCGCCGCTTACTCAAAGAACGGCCAGACGCTATCGGACTTGCTGTCCCCGGCATGGTCGTGGGATCACCAGGTATGGACGGACCCGCATATGGTGGGCAACATGATCCTTATACGGTGCTGCTGCTCAGTAAGTCGGGCGGCGCAACGGTCTACGAATCCCATCAATGAGTGTCACCCATGAAGCTTTGAACTGACCAACTCTCAGTCATCTCCAGTGCTGTCTGACAGAGAGCTTTCAGCGCGTCAGGCCGCCTTGGAGCTTCGCGCCCTTGGCGCTCCTCGGCACCGCATCGGGGCCGTCGTTGGCCAGTGCGTCGATGATCGGGCAATCCGGCAGCTCGTCGCCTTGGCAGCAGTGCACCAAGTGTTCAAGCGTCGTTTTCATCGCGAGCAGCTCCTGCGTCTTGTGCTCCAACTCCTCGATGTGAGCTTTCGCGAGTGCCTTTACCTGTCGGCTCGGTCGGCTGCGGTTTTGCCACAGGCCAACAAGTTCTCCGATCTCGGCGATCGAAAAACCCAAGTCACGTGCATGGCGGATGAACCTCAGCGTATGCACGTCGGCGTTGCCGTACTGCCGATAGCCAGCATCGGTTCGCGCGGCCGCAGGAATGAGCCCGACTCCCTCGTAATGTCTGATCATCTTTGCGGAAACGCCCGTGGCTTTCGCAGCTTCGCCGATGTTCATGGCTTCCCTTCGAATCTTTTTTTTGCAGTGGCTGAATCGGGCCTTTCAGCACGGGGACTCATAGAAAGCTTCGGGAGGCGGCTTGCTTTCCGCAGGCTCAAATCATGAATCCTTCCCACAATGACAAGTTCAATGTTCGCCACGTAATACCCGTTTATCTTGTTGGGTCACTATAAACAACGCTTGACCTTCACACGATAGTAAGGTCGATATTATGCTTTATCTCAACCCATCTCCAAGGATGCACAAATGAATACGTTTGAAGTCAAAGACATGACCTGCGGCCATTGCGTCAGCACCATCACCAAGGCCATCAATGCGCTGGACCCTGCCGCCAAGGTCCAGGTCGACCTGGCAGCTCACCGGGTCGAGATCAACTCCAGCGGAGTCCCTGCCGCTCAGTGGAGTGATGTCATCCGGGAAGCAGGATATACGCCCGTCGCAATTGAGTCCGGAGCTCAACCTACGACGACGGGCGGCGCCCCCGTACGTAAAGGCTGCTGCTGCGGATGAGCGTGTCGGTGGCGAGATTTGTTCCTGGGTTCGCTGCCGCACAGACGCGTCGAATCTTCGCGATTACAAGGAGGCTTGCCTGAAGCGTCGATTCGATGTTTTGCTGTGCTCGCTTTCAGCGCGGTGCCTTCCGGCTTTAGAGCAACCACAGCAGCTTTCTCATACTGTCAATTCGGACGCTAGCACTCGCGGCCGCAACCGTGGCTTTCGGTCTTGCCGGATGCGCCGAAGCCCCGTCAAGCAAGAGTGACTGAAATGCACAGGTTCTACACCGGTGGTTATTCGATGGTCGGCATGCACTCCTTCTTGTAGATCTTCTGGATCGTGCTTATTGGAGTGCTGATCTTCTTTGGATGGGGGCAATCAAATAAGCAGCGGCCATCTTCCCGAGAAACGCCGCACGATGTATTGCAGCGGCGCTTGGCCGACGGCCAAATCACACCTGACGAGTATGAGATTCGCAAAGCGCTGCTTCATCGTGATATCGGCAAGCCGTGATGCCAGGGACCGGCGCTTCCGGCTGTTGCAGTCCTTCGCAGACGCAAGGCAACCTTGAGGGGTTGTTGAAGATTCGCACCTGCATGCAGCACCGCGCCATGTCCTTCGGGACACGCGAAGCAGTGACCATTGAGGTACTTAGCGCCGCCCGCTCAGCTTTGTCGGACCTGCAAGATCAGGCCGCGCGAAATCTCGCCCGATCGGGCTTATGGACAAACCATCGAATCCGACAAGGAGTGACGCCATGGACCTATCTTCCGAACAACACACCCAAGGTAGTAATGCACATCACGGCGTCAGCGACGCTGCACCCGGGATAGACGGCCCATTGAAAGACCCCGTGTGCGGCATGACAGTAACGACGGCATCGGAGCACCACCTGGAGCACGATGGGCTTCCCTTCTACTTCTGCAGCACCAAGTGCAAGTCGAAGTTTGAGGCGTCGCCGGAGTCATATACAGCAAAGGACGGCTCAGCAGCTCCGGCAGCGCCAATGGCGCCTGTGGCGGGAGATCAGGGTGTGATCTACACCTGCCCGATGCACCCGCAGATCCGGCAAGATCATCCGGGCGATTGCCCCATATGCGGCATGGCGCTGGAACCCGTCATGCCGACCCTCGACGATGAGGAGAGTCCGGAACTTGTCGCCTTCACGCGCAGGTTCTGGTGGACGCTGCCCCTGACCGTAGTCGTCACGACGCTAGCGATGTTCGGTCACCAGCTGGGCTGGTTCCAGATGGCCACGCAAAGCTGGATCGAGTTGATCCTTTCTTTGCCGGTGGTGCTATGGGCCGGCTGGCCGTTCTTCGCACGTGGCGCACAGTCCGTAGTGAATCGTAATCCCAACATGTGGACGCTCATCAGTCTCGGCACCGGTGCTGCCTTCCTCTACAGCGTGGTGGCGACTTTGGTGCCCGGCGTCTTCCCGGACTCCTTCATCTCGATGGGTCGTGTGGCGGTCTACTTCGAGGCGGCCGTGGTGATCATCTCGCTGACCCTGTTCGGTCAGCTCCTCGAATTGAAGGCGCGATCGAAGACTTCAGCGGCCATCAAGTCGCTGCTTGGCCTGGCGCCCAAGACAGCGCGCCGTGTGAAGCCGGACGGCAGCGAGGAAGACATCCCTCTCACCCATGTGCACGAAGGCGACAGCCTGCGTGTACGTCCCGGCGAGAAGGTACCTGTCGATGGCGTCGTCATCGAAGGGAGCAGCGCGATTGATGAATCCATGCTGACGGGCGAACCGCTGCCTGTGACCAAGCGGGTCGGCGACAAAGTCATCGGCGCCACGCTCAACACCAGCGGTGCGTTGCTGATTCGCTCCGAACACGTCGGGTCGACAACAGTGCTGTCGCAGATCGTCCAGATGGTGGCGCAGGCGCAGCGGTCGAGGGCGCCCATGCAGCGCATGGCCGATGTTGTGGCCGCGTATTTTGTCTATGGCGTCGTAGGCATCGCGCTACTGACCTTTTTCGCTTGGGGCTTCTTCGGCCCGCAGCCGAGCTGGGTCTATGGGCTGATCACTGCGGTGACGGTGCTGATCATCGCCTGCCCGTGTGCGTTGGGGCTGGCCACGCCGATGTCGATCATGGTCGCCACGGGTCGCGGCGCCACGCAGGGCGTGCTGTTCCGTGACGCCGCAGCCGTCGAGAACCTTTGCAAGGTCGATACATTGATCGTCGACAAGACTGGCACGCTGACAGAAGGCAAGCCATCCTTCGAGGTGGCGGTGGGCATCAATGGTCTCAGCGAGGACGAGGTATTGCGTCTGGCAGCCAGCCTGGACCAAGGGAGCGAGCACCCCTTGGCGGCGGCGATCGTCAACGCGGCGCGAGATCGCAAGCTGGCGTTGGAGAAGGCCGAGCAATTCGACTCCGCCTCAGGAATCGGCGTGAAGGGTGTCGTGGGCGGGAAATCCCTGGCTATCGGAAACGCGAATCTTATGGAGCAACTCGGCGTCGATGTTGCATCGCTGGCGGACAGGGCTGAGGAGCTGCGCGGCCAGGGCGCCAGCGTCATGCACTTGGCTGTGGACGGTAAGCTGGCAGGACTGCTTGCGGTATCCGATCCAGTTAAGGCCAGTACGGTAGAGGCTCTGACCATGCTTCGCAAATCAGGCCTGCGCATCATCATGGCCACTGGCGACGGCCTCACTACCGCGCAGGCCGTGGGCAAGCGCTTGGGCATCGAGGAGGTTCATGGCGAGGTCAAGCCGGCAGACAAGCTGCAACTCGTAGAACGCCTGCAAAAAGAAGGACGTATTGTTGCGATGGCAGGTGACGGAATCAACGACGCGCCGGCCTTGGCTAAAGCCGACGTCGGCATCGCGATGGGTACGGGCACCGACGTGGCGATGAACAGCGCTCAGCTCACGCTGGTTAAGGGCGATTTGCGCGGCATCGCGACCGCGCGGGCGTTGTCAGTTGCCACAGTGGCCAACATGAAGCAGAACCTCGGTTTTGCATTTGTCTACAACTTGGTGGGAGTGCCGCTTGCCGCCGGCGTGCTGTTCCCGTTTACGGGCTGGCTCTTATCTCCGATGATAGGTGCGGTGGCGATGAGCCTTAGTTCGGTTTCGGTGATCAGCAATGCTCTACGCCTGCGGATCACGGCGCTCAAGCCGGATTAATTGGGCTGACGATGGCTCCAACGAACGGGGATGGCGCCTAAGTGCTCGGCCGGTGAGCCGCTGCGTCGTTTTTCCGGCCATGATCGCCCTCATCGGGAGCGATGCTCGCTCCTCCCAACTGCCGGCAGCGAATCAGCTGCCTGAAGACGCCTTAAGATCTTCTCTCTCGCCTGAATTTTCCGCATGGATTTCGGTCTTGCTGGACGATCCGGCCTAAGCCAAGACGGCGAGCGCGATTGCCCGTGTCATTTTTGCCGTAGATAGCTTCTATTTCGTGACTGGCAGCTCCTGAATGAAACGTACCTTCGTAGTCGTCAACTCGGCCTCCGGAGGAGGCAGCGATGTGGCTCTTGTCAGTCGCCTACGCGCTCTTTTTGAAAGCGCTGCAATGCCCGCTGAAATTCTTGTTGCGCGCGGCGGAGAGATTTCTTCAAAGGTCAGCGCCGCCATCGCCCAGCATGCCGATCTGATCGTCGCTGGCGGCGGTGACGGCACCATCAGCGCTGTTGCCGGTGCACTGGTCGGCAGCGAGATCGGACTTGGCGTATTACCACTTGGTACGCTGAATCATTTCGCCAAGGACCTTGGCTTGCCGCTTGATCTCGAGGCAGCGGTTCAGGCGATCGCCTCAGGGCGATCAATGCGGGTTGATGTCGGGGATGTCAATGGGCGGGTCTTTATCAACAACTCGTCACTGGGCCTGTACGCCGATATCGTCCACCACCGGGAAAAACAGCAACGTCGCCTCGGTCGTGGCAAGTGGCCTGCACTGGTGTGGGCAAGTGTGTCGGCGCTGCGTCGGTATCCATTCCTGAACGTCCGCCTGTGCGTGAAAGATGAGGAACATCTGCGGCGAACCCCCTTCGTGTTCATTGGGAACAACGAGTACCAGATGCAAGGTTTTGCGCTCGGCGAGCGCAAAAGTCTGGCCGAAGGCCATCTCAGCCTCTATGTTGCGCAGCGGCCTGGGCGTTGGCGATTGGTGCAGCTCGCGATGAGGGCCCTGGTAGGCCGGTTGAAGCAGGCGCGCGACTTCGACATTATCCTGGGCTCCGAAATCGTGATTGAGAGCCACCATCGCGGACTGCGCGTCGCCACCGACGGTGAGATTGCGATCATGAGTCCGCCGCTGCACTATCGGATACGTCCCGCCAGCTTGATCGTGGTGGGCGCGGCGCCGCCCGCCGATCGCCCACCTCAGGATTGACCGTGCGAACCCTCGTCCATCTCTCCGACCTGCACTTTGGGCGCACCGATCCGGCGATAGTCGACCCGCTGGTGGCCGCGGTTCAGGCGATACGGCCAGATTGCGTGGTGATATCCGGCGATCTGACTCAGCGCGCGCGACCGAGTTTCGGAAGGCCCGGGCCTTCCTCGACCGGCTGCCCGGGCCGCAGATCGTCGTCCCCGGCAACCACGATATGCCGACGTACCGGGTCTGGGAGCGCCTTCTCAATTCGTTCGGGAACTCTCGTCGCTATATTGATGCAAACCTCGAGACCTCATTTGCGATGATGAGATCGCTGTGGTTGGCGTCAATACCGGGCGCGCTGACGTTCAAGGGCGGGCGTATCAATACCGAACAAATGAGTCCAATTCAGGGCCGACTGGCGGACTTGCCTGGGCAAGTAACGAAGGTCGTCGTTACGCACCATCCCTTCGACCTTCCCGAGCAGCGAGCCAACATGGAATTGGTTGGAGGGGCGCGTATGGCGATGGAGGTTTTTTCGTCTTCAGGTGTCGATCTGCTGCTCGTTGGCCATTTCCATACAAGCCAAGCCGCTCGGTTGTATTTGAACAATAACTTGCCGACTCACATCGGAAATCCTTGGACTACCGTTCAGCGGACGACCGCTCAGTCTCACCACACTGTTGACAAGGGGCTCGCGGCCTTTTTCTTTTGGCCGGGTCTTTTAGGCAATGCAACTGGACAGAGCATGCGATGACGTCCGCCATCCCATGGCTGGATGCCGGGGATCCATTCCCTGATCCCCATGAAGCATGGGGTAGAACTGACCCAGCCCCGGGACTATTGGCTGCTGGCGGATCGCTGGATACGGATCATCTCTTGCAGGCGTACAGGTCTGGAATCTTTCCCTGGTTCAGCCAAGGGCAGCCGCTTCTGTGGTGGAGCCCAGACCCGCGGATGGTCCTGGATCCAGCAGAGTTCAAGCTCCACCGGTCATTGCGGCAGGCGGTGCGCCGTCAACTCGCCTCGCCCAAGTCAGACATCAGGATCGACACTGACTTTCGCCGGACGATCAGCGCCTGCGCTAGTAGCCCACGTGGGGGACAGGATGGAACCTGGATCGTTCCGGAAATGGTAGAGGCCTATTGCGCGCTGCATGCGGCCGGGTATGCGCACAGTGTGGAAACCTGGATGGACGGAGAGCTGGTGGGCGGCTTGTACTGCGTTGCCATCGGCCGCGCGGTCTTTGGAGAATCGATGTTCGCGCGGCGAACCGATGCGTCGAAAATCGCGCT
>JBBSUX010000134.1:0-9230 GCA_038234045.1 Burkholderiales bacterium
ATCAACCCGTCCGCGGAAATAGCGCCAGAACATCAGCGACGGAATTGCGATGATCAATCCGAACGCGGTGTTGTAGAGCGCGATCGAAATTCCATGCGCCAGCTGCGCCGGGTTGGTGCTGCCCATCGCCGCAGTAGAGCCTTGCGAGCCGAAAATTTCGATCATGCCGATGACCGTACCGAACAGCCCCAGCAAAGGAGCCGCTGAAGCGATGGTGGCTAACGCGTTGAGGTAGCGCTCGAGCCGATGAGCCACCCGCCTGCCCGCGCCTTCGATCGCAGAGCGCAGCTCGGCTTCCTCACAGCGCGGGTTGGAGTTGAGTGCGCGAAATCCACTGGCGAGCACTTCCCCGAGGGCCGAGTTCTGTTCCAGTTTGGCAATGATCTCCGCACTGGGAACCGATCTTGAAGACACTGCAATCGCTTCATCCAGCAAAGTGCTGGGAGCGACCTTAAAGAGACGCAGACTGAGTGTTCGCTCGATGATCAGTGCCAGAGCGACGATCGAGCAGATGATCAGGGGCCAGATGGGCCAACCGGCCGCTTGTATGATCGAAAACAAAGATTGAATCCTCTCCATTTTTGGATGCCCTGCGCATTATGAGGGAAGCGTTCTGGGTGCCGGCCAAACACCCTTTTCGGCCTGCGTAGGTCAAATCCCACAGTATTTGTGGATAAGTTTGTGCGCAACCTGCACCATCCCTTTCGCAGCCCGCATCAACGCTGGTTGATGACAATTCGATGAAAATTTCAGCAGCCGTCGTTCCCTGTTACCTGTCGTACCGAACGGTTGGCGGGGAGTACGTGTCCCCATGATCCCGACAGATTCTGAGCAAAACTCAGCAGGAGCTCGCTCTCAACCTTGGAGCGTAAGCGCCTTGTGCCGCGCGGTCGCGGAGTCGCTCGATTTACGCTTCAACCCGGTGTTCCTGCGGGGCGAATTGACTGGATTTTCGACGGCGGGGAGCGGGCACTGCTATTTTTCTGTCAAGGACGCGTTTGGCCAGGTCCGCTGCGCGATGTTCCGGCGTGCGGCCACATTGATGGATTTTTCCCCACGGGACGGCGAGATGGTGGACATCCGCGGGCGGCTGGGTGTTTACGAACAGCGTGGCGACCTCCAACTGGTTGTCGAATCGATGAGCCGCGTTGGCGCGGGAAGCCTGTTTGACCAGTTCGTCCAGCGAAAGGCGCGTCTGCAGGCCGAAGGCCTTTTTGACGAAGCGCGAAAGCGCGCATTGCCTGCGGCGCCCCGAGGTATCGGCCTGGTCACATCGTTGGGTGCGGCAGCGCTGCACGACGTGGTCACCGCCTTGCGCCGCCGCGCGCCGCATGTGCCTGTGTTGCTAGTCCCTGCCCTGGTTCAAGGAGTTGATGCTCCCGCAGAAGTGCGTGCAGCCCTAGAAAGCTTGTATGCCCTTGCCGAGTCACCTGATGCCACCGTCCCGATCGATTTGATCCTCCTGGTTCGTGGCGGCGGCTCGATGGAAGATCTTTGGGCCTTCAATGACGAAAATCTGGTGCGCACGGTTGCACGGAGTCCGGTGCCATTGATCGCCGGTATTGGCCACGAAACGGATTTCACGCTGGTTGAGTTCGCAGCCGACTTACGCGCCCCGACGCCCACGTCAGCGGCGGAGCTGGCTGCTCCAACGCGCCAGACATGGGTAGACGCGCTGTTGCTCATTGAGGGTGTCTTGGAAAAGAGCGCATTCAGGTTGACGGATCGCCTTGGGCAAAGCCTGGACGGCTTATCGGGGCGGCTGGGGCGTCCATCCGCGGAATTGTCCCGAAAAAGGAGGGATGTCGATCAGTTGGCACAGGCGCTTGACTATGCAGCACGCCATCGACTGACCCGATTTTCGGAAACGCAACGTAACGGCGAAGCACTTGTTCCTGCCTCTTTGTTGCGGCGAATGCAAGCGAATAGAGAGCGATTCGATCGGGCCGCGATCCGGCTGGAAATGCTCGATCCCCGGCAGGTTCTCCAGCGGGGATATGCCGTGTTGCACGATTCCAGCGGAAAGGTGGTGCGGCGCGCAGCCGGGGTCAACCCGGGCGAGATCTTGCAAGCGACCTTGGCAGAAGGCGAACTAGCGCTTTCGGTGCTGGCCGGGCAGACGTGATACAACTTACACAATAATTTTTTTACAACGCCCGTTTGAAGGACCCCTCATGGAACACATCCTGCCGCCCCTGCCCTATTCGATGGACGCACTCGCTCCGAGCTATTCCCGCGAGACGCTCGAATATCACCACGACAAGCATCACAACGCATATGTGGTGAACCTCAACAATCTGCAAAAAGGCACCGAATTTGAGTCGATGCCGCTTGAAGAGATCATCAAGAATGCATCTGGCGGTATCTACAACAATGCAGCCCAGGTGTGGAACCACACCTTCTTTTGGAACTGCATGGCGCCCAACGCTGGCGGCGAGCCATCCGGCCCCCTGGCGGATGCCATCAAAGCCAAGTGGGGCAGCTTCGCGTCGTTCAAGGAATCCTTCACCAAATCAGCGGTCGGTAATTTCGGTTCCGGCTGGACATGGCTGGTGAAGAAGCCCGACGGCTCTGTGGATATCGTCAACACCGGTGCAGCAGGAACGCCTTTGACCACCACCGACAAGGCGATCCTGACGGTCGACGTTTGGGAGCATGCCTACTACATCGACTACCGCAATGCACGGCCGAAGTTTGTCGAAACCTTCCTTGAGAAGCTTGCTAACTGGAAGTTTGCCGAGGCCAATTTCGGCTGAGAGCGCTCATCGGCGCGTGCAGACGTTCCATCATTGAAAAAGCCGGCAACCGCCGGCTTTTTCAATTGCGTGTTCCGTTCACGGTCGCGTACCGAAAGCGGGCCCGGTCAACCTCGCTCCAGCCTTCACCCCCTTGCGTGCGAACCATCCCTGATTCATTTCGAGCACATAGCGGACGGGCTTGCCGGAGCAGTGCGAATCAGTGGTTTCTGGCTTCATGTCCGCAAGGTTGACGATGGTCCCGTCATCCGCCACAAATGCGGCTGTCAACGGAATCAAGGTGTTTTTCATCCAGAAGCATTGCGTGCCAGGCTGCTCAAAAACGAAAAGCATCCCTTCCTGCTGCGGCATCGTTTTGCGAAACATCAACCCGATCTCTCGTCGCTCGGGCGATGCTGCCACTTGAGCGTCGATCTGGTAGATGCCAGTTGTGATCGTGGTTCGCGGCAGATCGGTCTGGGGCTCGTCACCCTGCGCGGCAGCGGCAATGCAGAAGACGGCAGAGGCCAAGACCGTCCCGCGCCGAGCCCATGCACAAATTAAAAATTGCTGGAAATGCATGGGCTCGAGTTTCGCTTTCGCTGCAATCACTGATGCCGCGCTGGGTCTCTCAGTCAGGCTTTGCGAGCGAGGTGTTTGTGACCCTGGTGCAATGCCATTTTTCGCTGGCCCTTGATGGAATGAGCCTTTGTCATGTGTTTGTGGCCATGGTGTGCCTTGGCATGAGCACTGGCTTTGGACTGGTGGCGCGCGTGCGCATGCTTCGAAGGCAGCGTGGCGGCGCCGGCGGCGGAAACAGCGGCGAAAAGGCCGATGACGAGGGTGGCGAGAAGCTTGTTCATGGAGGTGTTGGTCTCATGTTTCGATTGCCATCGCGGTTCGACGGTGCGTCGGAAACGCTCGGTTGGAGCAGGGCGTTGACATCAAGCAGCCGATTCCCGAAGGAATAGAATAAATTTGCCTTTAATCCCGCAGTCCTCCAGCGACACTCGGCGATTCAATCCCCCATCAGAGAAGTCTTTCTATGTCTTACCAGCACATCAAAGTGCCCGCCCAAGGTCAGAAGATCACCGTCAACGCCGACAATTCTCTGAATGTGCCGGACGAGCCCATCATCCCGTTCATCGAGGGTGATGGAACCGGTAAGGACATCACTCCGGTGATGCTGAAGGTGGTCGATGCTGCGGTTGCCAAGGCCTACGCTGGCAAGAAGAAGATCCACTGGATGGAGGTCTTCGCCGGCGAAAAATCGACCAAGGTCTACGGACCCGACGTCTGGCTGCCAGAAGAAACGCTCGAAGCCGTGCGCGACTACGTTATCTCGATTAAGGGCCCGCTGACGACACCAGTCGGCGGTGGCATTCGTTCACTGAATGTGGCACTGCGCCAGCAACTCGACCTCTACGTCTGCTTGCGTCCGATCCAGTACTTCAAGGGCGTGCCCAGTCCGGTGCGTGAGCCGGAAAAAACCAATATGGTGATCTTCCGTGAGAACTCTGAAGACATCTACGCCGGCATCGAGTTCGAGGCGGAATCCGACAAGGCGAAAAAGCTGATCAAGTTCCTGCAGGAGGAGCTCGGCGTCAACAAGATCCGTTTCCCCAATACCTCCGGCATCGGCGTGAAGCCGGTGTCGCGGGAAGGCACCGAGCGCTTGATGCGCAAGGCCATCCAATACGCACTCGACAACGACAAACCCAGCGTGACGATCGTGCACAAGGGCAACATCATGAAGTTCACCGAAGGTGGCTTCCGTGATTGGGCCTACGGTCTGGCGCAAAAGGAGTTTGGTGCAGAGCTGATCGACGGCGGCCCATGGATGAGGCTCAAAAATCCGAAATCCGGCAAGGAAATCACCATCAAGGACAGCATTGCCGATGCTTTCCTGCAGCAAATCCTGTTGCGCCCGGCTGAATACAGCGTGATTGCTACGTTGAACCTCAACGGCGACTACGTCTCCGACGCTCTCGCTGCGCAGGTGGGTGGAATCGGCATCGCTCCCGGCGCCAACCTCAGCGACACGATCGCCATGTTCGAAGCGACCCACGGCACGGCGCCGAAGTACGCTGGCAAAGACTACGTGAACCCAGGTTCCGAGATCCTCTCCGCTGAGATGATGTTGCGCCACATGGGCTGGACCGAAGCAGCCGACCTGATCATCAGCTCGATGGAAAAATCCATTGCCAGCAAGAAAGTCACCTACGATTTCGCCCGGCTCATGGAAGGCGCGACGCAGGTGAGCTGCTCGGGTTTTGGTCAGGTCATGATCGACCACATGTAAGGACGCCTACGCCGGCTGTCCCTGATGGGCAGCATGGCCAAATCCCCGGCGATCTGGCATTGCCGGGGTTTTTTGATTTGAGGCGTCGATGCATGGGTGATGCGAAGTGAAAGAACAAGCCATTTCCAACCCGGATGAGCGCATCGGCACGGGTGAAGGTATCGGAAACGTGCACCTCCGTTTCTCACAACCCCGCTTGCCGGTCCTGTATTCATTTCGCCGTTGCCCCTACGCGATCCGAGCTCGCCTCGCGCTCAGGGTCGCCGGCATACCGTTCGTTTCGCGGGAGGTGGACCTGCGAAACAAGCCGGCTGAGCTCGTCACGCTTTCGCCCAAGGCGACCGTGCCGATCCTGGTCCTGCAGGACGGATCGGTGCTGGCGGAAAGTCTTGCGATCATGCAGTGGGCGCTGTCGGTGAATGATCCCGAAGGCTGGATCCGCCCGGACGAACGTGCAGAGGTTGAGGCACTCGTCGCGCTGAACGACGGGCCATTCAAGAACTGGCTCGATCACTACAAGTACGCAGAGCGATTCCCTGCACATCCTGCTGTTTTCTATCGCGACGAAGCTGTCCGGCTGATGCTCGCGCCGATGGAGGCCCGCCTTGCGGCACAGGCCTATTTGCTGCGTGACACACCCTCAGTCGCTGATATGGCGATCTTGCCCTTTGTCCGCCAGTTCGCAGCGGTCGATCCCGATTGGTTCAATACTTCTCCGCCGAGGTTCGTGCGCGACTGGATGCACGGATTAACCGGGTCAGCTCTGTTCAATTCCGTGATGCACAAGCGCGCCGTCTGGCGATCAGGGGATACCGACGCGGCGCTTTGAGTTGACCATCCAGGGCCAAGCTTTACCTGGCGCTTGCAATGGATGGCGAACCGGCAGTAGGCCTGCAGCGTCATATTCAGGGATCTTTCAACTACCGTTGTTGCCAGCCATGAACCCCTCTGCAATACCTGCCAGCGTCGGACGTCGTCAGTGGCTCCGAACGGTCACAGCGGCCTGCGCTGGTGCCGGGCTGGGCGTTCAGGTCCTTGCGCATGAGGTGGCCACTCCCGGTGTTGTCGTTATGCCCGCGAAGCGAATCCAGCGCAGCGAAGGAGTCGTTGGCAAAGACCTTCTCGCAGACCAACGTTGGCTGGCGCGCACAAGTTTCAGCGCAGATGCCGTGTCGGCTGCACGACTGCAGCAGCTCGGGCGCAAGCGATTCCTGGATGAACAGCTTTCCATGCCGGCGCTTGACACGCCAGCGCTCGCCGCCGCCATCGCGGGTTTGCCCGCACTCGCAACCACCACCGACGCCAGTTTTCGTGCGTACCAACTGGAGCAGCAGCGCATCAAGGCTTTGCCAGACGATGCCACGCGCCTGCAGGCACACAAGGTTTTGCGCCGATCGGGTAACGAGTTGGTGCGCCAGGCTGAGCAGCGGCAACTATTGCGGGCGGTCATGTCGCCCGCGCAGTTGCGTGAGCAGATGACCTGGTTCTGGCTGAACCACTTCAGCATCTACGGCGGCAAGGGCTCTGTGCGCTGGCTGATCCCGGACTATGAGAATGTGACGATCCGCCCCCACGCGCTCGGCCGTTTTCGCGACCTGCTGATGGCGACGTTGACGGCGCCGGCGATGCTGGATTACCTGGACAACATCCAGAGCGCTGCCGGTCATGTCAACGAAAACTACGCCCGCGAACTGATGGAGCTGCACACGCTGGGTGTCTCCGGTGGGCCGAGCGGCTCCAGCTACAGCCAGCAGGATGTGCAAGAGATGGCGCGCGTTTTAACCGGCGTCGGTATCGATCGCCGTGGTGAGCCATTGCGCCTGCCACCCGCCCTGCAGCCGGAGCTGGTAACGAAGGGCTTGTTCCAGTTCAATCCTCGGCGTCACGACGATGGCAGCAAACAGTTGCTGGGCCGCACGATCGCGCCCGCTGGTTTCGCCGAGTCGGAGGAGGCCGTCGATCTCCTCAGCAAGAACCCGGCGACTGCCCGGCATATCGCCATCCAGCTTGCGACCTATTTTGTGTCGGACGCGCCGCCCCCAGCCCTCGTTGACCGGCTTGCCGATCGATTCACGCGCACCGATGGCGATGTCTCCGAAGTTCTGCGTGCGCTCTTCCTTTCGCCCGAAATGAGCGAGGCGGTCGCGTCGCCAAACGGCGGCAAGCTGAAGGATCCGATGGTGTACGTCGTCTCATCGATTCGTCTGGCACAGGAAGGGCAACCCATCGTCACGGTAGAGCCGGCACTCAACTGGTTGCGCCAACTTGGCGAGCCGCTCTATGGCCGGGTGACGCCCGATGGCTACCCGCTCACCGAGGCGGCGTGGGCGAGTTCCGGACAAATGGTCAAGCGCTTCGAAATCGGCCGCGCGATCGGCTCTGGTCGTTCGGCGCTTTTTGGCGACTTTCAGCCCGGTTCGCCGGCCGAGCCGCCAAAGCTCGACGGTACGTTTTTCCAGACCTCGGTCGCCCCACGGCTGGGCGCGCCAACGCGTGAAGCGCTTGCAACCGCCAAATCGCGTGCTGAATGGAACACGCTGCTGCTGGCTTCGCCCGAATGGATGCAGCGCTGAACCGCGCTTTTTTTGCACGTCGACCCCCACGTATTCAAGGACAGCACCATGCAGCGCCGCGAAAGCCTCCGCCACATTACCGCCGCGGCGTTTGCCGCTGGCCTTCCCGCCATCAGCTCCCGGGTGGCTGCAATGCCAACTGCGAGCGATGCAAAATTCCTGCTGGTGTTCCTGCGCGGTGGCTATGACGCAGCCAACGTCCTGGTCCCGGTGTCCAGCGATTTCTATTACCAGTCGCGGCCGACCATTGCGATCGCGCGACCGGCAGGCGTCGGTGCGCAAGCGCAAACGCCGGGCGCACTGGCTTTGCGAGGAAGCTCGGATTGGGCCTTGCATCCCGCACTCGGAGCGGGTTTGCTGCCGCTTTGGCAATCGGGCCAGCTCGCAGCGTTGCCTTTCGCCGGAACCATGGATCTCTCCCGTAGCCATTTTGAAACGCAGGACAGTATCGAAGCGGGTCTGCCGCTCGCGAGCGACAGCAACCGCGCAGGAGCCAGCGCCTTGCGAGGTACCGGATTTCTGAACCGGCTCGCCGGCGCAATGGGCGGGGTGGCGCTCCCGGTCGCTTTTACCGATGGATTGCCGGCTTCCCTGCGCGGGCCGGTCGAGGTTCCCAATGTGTCGCTCAAAGGCTCCGGGCGCGCAGCGTTCAAGCCCGGCGAGGCCGACCGTCTGGCGCAGATGTACCGGGGCACCCGCTTCGCATCGCTCATTTCCGAAGGGTTCGAGCTGCGGCAGACCGTTGCGCAGGAGGCTGATGCCATGCGCGACCGCGACGCTGCGATGGCAAGCCAGCCACTGGCCGTCGACCCCACGGGTTCGTCGATGGGAATGGATACTCCGCGCAGCCCCGGCATCGCGGCGCGCGAGGCTGAAATGGACGCCGCCAGCCGCAAGGCATTGACCGCAAAGGGTTTCGAGCTGGAAGCCCGTCGCATGGCGGTGTTGATGCGGGAGCGCTTCAACCTTGGCTTCATCGACGTGGGCGGCTGGGACACGCATGTGAACCAGGGCGGAGCGCAGGGTCAGCTCGCCAATTTGCTGCGCAACCTCGGCGGCGGCATCGATGCCTTCGCGCAGGAGATGGGCCAGCCGGCATGGGACAAGACGGTAGTGGTGGTGGTATCGGAATTTGGCCGCACCTTCCGAGAGAACGGCACGCGCGGAACCGATCATGGGCACGGCACCACGTATTGGGTGGCGGGCGGCAAGGTGCGTGGCGGCCGCATCGCCGGCGAGCAGGTGCGGGTAGATGCCGGCACGCTGAACCAGAACCGCGATTTCCCGGTGCTCAACGAATACCGCTCGGTACTGGGCGGCGTCTTCAAGCGCATCTACGGGCTGGACGATGCACGGATCGCGCGGGTGTTTCCGGGTGCCCGGCCGCAGGATGTCGGGCTGGTTTGAAGCGGTGCCTCGCCGCCTGCAACATCATCATGTATCGCTATATAGATAAGAGCTGGTAGCGATTACTGAATAAGCGCTAAAGGCCTATTTCATGATGAATTTCAACCGATGTCGAGCTGGTGGAAGTCGAAGCTGCCGCGACGACGATCTTCAAAGTAATGGTGCAAGGTATCGCGCACCGTGTGGAATGCGATCTCGTCCCAAGGTATTTCG
>JBBSUX010000135.1:0-9225 GCA_038234045.1 Burkholderiales bacterium
AGCATCTTCACGAGCGAATAAGCACGAGAGCGCAAGACTCAGAGCTTTCCCGGCGGCGGCGCCTCGCCTATCATCGACAGTCGCCGGTCTTTCGACCGGATGCCGGGTGCAGCCGCCCCGCCCACCCCGTTTCGTCCCGCTTCCATTCCTGCTGTTGCGCAGTCGTGCGCGATACCCCCGTTTTCCGAACATGCCCCTGGGAACCCTGGACCGCAGAGCGCCGCCGTTCTTCCGGCATGGCCCTTCCGCGTTGTCCACTGTCGTGTTTCTCACGGCGCTCTCGCTCTTCCTGATGGTGGCGGACGCGCGCCTGGGTATTACTCCTCCATTGCGCTCGGCCATTTCGACCGTGCTCTACCCGGTGCAGTGGCTGGTTACGCAACCGGTCGCGCTGGTGCGGCGATCGGGCGCGTATTTCGACACCATCCGCTCCGTGCAGGAGAGCGAAGACACGGTGCGGCGCCAGTTGCTGGAGCAGGCCCAGCGCTCCAGTCAGGTCGAGGAGCTCATGCTGGAGAACGAGCGCCTGCGCGGTCTGCTCGGACTCCGGGACCGCGTTGCGGCGCCCGAGCAGGTGGCAGAGGTGCTGTACGACGCACCCGATCCCTACACCCGCCGCGTTGTCATCGACCGCGGCATGACGCAGGGCGTCGCTCTGGGTTCGCCAGTGATTGACGAGCTCGGCGTGCTGGGGCAGGTGACGCGCGTCTACCCGTTCCTGGCCGAGGTGACGCTGGTGATCGACCGTGAATTTGCCATCCCGGTCCTCAACAGCCGCACGGGTGAGCGCAGCGTTGCGTTCGGTGATCCGGCCGGGGGGTCGGACGGCGCCCTCGAGTTGCGATTCATGCCGGGCGATGCGGATGTGCAGAAGGGCGATCTGCTCACCACCAGCGGTGTCGATGGTGTCTATCCCGCGGGTCTGGCTGTGGCGCGCGTCGACATGGTCGAACGGCGCAGTGACACCGCATTTGCAAAGATCCGCTGCGTGCCACTTGCCCGGGTGCATGGCGCGCGGCATGTCATGGTGCTCAAGCCACTGACGGATCAGTTCGCGCAGCTTCCAGGCAGCCCAGCCTCTGCGGATGCTGCCGGCAGCAAGAAGGGCTCGAAGGGTGCAAAGGCGGAGGTTGGCGCCACAGCCGCCACAGCGACTGGTCTGGGGGCAGCTGCTACCGCCGCTGCGAAGCCTGGCGGGGCGGCAGCTCCGCCGGCGCCCACTCGCCAGGCCGCGGCTGATAAAAAACCTATTGTTCCGGCCGGTCACAGCGCTGCAGCCAACCACGGCAAGGAAGCTTCGGCGACCCACCGGACATCGTCCGGCTCTGCCAAAAAATCTCCCGCACAAGCGGCTACGGCAGCCCGTGACGATGCGGGTGACAGGCCGGCTCCTCCTCGCGCACGCCCTCGCGCAAGGGCATCGGCCCCGTCAAAGGCCGAAGCAGGGGTGCGGCCATGAACAAGCGTTCCGGAGATCAGTTGCTGCTGCCGGTTAATCCGGTTTTCATTTGGGTGACATTGCTCGTCGGGCTGATGATCACCCTGACACCGATCGGACGAACGCCCTGGATGCCCGATCCCTTGCTGGTGCTCGTCGTGTTCTGGGCGCTGCAGCAGCCTCGTCGCATCGGCATGGGAATCGCTTTCGTGCTGGGACTGTGCATCGACGTGCAGTTCGGCGCGTTGCTGGGCCAGCATGCGCTTGCCTATACCTTGATCGTCTTCGCGGTGCAGGCGCTGCAACGCCGTTTGCTGTGGCTGGAAACGCCGGGGCAGACGCTGTATTTGCTGCCGTTTTTCTTTGGCGCAGAGGCGCTCGAAGTTGCGATACGCGTGGTTGCCGGCGGGGTCTTTCCCGGGCTTTCCATCTTCATTGCGCCATTGGTGAATACTCTGCTCTGGCCGATCGCTTCGTACCTGCTGCTGGCGCCGCAGCGAAGGCCACCTGACCCGGACGAGAACCGGCCGCTGTGAGCTGGCACGTCCAATCTGCACCATGAACGAAATTCGCACCACCGGCGCTGACGTCGCCCGTTTTCGTCGCCGCATCTGGGCGGTGGTGGGCGTTGTGCTCGTGGCGTTTGGCCTGGTTGCCAGCCGGCTGGCCTATCTGCAGATAAGCCGGCATGCGGATCTGGCCGAGCAGGCCGAGAACAACCGGACAGCCGTGGTGCCGATAGTGCCCAACCGCGGGCTGATCGTCGACCGCAACGGTGAGGTGCTTGCCACCAATTATTCCGCCTACACGCTGGAGGTCACGCCCTCCAAAGTAAAGAATCTGGATGCGGAGATCGACCGCATTTCACGCATTGTCGAAATCACACCGCGCGAACGACGCCGATTCAAGAAGTTGCTGGATGAGTCGCGCAATTTCGAGTCCGTCCCACTGCGCACGCGGCTGACTGACGAAGAAGTAGCGCGCTTCGCGGCACAGCGCTTTCGTTTCCCCGGGGTCGAGATCAAGGCCCGACTGTTTCGCAGCTACCCCTTCGGTGAAGTGGCCAGCCATGTGGTGGGCTACATCGGCCGCATCAACCAAAAAGAAAAGGACGCGATCGACGATTCCGATGAAGCCGCCAACTACCGCGGCACCGACCATATCGGCAAACTCGGAGTCGAGCAGAGCTACGAGAGCGAACTGCACGGCAAAACGGGTGTCGAGCAGATGGAAACCTCGGCCGGCGGGCGCGCCGTGCGCATGCTGGCGAGTCATCCGGCAACTTCGGGCGCGACCGTAGTGCTCTCGCTCGACATCAAATTGCAGAAGATGATCGAGGATCTGTTCGGCGACCGGCGCGGAGCCCTGGTGGCGCTCGATCCGCAAACCGGAGAAGTGCTGGCAATGGTCAGCAAGCCCACGTTCGACCCCAATCTCTTCGTCGACGGGATCGACCAGGAAAACTGGTCGGCGCTCAATGATTCGCCCGACAAGCCTTTGCTCAACCGGGCGTTGCGCGGCACCTATCCTCCCGGCTCCACCTACAAGCCGTTCATGGGCCTCGCCGCGCTGGAAACCGGCCGGCGCACGCCGGCCACGGTCATCAATGATCCTGGCTACTACATCTTTGCCGGCCATCGCTTCGGCACCCCTGACGGTTATCTGGGTTCTGTCGACCTGCAGCGCGCCATCATGCTGTCGTCGAATGTGTATTTCTATTCGCTCGCCAACGAGATGGGCGTGGATGCCATCCACGATTTCATGGCGCCGCTCGGCTTCGGCCAGATCACCGGAATCGATCTGGGCGGCGAACTGCGCGGCGTGCTGCCAAGCACCGAATGGAAGCGAAACGCCTACAAGCGGACCGATCAGCGCAAATGGTATGCGGGCGAAACCACATCGCTCGGCATCGGTCAGGGCTACAACGCCTTCACCATGCTGCAGCTCGCCGAAGCGACTTCGATCCTTGCAGACGGTGGCATTCGCCGCACCCCGCATGTTGTGAGCGCTGTGCGCGAGCCGGGCAGCGATAAGGCAGTGCCTGTTCCCCAGCCGGCGGCGGTGGATCTGCACTTCAAATCTGCCAATCTGGCGGCAGTCCGCGGTGGGATGATTGCGGTCACCACTGGCGGTACCTCAAAAGCCGCGTTCGCCGGTGCCGGCTACGTCTCGGCTGGAAAGACCGGCACGGCGCAGGCCGTTACGCAGGCGAAGAACACCAAATACAACTCCAAGGCGCTTGAGGAGCGTCAGCGCGACCACGCCCTTTACACCGCTTACGCCCCCGCAGACAACCCGAAGATCGTAGTGTCGATGGTCGTGGAGAACGCCGGTTGGGGTTCCGGCGCTGCAGCGCCTATTGCCCGGCGCATCTTCGACTACTGGTTGCTCGGCCAGTATCCGAGCGAAGCGGATATGGCCGCCACACGGCTCGGAAAATCCGCAGCGCCGATCGGTACGCCGCGACAGGTGATGGATGTGGAACTGCCATCGCCATAGCATCGCAGCGATTGTGCGAAGCGAGTGAGAACGAAGTCATGGCTGGAGGTGCTCCTGCTCACATCACTTTCGAGAGTCCTAAAAAGATAGCTGATAGCGCTTATAAGCACAGCGTGAGGTGCGCTAATAGTGCATGAAATATGGGCAGGAGCGGCCCAAAAAAAAGACGCCCCGTGGGGCGTCTAGAAAAATCTGGTGCATCTCAGGCGGATGCTTTTGGACGGTTGCGGCAGGGCCGCTTGTCGTTGTTCATGCTGCTGTTTGCCAGCTTCAGTGATGAGTTTGTCTCCTCAATCTCCGCCCCGGCAAGCCGGTTCATGACCAGCCCGCGAGTGCGACCACTTTAAAGGCTGCGCACGGCGTTGGTGCATAGGATTAACCCGCCGTTGGCCCCAGCGCATCGCCGGTGATCAGCCGCTTCAGCCGTTCGCGTCCTGGGCAATCCAGGCCGCTGCCATCTCGGCAATCATCAGCGTGGGGCTGTTGGTATTGCCACTGGTGATGGTGGGCATCACACCAGCATCGACCACGCGCAGGCCTTCGACAACGCCGCCTTGGCCGTCACGCACACGCAGACGTGAATCCACCACGGCCATCGGGTCGCCGTCCGGCCCCATGCGGGTGGTGCCCACCGGATGGAAGATGGTGGTGGCGATGTCGCCCGCCAGCCGCGCCAAATCTTCGTCGGTCTGATACTGCACGCCGGGTTTCCATTCCTGCGGGTTCCACTTGGCGAGTGCAGGTTGCGCAACGATGCGGCGCGTCACGCGCAAAGAGTCGGCAGCCACCTGGCGGTCTTCCGCGGTAGCGAGGTAATTTGGCGCGATAGCCGGTGCATCGGAAAATTTTGACGAGCGGATGCGCACGCTGCCGCGGCTCGTCGGGTTCAGGTTGCAGACGCTTGCGGTAAAGGCGCTGAAGCTGTGCAGCGGCTCGCCGAAAGCTTCGAGCGACAGCGGTTGCACGTGGTACTGGATGTTGGGCCAGGGCTGGTCGGGCGAGCTGCGCGTAAAAGCGCCTAACTGCGAAGGCGCCATGCTCATCGGGCCGGTACGCTTCAACGCATATTCGAGTCCGATGCGCGCCTTGCCCCAGAGGTTTCCCGCCATGGTGTTGAGGGAGGCATGGGCGCGCCCGATGCGGTCGATCTTGTAGACCGAGCGGATCTGCAGGTGATCCTGCAGGTTTTCGCCCACGCCCGGCAGGTCGCACATCACGTCAATGCCGTGCTTCTGCAGCAGCGGCGCCGGGCCGATACCCGAGAGCTGCAAAAGCTGCGGCGAATTGATGCTGCCGGCTGTGAGGATGACCTCGCATTCCGCTTCCACCGCGACCATTTCGTGCCCGGTCCATACGTCGACACCGGTACACACGACGTGGCCGTCTGCTTCGCGCTTCAGACGCAAGCGCGACGCGTGAGCACCTGTCCACAGCTCAAAGTTCGGACGCCCGTAGCAAACGGGCCGCAGGAAGGCCTTGGCGCTGTTCCAGCGCCAGCCGTTCTTCTGATTGACCTCGAAGTAGCCCACGCCTTCGTTGTTACCGCGATTGAAGTCGTCGCTTGCGGGAATGCCCGCCTGTTGCGCGGCTTGCGAGAAGGCGTCGAGCACGTCCCAACGCAGCCGCTGCTTTTCCACCCGCCATTCGCCGCCCATCGCGCGTACAGGATGTGCCCGCGTTACCTTCTCGCGCTCTTTCAGCGACGGCACCTTGCCGCCAGTCCGTGCGCCATGCAGCGCATCGCCACCCTTGTAGTGGTCCTCATGGCGCATGAAGGCCGGCAGCACCTGGTCCCAGCGCCAGGCATCGTCGCCCGTAAAGGTGGCCCAGTTGTCATAGTCGCGCGCTTGGCCGCGCATGTAGATCATGCCGTTGATGCTGGAGCTGCCGCCCAGCGTCTTGCCGCGCGGGTAACGCAGACTGCGACCGTTGAGGCCGGCATCGGGCTCTGTCTGGTAAAGCCAGTCGGTGCGTGGATTGCCGATGCAGTAGAGGTAGCCCACCGGAATATGGATCCAGTGGTAATCGTCGCGCCGGCCCGCTTCGATCAGCAGCACACGGCGTCGCGCATCGGCGCTCAACCGGTTGGCCACCAATGCGCCCGCAGTTCCTGCGCCGATGACAACGTAATCGAAGGTGGTGTCGTTACTCACTTGTCTCGCCCCCCTTGTTCCCCAACCCATCCCCATGAATTTCGCGAGGGCTCCCGTGGGACCCGCTTTGCCGGACCACTGGGAGCGCCCCCTTTGAGGGGGGATGCGAGTGACACGCAATGCACGAGAGTCGGGGGTGGTCTTATTTCGCCGTAGGCATCGCGAACTCGGCGCCCTTGCCGATGCTTTCGGGCCAGCGCTGCATGATCGACTTCTGTTTTGTATAGAAGCGCACACCTTCTTCGCCGTAGGCATGCATGTCGCCGAAGAGGCTTTTCTTCCAGCCGCCAAAGCCGTGCCAGGCCATCGGCACCGGGATCGGCACGTTGATGCCGACCATGCCCACCTGGATGCGACGGCCGAATTCGCGGGCCACATGGCCGTCGCGGGTGAAGCACGAAACGCCGTTGCCAAATTCATGGTCGTTGATCAGCTGCACGGCTTCGCCAAAATCCTTCACACGCACGCAGGCGAGTACCGGGCCAAAGATTTCTTCCTTGTAAATGCGCATTTCAGGCGTGACGTGGTCGAACAAAGTGCCGCCCATCCAGAAACCGTCCGCACAACCTTCGCCTGCTACTGAGCCGTTAAACGAGCGGCCATCCACCAGCAGCTTCGCGCCTTCCTGCTCGCCAATTCCGATGTAGTCAGTGATGCGCTGGTGCGCGGCGCGGCTGACGATCGGGCCCATTTCGGCGGCCGCGTTTTCACCATTGAGGATCTTCAGCGCCTTGGTGCGCTCGATGAGCGCTGGCAGCAGTTTGTCGGCTGCGTCGCCCACCAGCACCGCTACGCTGATCGCCATGCAACGCTCGCCGGCCGAACCGTAGCCCGCACCGATCAGCGCGTCGACCGCCTGCTCGATGTCGGCATCGGGCATCACCACCATGTGGTTCTTGGCGCCGCCAAGCGCCTGCACCCGTTTGCCATGGTGTGCGCCGGTTTCGTAAATGTGCTGGGCGATGGGGGTTGATCCGACAAAGCTCACCGCTTTTATGTCGGGATGCTCCAGCAGCGCATCGACGGCTTCCTTGCCGCCCTGCACCACGTTGAAGACACCGTCGGGCAGCCCCGCTTCCTTCAGCAGCTCGGCCATCATCAGCGAGGCGGTCGGGTCGATCGGGCTGGGCTTCAGGATGAAGGTGTTGCCGGCAGCGATCGCGACCGGGTACATCCACATCGGCACCATCACCGGGAAGTTGAACGGCGTGACTCCCGCCACCACGCCAAGCGGTTGGCGCAGCGTCCAGTTGTCCATATTCGTGCTGACCTGCTCGGTGAAATCGCCTTTGAGCAATTGCGGGATGCCGCAGGAGAATTCCACGATGTCGATTCCGCGCGCGACTTCGCCCTGCGCGTCGCTGAACACCTTGCCATGCTCTGCGGTGATGGCATGCGCCAAAGCATCGCGATCGCGGTTGAGCAGTTCGAGGAACTTGAACATCACGCGGGCGCGCCGGATCGGCGGCGTATCGGCCCAGCGCGGGAAAGCAGCTTTGGCTGCCTGCACAGCGGCATCGATATCAGCAGCGGATCCGAGCGACACCTTGCCCGAGACAGCGCCGGTGGCGGGGTTGGTCACATCCTGCGTGGCGCCCGTTGCGCGGGGCGACAGGCTGGCCTGACGGCGTCCACCGATGAAGTGTTCGATATTTGTGCTGCTCATGTGATTGCCCCATGCCAAAACCTCAAGTGTCCAGCATGGGCGAGCAAAAAGCCAATCAGATGCTTCAAAGCGCATCATTAGAATTCCAAATATGCAAACCTCGCGCAGTGCCGGCCCCGATCTCGCAGCGCTGCGCGCTTTCGTCGCCGTGGCGCGCGAAGGCGGTGTTTCGCGCGCGGCTGAGCGACTCCATTTGTCGCAACCCGCAGTAAGCCTGCAGCTAAAGGCGCTTGGCCAGCAACTCGGCCTGGTGCTGTTTCGCCGAACGCCGCAGGGCCTGGTGCTGACGCGCGATGGCGCGGCGCTACTTCCGCTGGCTGATCGAGCGCTTGCCGCCGTGCGCGACGTAGGGCAGGCCGCAGAGCGCTTGCAGGAGACGGTGCGCGGCACCCTGCGCATCGGCACCATCCTCGATCCGGGTTTCACCCGGCTCGGTGCCTTCCTCAAAGAACTCGTGGAGGCCGCGCCGCAGATTGCAACCGAGCTGCGGCAGAGCATGAGCGGCGACGTGCTGGCGCAATTGGTCACCGGAACGCTCGACGTGGGTTATGGCCTGGCGGACCCGAGCGCTCTGGCCGACGCGACTGCCGCAGGGGGTCCGCTTGTGGAGGGTGGTCGCGCCCTTCCACTGCGAATAAATTCACAACGAAATATGCCTCAACCGATTTCAGATAAAGCGCATTCAGCTTCACTCGTGATAGCAAAAGAGCTGCAGGCACGCGCGCTCACCCGGTTCAGCTACCGCGTCGTCGCGCCGGCTGGCTGGGGGCCGCAGGTGCAGGGCCGCGGCTGGTCGGCACTGGCGGCGCTCCCCTGGCTGGACACGCCACCCGCATCGGCACACCACCGGCTCCTGGCCCGGGTGTTCGGACCCGGCTCGCTCACTGGCATCGAGCCGCAGCGGGTGGCGCTGGTGGACCAGGAATCAAGCATGCTCGATCTGGTGAAAAGTGGCGTCGGCTTGTCGTTGCTGCGGGATTCCACCGCCATTCGCGAAGCGCAGGCCGGCGGGCTGGTGGTGGCCGACCAGGTGGCGCTCGATTGCGTGCTGGTGTTCGCCTGCCGCCGCAACCGCGCCGCGGAGCCGGTGGTGGCGAGTGCCTGGGATGCCGTCGAGCGGGTTTGGGGTTAGAAACGACTTCCCCATGACGCTGCGCGAAGCCACTCCCGACGATTTCACCGGTATCTGGCCGTTCTTCCGGCAGATCGCGGAAGCAGGCGATACCTACGCCTATCCGCGCGATATCGGTATGGATGCCGCCCGCGCCGCATGGATCGATGCACCGCGCAAAACCTTTGTGTGGGTGGATGAAGAGGGCCGCATCCTCGGCAGCTATTACCTCAAGACCAACCATGCTGGCGCCGGCAGCCACGTCTGCAATTGCGGCTACATGGTGGCACCCGAGGCACGCGGACAGGGCATTGCAGCTGCCATGTGCGAGCACTCGCAGAACGTCGCGCGCGAGCTG